>JARLGQ010000077.1 GCA_031292675.1 Acidimicrobiales bacterium
CGTCAGGGCGGCTGTTCCCAAGATGAGGCCGTCGGTGGCGGTGATGGTGGTGGCGCCGGTAGCCACCCCGGTGGCCAGGCCGGCGCTGGAGACGGTCGCCACCGAGGTGAGGGACGACGACCACGTTACCGTCGAGGTCAGGTCCTGAGTGCTCCCACCCAAATAGTGACCGGTGGCGGTGAACTGCTGGGTGTGCCCCGCCGCGATCGAAGCCGCCGTGGGGGAGACCGTGATGCTCAACAATGTCAGGGCCCCGGCCGGCCGACTCGTCAGCGGCTCGACCACACCCACGACCATGCCCGTTACCAACAACGCCGGGATCAGGGCGCGCACTACTCGTCCAATTGCTCGTCCATCTCGTCCAAACATGGAGTCCCCACTTCCCCATTTCAAGCGTCGAACGCTGCCAAGAAGATGAACAGTCAGCGCAGATCGTGGTGCCTGACTCAGAAACCAACCGAATCAGGTGCTCCCTGGTCAAAGCCGATGATTCTGGGGTGATGCCGGACCATCCGCCTGTGTTCGACGACACAAGCGGCGACACCGATGCCCGACTCCCCCCACCATCACGGGAGCCACCGCTCTCGCGCTTTGGCTCTCCAACGGCAACCCCCGGAGTCCCACTTCACCCTCACCGGCCAGAGTGGCAAGTGGCGGGAGTCGAACCTGTTTCACTATTGATCGGACGGCCTATTCCGGAACACCGTGTAATCACGTAGCGATACGCAGGTGATTCCACCTACATCTGGGGGGCGAGATCTCCCGTCCGACGATCTCTCCGGCGATCGAACTCTCCTTACGCTCCTTACAGAAGCGCACCGTGCCGGGGCCCTGGACAAGGACGAACCGGGACTTCCTCTCCTTGGTTGTGAACACAAGCACCGGAATCGGACTCGACGTGGGAGAAATGTCAGGCATCACCGGGCCGGAAGGGCGGCCCATCCGTGTCCTGCATTCCGGTGTCCCGCCTGCCCCTCCAGACTGGCAGCCTTGAGTCCCAGTGCGCCTACGGCCGAACAAAAGCGTAGATGGGCATGCCGTTGTAGCTCGAGGAGTCTGCAGGTAGGAAGGGGCCGTTGAACGTCACGGCGTCCTGGCCATCGGGCTCGGGTCCAGAGTCACCGTCGATGGTTGTGATGGCCCCATCCGGCCATACCTCGGCGACAATGGCCATGTGGGGGGAGCTGCTCGCATTTTCAGGACCTGTGCCGTACAACACGCCATCGCCGGGCGATGGCGTCGAGCGGGGGGACAGCACCAGCCCCCGGGCCGCCGCCCAGCCATAGACGTCGCCGACAAACGCATACCGGGGGATCGGGATGCCGACCTGGTTCCACACCCAGGTGGCGAACAGCGCGCACCACTCCTCGCATGGTCCGTACGGGTTGCAGTACGCCCCCACGGTGGTGTCGGGATCTGGCCCGATCTGACTGGCGGCGGTCTGAACTGCGCTCTGTGCGCTGGGGAAGTTGACCGGAGAGCCCGGCACGCTGAACGAGGTACGAAGTGAGTCTGGTTGTAGCAACCAATAACCCCGGCCATCGGGCGTAGCAGCGATGGCGGCGGTGGGGGGGAAAGGTGGCGTGTTCGGTGACGGCCCGTAGAACACGGCGTCGCCGAAAATGAGCACGCCGGCGGTGGCGGCCGCCAACCAGTAGCCCTTGCCGTCGGGGGTGGCCGCGATCCCCGTCACCGAGGTGCCGATGTTCTGGTTGGCAGCCGACCCGAAGAACGCCGCGTCACCGAAGGCGAACACCCCACCGTCGGCGGCCACCAACCAGTAGCCCTTGCCGTCGGGGGTGGCCGCCATCCCCGTCACCGGCTGCGTGAGCTGCTTCCCGCCCATCGAGCCGAAGAACCCGGCGTCACCGAAGGCGAACACCCCACCGTCGGCGGCGGCCAGCCAGTAGCCCTTGCCGTCGGGGGTGGCTGCCATCCCCACCACCGGGGCGAACAGGGACGTACCACCCATCGAGTCGTGGAATCCGGCGTCACCGAACGCGAACACCCCACCGTCGGCGGCGACCAGCCAGTAGCCCTTGCCGTCGGGGGTGGCCGCCATCCCCACCACCGGGGCGAACAGGGACGTACCACCCATCGAGCCGTGGAACCCGGCGTCACCGAAGGCGAACACCCCACCGTCGGCCGCACTCACCCAGTTCCCATCGCCGCTGGGAGTGGACGCCATGGCCACGACAGGAGCAGCCAGTGTGACACCGGCGAAGCCCCCCACCGACGGGGCATCTCCGTACCCCGCCACGCCCGTGCCCGAGAACCCGACGTAGGCGGCGGATGCCAGCCGCGGTGCACGGTGACGGGGGGCAGCGCCGGCGACGGCGAAACCAGAGCAGAGCGCAATGACGAGAGCCATGCGCAGCCCGAAAGGGGGCACCCGCCCACGTGCGGTCCAGCACACCGAAGAGTTGTTGCCGAACCCGTGCACCGCTGGGCGATCGTAGGAAACAGAACTGGGATCGTCTAGCCCGGGGACACGAGAGGGCGCTGAATTGGCCGTCTGACGCGCCGTATCCTCAAAGGCTTTTCACAGGTTCCAAGATCCGTCTGCCTCCGCTGAACACGGTCAGCATTCAGCAGGTGGAAGACGGCTCCGAGATGCCCATTCCGAGCTCGGGATCCTCCACGACACCCGTTTCGGTCGAGCGGAGGATGGCGCCGAGGTGGACCACGTACCAGACACCCCGCCACGAGATCAGAGAGGCGATGCCGAACGAATGGGTTACGCCGCCTTGTTCGTAGACGATCCGAGAGTTGGCCACCTCGAAATAGCCGATCCGATTGTCGCACACTCCGGGGGGCACCCAGTGGCCGTAGTGGGCGGGAACGTCGACGCCAACGAGCACGGTCGAAGGCTCGGCTCCGAGCAGGTCGTGCGCAGCGGTGATGTCAAGCGAGAAATCACGTACCAGGCGATCCTCATAGTCAGATTGCGCGTCGCCGATGCTCTTCAGCTGCTCGTACGCATGTTCGGGAAAGAAAGCCGGCAGGGACGAGCTGACCGAGTCAGTCACGATGCCGTTCCACAGTGCCGACATCTCGGAATGGAATTGCGTCGAGTCGTCCGCGGGGAAGGTGTCGGTCTGAGGAAGCGATCCCGAGTCGGTTGTGGTAGTGACCGGTGCCGCCGTCGTCATCGGTACCGCGTATCCGGCCCTTGTCCGCCGGAGCGCTTTGTCCCTCACCGCCGCCCGTTGCGAATGACCCCCCACGACGGAAATCAACACCGCGATACCGACAACGAGAACCAAGACGGCCACCATGGCGATGAACACGGACGAAGGAAATCGAGAATGCCGTCCTCGACCGAAACGGACCCCGCTGACTCTCGGCAGTCGACGTGGATCCGAGGATTCGAGCGGCTTGCCGCGGGGACGGTTCATTTCAGGGAAGATCGTAGAGCTCGGAAGATGACCGGCTGGGATTAGGAGTGGCCCCCATCTTCCGCCGAAGACATCATCGGACGCATGCCGAGTACTCCGGCGCTCCAGCCACCGGCGCCAACCCGCCGGCCACCTTCCCCGTCTGTGTTCGTCGCCTGGTTCCCGGTTCGTGCTTATCGGATCCGTTGCGCCACATCGACCGTTACGAAATCCCGGGTCCACCCCTCTAAGTATCGGCCGGCCGGTTGGTTCTGGCCGGGGATCATGGTCGTCAGCGTTCCCCCGGGCGACGAGGCGGCGTCCGCCTGGACCCACTCCGGATTGATGTCGAGTTCCATGGCAACGGTGGCACCGACGCGCAGGAGCGCGGTGGCCAGGTCAACCGGAAGCGCATGCATGCTGGCCGCATAGATGAGATCACCGGCCGCGTCCTGGCCGAGCGCGCTACGGGCTGCCAGGGCGACCTCGTGCAGTGGGTCGCCCCATGCACCGGTCGACGAGATCAACGGGCTCGTACGCGAGTCGAGCACCAACGGCGGGAGATTCTGCCGAACGCTCGCTACCGCCTGGCCATGCCTGGGTGCGGTCACCCCCCACACGCCGATGTACGCCGAGCCGTCGGTGTCGATCACGAGGCTGGCCATGCCGGCGACCAGTGGGGTCAGGACATGCCCGTCGATCTCCACGCCTCCGGCATGGCCTGAAACCTTGAATCCTCCGTTGAAGGCCCCAAGAAGCGCTCCCCTCTCCAGAGCGCCGATCTGAGGCTGTGCATTTGCGCCCAAAGACACGCCGACGGTGGGAGGATCCTGGCTCCCGGGGTGAAGGGCGAAGCTGACCTGTCCCGCCCGAAATCGGATCAGGGTCACCGGAGCGCCCGCCGGGGTCGTCATCTCCTGCTCGTCGAGCGCCACCCCCGTTGTCACGATGCTCACCGGCGTCCATCCCGGCTGGGGTGGGACAGCTGGAGCGGTGGTGGTGGTCGTGCTCGGGGGCGCGGCGTGCACGGCAGATGGCATGGATCGCGGCGTGGTCCGGAGTTTGGCCTGAGCGGAGCCGGGGGCCTGAGCGCATCCAGTCATCACGATTGCCAGGGGAATTGCCAGGAAAACGGATGCCGCCCCGCTCACACCAGCGACCCGCGAGTGGGGGCCCCCGGTCCTGGTCAACCGAAAGCCCTCTCCGCGAGCCGGACAATGGGCATCGTTCATCCGGGTGCTCCGGGACATGGACCGCCCATCTGGGGGGCCACCGCTGTCGCGGTGAGGCTGGATTGGCCCCCGACATTCCCGTCGGTCGTAAGGACCGCCAGCGCGGCCGTCTGACCGGAGAGCTCTCCGTCGAAGAAGTCGGTGGTGACTCGAGCGACGATCTGCTGATCCGGACCTGGATCGGCGTAGGGCGGCTCGTGGGCAGCCCCGAGAAGATCGAGATAGTACTTGTCAGGACCGCTGGCGTCGTAGATCTGGGCACTGCACGCAGGAGGATTGACGGTATCGGCATTTCCCTGCACGACAAGGAGTGGTACTCCGTCCGAGAAGGCATAGTGACCGCCGAAGCTTGCCAACTCCGCTCCCGACAAGATCGCGGCCGCCTTGACGCGAGGATCCTGGCAGCAAGTGTCGGCGACGACAGCGAGGCTGACATCGGCGCCGTCTGAATGCCCCACGACACCGATCTCATTGGCGTCGACGAGACCAGAAAGTATTGATCCGGAGGCTCGGGCGTCGTCGAGAATTGTAGTGATCACGTACCGCAAGTCGGCAGGGTGGTAGATGATGTCGTTCTCGTCAACAACGCCTGGACCGGCTGGGTCCGTGTGGGGGTACGTGGGAGCAACAACGACGAATCCTGCGGATGCCCAGTCGCTGAGCAACGTCGTGTATGCCCGGATCGAGATGTTGTAACCCTCGGAGAACACGAGTAGGGGATACGGGGCATGGATCTTGTCCGGCTGCAAGCTGGTGCCCTTACCTGCGGCCGCGTCTTGACCCGGGTAGAAGAGCGCGGTAGGCAGCGATCGTTCGGCGGTGGCGTCTGCGCCCCCCGGTTCGACGATCGACACAGTTGAAGTACCTACTGCGTAGGACCCGTCGGAGCTCATCGTGGGTAGCGGCTGCGTGCTTGTGACGGTCGTGGGTGTCGTTTGCGGAGCGGGCCGTATGACCGTGGAGACAGGCGCATGCGTAGCCGGCCGAACGGTGAGGGCGGTTACGAGGATCGCAGTCGCAGCGAGCAGCAGAGCCCCCGTCACGACGCCAAGGACCGCTTTGGGAACGCTATTTCCGAGCCGCACGCGACGATGCCGACCCGGTGGCACCCGGCCGAGCCTATATGTCATTGTCCCTTGTCAGCTGGCGCTGGTCGTAGTCGACGAGCGTCGGCGCGCCGTGACCGAGCCCGCCACTTGACGAGGACAGGCACCTCGGCGGCACGACTCGAGGTTGGCTCTCGGAAGCCAGGAAGCCGGGGGTTCGAGTCTGCCGACTTGACTCCCAGGACAGCGTCCCGGATCTGAGGTCGCGCCCCGATCCGAGCGCTGGCGGCGATCCCCGCGGGCCCCAATTGCGGAGTGGACCTCCTCGACCACGAGACCGGCATGATCCGAGGTCTACCCTCCGACCCTGACAGCAGGATTACGCAACGCCGCCATCTTCATGATCTCGCAAGGGCCCATGGGCGAGGATCTTCGGGACGGCCTCGTGTTCGAGGCCGTCCCGAGCAAGAAACGGAGGGCGATGTCCGGACGAAAGGCCGCTCGTCGGAGGCCGTCGGCCGGGCCTTCGGAACTGAGGGTCGTCGAGCGCCGGCCTCGAGGGTCTGTTCATCGCTCCGGCCAATCGAGTCCCTGGCCGGTCATGCGGTGGATACAAGACAGCAACGAGCGGTCGTGGCTGGCGCCACCTGCTCGTGCTCTGCACTTGACGGGATGGGCCGTGCTTCCCTTGCGTGCCTTCTTGGGCTTCACGTTCTGCTTCGCCGGACTGCAGAAGCTGGCGAATCCCGGGTTCTTCTCCGCTTCCAATCCGGCTTCCATCCAGGCGCAGCTTGCTGGGGCGGCACGACGAAGCCCCATCCATGGACTCATTGCTCCATTGGCGCACTTCGCGGTGCCTCTCGGTGTGCTCATCGCGTTGGGCGAACTTGCGGTGGGACTGGGGACGGTCCTCGGGTTGTGGACCCGGCTCGCCGCCGCAGGCGGACTCGCCATATCCCTGTCGCTCTTCCTGTCGGTGACCTTTCACTCGAATCCCTATTACACGGGCTCCGACATTGTGTTCATCTTCGCCTGGACGGTATTGCTCCTTGGCGGATCCGGCGACGTCCTGTCCGCGGACAAGGTGCTCTCCGATCTCGCCCGTGATCGGCAGGGCGCCAGTCGCCGTGCTGTGGTGCCCGTGGCCTTCGATGTGGTCCAAATGGCGTGTGGCGCGTACGACTCAGGGAGGTGTCGGGCGCGCGACGGTGAGCCATGTGCGCCCGGCCCGTGCCCGTTCTTGGCACGGCACGAACACTCCACGCATGCCCGTCATGAGGCCGCCATTGATCGTCGCACGTTCACCATGAAAGGGGCGTGGGCGGGCGTATTAGCTTTGTCAGGGCTCGCGAGCGCCGGCATTGTGGCGGGCATCGGACGATTGGCGGCGGGATCGCAAAGTCCGAGCGCCACATTCCCGGCCGCCGGCGCGCCATTGGGCACAGCACCGAACACGACTTCAACGCAAAGTGCAAAGTCGGGGGCTGGACCGGGCGCGTCGTCATCGTCTCCAGCGACATCGTCTCCAGCGACATCGTCACCGGCAACCCACCCGACGGGCACTCGCATAGGGCCTGCGGCCGATGTCCGCGTCGGAGGCTCGGCATCGTTCCAGGACCCCTCGTCGGGTGACCCCTCGCTGGTCATCCAGCCCAGTGAGGGGCGCTTCCTGGCCTTCGACGCGGTATGTCCCCACGCGGGATGTATCGTCCAGTACGACCAGGGGAACAAGATCTTCGCCTGCCCGTGTCACGGCTCGATGTTCAACGGCGAGACGGGGGCTGTGGAGAACGGGCCGGCGCCCTCCGGTTTGACGCGTATCGCCATCAGCAAGGGGCCTGACGGCCAGCTCTACGTAAGCTGAGGTGCATGGGC
The DNA here is from genome assembly GCA_031292675.1 of Acidimicrobiales bacterium. Classification (GTDB taxonomy): domain Bacteria; phylum Actinomycetota; class Acidimicrobiia; order Acidimicrobiales; family UBA8190; genus Chersky-840. Next base: position 7,531 of record JARLGQ010000077.1, read on the forward strand.
GTCGGCATGTCCGCCCCGCCACTCACACCGCAAGCAGCGATATTCACGCTGGCGTAACGATTGCTCCGTACCGTGGTCGCGATGGATTCCATCCCCGGCCAAGGCGGCACGCAGCCGTGTCGGTCTGATCGCGGCCCATCTCCGGGTGGCGGCCCTGACGGCGTGGAATCCAACGCCCGCCTCACCGGCACGACCGCCGCGGCGCTCTTTGTTCTCCTTGCAGCCGAAGGAGTCACCATTCTCCGCGTCCACCACCTTCTGTCGGCGCACGTCTTCATCGGCATGCTCCTTATCCCCCCGGTGTTGGTCAAGATCGCGAGTACCTCGTATCGAATGGTCCGCTATTACATGGGCGCACCCGCCTATCGGCGCAAGGGCCCGCCACCGGTGCTCCTGCGGCTCTTGGGACCGTTCGTCGTCGTCCTGACCGTCGTCGTTCTGGCCAGTGGGGTCGCCCTTCTCCTTGCCGGCCCGGCTTGGCAGCGATCACTTCTTCTGTTGCACAAGGCCAGCTTCGTTCTGTGGTTCGGGGCTATGACGATCCATATACTCGGACACGTCGCGGACACGGCGAGCTTGGCTCCGCGAGACTGGATGCGCAGGACTCGGAGAGAGGTGGGTGGTGCTGGACTCCGCCTGTGGACGATCGCGTCAAGCCTGGTCGTCGGCGTCCTCCTCGGGGTCCTCTTCGTCGGGCGCGTCGGGCCCTGGCTCGCTTCGACCTCCTTTGGGGGACACTGACCTGCGCTACGTCAGCCGCGCTTCAGGGTGTTCTTACGATGGCGCCGACGCGGTAATCGGCGTCCCCGGTTGTACGGGCGGTGTCAGACAGTCTTGCAGCGCTGTCCACAACTGGCCGACGCTACTTTGACTTCCGACGGGGGATGCAGCAGCTGAGATCAGAGGCGGGGGGGTGCAAGCCAGGCCGGCCTCGATGGTCTTGGCGTTTACCTCGAGCCCCGAGAGAGCCTGGCTCTCTGCGCCCGTCGCCGAATCCAGCAACGATGTGGCCTGCACCACGGACGCGTCTGCGGCCTGTCGCTTCGCCACCGAGGTCTTGACGGCCGCCTCGGCCTGGTCGTAACGAACGTTCATGAGAGAGGCGGCGATGTTCCGGAAGTACTGGGTGACGATGTCTTGGTCGTCGGCCGGGGCGAAAAGGTGGAAGGTCGGGTCGGATCGCAGCAGCCTGTCGCCCGTGTAGTCCTCGATGGCGAGCCGGCGAAAGGCCCGGGTCGCCCTCGAGAGGGTCCCTTGGGCCACAGACACTTCATGCTCGGCCATGACGAGCTGTTCGTTCCTTGTCTTAAGGAGTACCTGGTCGATGGCAGTCGCAGACGCATCCTCCTCGTAGGCTCGCAAATCGGCGCCGGTATCCGAGTAGCTCGTCAGGGCACCTTGAAGTTGACCGGAGCTTCCGTTGAGGAGGGCTTCAACGAGTTCGCCCGCCAGTATCTCACTGGCATAACAAGGGATCCCGTCGCCCGAAGGCGCACACCACGGGCTCTGGTCGACGTCGGCGAGAAAGATCCCAGGGACAGAAATACTCCCGGCCTGCAGGGCCGTCACGATCGGAGCCATGATTGGCTGCAGGAGAGCCGCCACTGTTGACGCGCAACCAGCGACCCATGTCGCGAAAGCAGGAAAGCCATCGGAGGTGGCAACCACAGGAAGGGGCGAACCCTTCGAATCGGTGACCTGGCGCGTATTGAACGGGTTGTATGCCGCCGTGTTGTTCGTAGAGCCTCCCTCGACGACCTGCCATTCGTCGAGGTTCGCCACGTTGTCCGGTGTTCCCGGTGCCCCCACTCCCTGAAGGACGCAGAGCTCCCATCCGGGAGGCAGCGGCGTGCCGAAGCTCGCCGGCGGAATCGGCGACGGGCTGGCGCTCACGGAAGAGCCGAATCCGACGACACCGAGCATGGCGACGCCCAGCGCGATTCGGAGGCGAGAGCGGCCGAAGGTGCGTGCCAGCCACTTGCTTCGAAGGAGAATCAGCACCGTCAGTCGTCAGGGGGTCGGGGGGGGTCGGGCGCGGCCCGGACATCCTGGCCGAACAACCTGAAGGTGGTCAAGGGGGCTCCTGGGCAGGTCGGTCGCCATCCGCGGGCTCTCTGGGAACCGGAAACGGCGGCTTGTGATCTCCCGCTCAGGCTTTCGCCCCGGTTTGCATGGCTCGCGATGAGGCGTGGTGTGAGAGCGACTCCGAATTGTTCGATCTGCCGGAGACGCACCGAACACGAACGGCGGCGGGCCGAGCGGGTGGGGCGCCATGAAGGCCCGCCAGTCACGTGACACCCAAGCTGCACGTCGGCCGCCACCGTCTCGGTTCCTCCAACGAGGCTCGAGCACCCTGCGCCTCACCGATGTGTACAGCTCCCAGATGTGACGCGGACAGTCACAGAGCTCTTGGTGGGCGCATTCGCCACCTCGAGCAGAGCGCTGCCCGGCCTGGAGACAACCGAGCCCCCGGCAACCCGGGCGCAGTACCCGCTGAGGTAGTGGACCTGTGTAGGGACGAAGATCACGGTTGGGGCGCGCACGACATGATCAGGGACGTAGACGAGGCGAAAGGCTCCGCTCGTCGGGTCGAACGAAATAGACACGGGTCGTCCGGCGATCGCTTCCGGGTAGGTGCGGGCCAAAGCGCCAGCCGTCGGCCGGAGTTGCCCCTCAGAAGTCACCAATCCCTCTGCGGCACTCCCGGTGGGGTCGCCGTAGTACTTCCACGACCAGTAGGTCCAGCCCACCAAAGCCCGGTCCGCCTCAGCGGTGAGCTGGTCGAGAAGGGCCGGACTCGAAGTGGCGCCGAATTCGCTCACAAACCACGCCGGCCCTCGTGGCTGCGCTGGCGACGCGAGATCGGTTCGGTCCTCCGATCGGGTATTCAGGGAGTGTCCTTCTTGCGTCGCGCAGGCTTTGACATTCGTCGGGTTGCCCGTCTTTCCGCTGCGCTGGGTGCAGTAGACGTGCACGTTGAACACAAGGTCCGGGAGGTTCATGGCCCCCACGAAATTCGTAGACCCACGCCTACCGAAGATGTCCGGTTCGTAGAAGATCAGATGGAGCGGGTCGGCAGAGAGGATCTGGGGGATCACTCCGCGCGAGGGGTCGTTCCTGGGGCACGTGACAGCCGGTGCACCGTGCCCGGGGACACCGAGGTGGGCGGTGCCTGTGTAGAAGCACTCCAGTTGCCCATCGAACTGCTCGTCGCCGGAGCTGACGAGAGACGTCGAGAACGGCTCGTTGAACGGGTCATAACCGACGATCCATGGATTGCCGCGGAAATAGCCGGCGACAGCGGCCCAGACGCGGTCGTACTCGCCTTGGAGGTCTCCGACCACGTCGTTGGTCCAGAAGTGCCGATAGGCGGCCCCGGCAGCGGCAGTGCCGTAATTCTGCGACCATCGTCCGGGGGCCTCGGTATTGAGGAGCCCGTCGGTGCATACCGCCCAATTCGGCGCTCCTTCTCCGTCGAACCTCTCGTTGTAGACGTCCTGATGCATGTCGAGCAATGTGTAGATGTGGAACCGACCCAGGAGCGCCACCGTCTGGGCAAGCTTGCCGAGATAGCCGTCGAGTGCTCCCTGGTTGAACTGGCCCGGGTCGTGTGGAGTGCCCGGCGTGCAGATCGCAGGATCGTTCAGGGGAGCGGTCCCGGGTTCGAGGCCCTTCCACGTCATCCCCAGCCTCACGACATTGAACCCGAGCCGAGCCATAAGGGACGCGTCGGCGTTGGTGAAGTCCCAAGGTTTGCCCGCTGCCGGATAGAGCTCGAAGGGGGGGAGCTTGTACACCGCGTTGACACCGTGGAGCACCACCACCCGGCCCTGCGAGTCGTGAAGAAAGGGCCCGCCCACCGAGCTGAGAGGGCCCCGGACCGCAGGAGACCCCGCCACCGTCGGCGGGCGGGAGATAGGTGACGCGAGACTCGGCAGTCTCGCCGGGACGGTGCCCACACAGCCGCCGAGGGCGGCCACCACGGTGAGGAAGGCCGCGACACGTGCAATAAGGGTGGCGCTGAGAGAAGCGGCGTGAGTGACGCCCCTCCGCGGCGCGCATCGGGGTTCGCCGGTCGTCCCGACGTCCTCCTCCGTCGTAAGCGGGCGACGCTGCCCGCACGTTTCCCACCAACCGATGCGTGACCATTTCACAGCCAGCACTCAGCCACCACCAATGGCGGCCACAGACGGAGAGCTGAGAGTGGTGGCGATGACCGAGCACACTGTCACCACGAGGCTACGAACCAGGGGCACCACAATGGCCCTGCTCGCGCTCCTGATGGGCGGGACCGCCGGCATGTTCGGGGTGGCCTCCCACTTGTCGAACGAGATCGTGCATGCCCAGGGACCTTCAGCGGTACCCGCTGCGCCCGGCACCGAGCGTCCCGGCGGCGCCTGAACCCTCGCCGTCAACTGTTTCGTCCGCGAACCCGAGGTCCCCACCCCACACCGGCATGGCGTATGCGGAGGAACCTATCAGGGGGCTCACAGGTTGCGTACAGACCACTCTTAGCGTGGCCCGCGATGGTTGACCGATGTCGCCCGCCAAGCAGATGACCCCGGGCAGAGGCGCGGTCCTCTCCGCGACGTCGCCGCGTACTGCCCCGCTGGCCCGGCCCGGCCATACGCCGCAACCTTGGGTCGCCGACATGTGTGCCGCACTCGCCGGGCTCGGCTTCGGCGCGACGCTCGCTGTGGTGATCGGCGGGGAAACTCGGGGCGCGTTGGCGGCCCCTGGAGGCTGGCTGATCGCCGGAGGTCGACTGGCAGGGTTCGCGGGCGCATATCTGATGTTGGTCATGGTCGTCCTCATCGCGCGTCTGCCTTGGCTCGAGCGGGCGGTCGGTCAAGTTCGGCTCGTCCGTTGGCACCGCCGAATCGGACCATGGCCACTGGGGCTCATCGCTGCGCACGTCGTCCTCATCACCCTCGGTTACGCCCAGCTATCGAAGGACGGAGTGCTGCACCAACTTTGGGTCTTTCTCAGCTCCTACCCCGACGTTCTCGCCGCCTCGGTCGGTTTTGGTCTCCTCGTTCTTGCGGGGGTCACCTCCATCAGAATCGCCCGTCGTCGCCTGAAGTACGAGACATGGTGGATCGTTCACCTGTACATGTACCTCGCACTGGCACTGGCCTTCGCCCATCAGATCGTGACAGGCGGCTCTTTCGTGGGCCATCCACTCACCCGAGCCATCTGGATCGCAGCCTGGATATCGACGGCAGGGATGGTCATCGCGTTCCGGGTTCTCCAGCCGATCGGGCGGAATCTCAGGCACCGGCTGCGAGTCGCCACCGTCCGGGAAGAGGCGCCGGGAGTGTTCTCGATCATCTGCTCCGGTCGACGCCTTGATCGCCTTGCCGTCTCGGGCGGCCAATTCTTCCAGTGGCGCTTCCTCACCAAAGGGCTCTGGTGGCATGCCCATCCTTACTCCCTGTCGGCGCTCCCGCATCCCCCTTACCTACGCGTGACCGTCAAGGCCGTAGGCGATCAGAGCGCCGCCGTTGCTCACCTCAAACCGGGAACGCGCGTCGCCATCGAGGGGCCATACGGAGCCTTCACCCACCACGCGCGTACGTCTGATCGCGTCGTATTGATCGGTGCGGGTGTCGGCATTACCCCGCTGCGCGCCCTCCTGGAGGACCTGCCGGTTCCGATCGAGGTCACGGTGGTCGTCCGGGCATCGACACCCGAAGAGATTGTCCACCGTGACGAGATGGCTGCCCTTGTGGAAGAGCGCGGCGGTCGGTTCCACGAGATCAGCGGCTCACGTCACAAGGTCCGCTTCGACGCTCGCACCCTCGGACGGTTGGTGCCGGACCTGGCCGATTGCGACGTGTACGTCTGTGGACCTGACGGCTTCAGCAAGGGCGTCGCCGCCGCGGCGTTGCGACTTGGTGTGCATCGGGACCAGATCCACGAAGAAGCGTTCGCGTTCTAGATGGCTCAGACCCAGCGGCCAGAAGCATGAAGGAAGCGAAATGAGACGGGCGCCGATCGTCATCGCGGCCACCGCGGCGGGGCTCGTCGGGGTGCTGAGCTTTCACACTAAGTCCGCCAGCCTCACCCTCGGTGGCACACTCAACCCATCCGCGAATCGGAGCTCCCCGACCACGTCCGTGGCTGCCGGACCACCTCCGCGTCAGGGCTCCACGGGCTCGAGTCCGCCCACAACGAGCACGTCCGGGTCATCCACCGGACGTTCGTCGACCACGCGCAGCACCACCGGCACACAGGTGAACTACGACTACGGCGTCCTTGCGGTTTCGGTCACGGCTGAGGGGAAAAAGATCACCAAGGTGGGGATCGCCTCGCTCAACGACGGCGGGAACTTCCGCTCCCAATCCATCGACCAGCAGTCCATTCCAGTTCTCGAGCAGCAGGCCCTGCAAGCACAGAGCGCCAACATTCAAGGCGTTTCGGGGGCGAGCTATACAAGCGCCGGGTTCCAGCAGTCGCTCCAGGCAGCATTGAACAGACTCGGCCTCCAATGACGACTTCCCCGCACGCACCAGAGAAGCCAACGGCACGACCGTTCGCGATTCATCATGTCGAACGCGTCATGGGCACCGTCGTCACAATGGACGTTTACACCCAGGACGGGACTTCCAGTTCGGAGGTCTCTATGTGCCTCGCTCGAGCGCGGGCCATCCTCCATCGCGCCGACGGGGTGTTCAGCACGTGGAAGCCCAACAGCCCTATCAGCCGCCTTCGTCGGGGCGACATCACTTGTGAGATGGCTCCGCAGGCGGTAACCGATGTCCTGAAGTCGTGTCGGACGGCACGTGAGATCAGCGGCGGATGGTTCGACCCGTGGGCGATGCCAGGAGGCGTCGACCCGACGGGATACGTGAAAGGCTGGGCCGCGCAGAAGGCACTCGCTGCACTGGTCTCGAGCGAGATCTCAGGCGCCATGGTGAACGCGGCAGGCGACATCGCAAGCCACGGCGGCCCGACGTCTACCGAGCATTTCCGGATCGGGGTCGTCGACCCATTGTCCCCGAGCCGGCTGGCCTGCGTCGTCGAGCTCGCAGGAGCAATCGCCACATCGGGAACCTACGAGCGCGGCGCCCACCTAATCGATCCAAGGTCCAAACGACCCGGTGCCCGCCTCGCGTCAGCGAGCGTCACCGGGCCGGATCTCGGCCTCGCCGACGCCCTCGCTACGGCGCTGGTCGTGGCGGGCGAGAGCGGTCTGGAATGGGTCGAGCCTCTCGAAGGCTACGAAGCGCTCGTCTTTGGCTTCGACGGCTCCTCGCGTCGGACCGATGCCTTCCCGATCGTCCTCCAAGGGCCGACGGGGTTCAAACTCAAGACCCGGTAGGCCGTCGAGTCCGGCAACGCCTCAGCAGTCCTGTCATACGGAGTGCGCCGGCTGAGCCCGGATCCGGTCGTCCGCCTTGGGAGGACTGCCCTCCCGTCAGCAGATGATTTCCCGCTTTCCGCCGTTCCCCACGTGCACCAGTGAATGGCTGGACTCCTCAGCCGTGGGTCGAGGACGGCTCGCGGCGATGCTCGTCGTCCGAGGGGCGCGAGCCGGTGGGACGGACCTCGGCGCTCGTGTCTCGGAAGCGCGACCGGTGCCAGATGACCACGAATTGCGCGCCCCCGAGGGTCGATTCGATCACTCGCCATCGCCCGCCCGTCGAACGCACGATCGAGTCGGCGATGGCGAGCCCGAGGCCGGTCCCCGAACCGTCGTCAGTTGCCCGGTGAAACCGGTCGAAAAGTCGGGAGCGCTCCTCGGGGGGTATCCCCGGCCCGCTGTCCTCGATAGCGATGCTGACTCGGTTGACCTGAGACGACACCACGATACGGACGATGCCGCCGTTCCCGGCGTAACGACACGCGTTGTCCACCAGCACGCCGGCGAGGCGATCGATCCAGTCGGGCGGAGCGGTGACCAGCGGCTCCGAGTCGCCCTGGCGCTCGACGGACACTGTGATGCCCCGCGAATGAGCCACAGCTCCAAAGCGGTCCGCGCAAGTCTCCGCGACGGCGAAGATGTCGACAAGCTCGTCGCCAGGTGGGGTCGGCTCGGAGTCGAATCGTGCCAACCACAACAGGTCGTCGATGATCCGACGCAAGCGCTTGCTCTCGCTGTTCACTCGCTGGACCGTCTCACGATAACTGGCAGCGTCGCGAGGAGTGCTAAGGGCGAGGCTTACCTCCGCCTCGATGACACTCAGTGGCGTGCGCAATTCGTGAGAGGCGTCCGCGGTGAACTCGAGCTGCCTTCGACGAGCTTGTTCAACCGGCTTCGACGCCTTGAGCCCGATTATGAGAGCTCCCAGGAACATGGCCAGGAGGGCGACCGGCCCGGCGATCGCTTCAGCTGCAACGAGCACCCTCTCCACGTGTCTCGTATCGGTCAGGCTCTGCCCCGCCACCAACCAGCCTTTGCCGATCGGAGTCGAGACCAACCGGAACGAGATCGACCCCAGCTGCGACGTGACGGGAGCACCGCTCCGGGACCATGCCGCGCGGGGCAGATGCGGCGCAGCGTCGCTCAGCGCGACGGTATCTCCGGCCGCATTCACACGCCACAGCAATACTGGTGCCGCATCTACATCACGATCGTCGTCGGCCTCCCCCGGGGGTCGAGAGAGCTTTCCGTTGTGAATGAAATCGTGAAGCCGGTCCCGAAGGTGTGAGTCCACCTGCGCGACGAGTCGATGTGAATCCACAACGTCGAAGACCACACTCACCATCACATAGACCGATGCGATCACCAGTGTGGATACGGCCGCCACGCGAGCGGCATGGGCCAATTGCGAGCGGGGATAGCGGTTCTGGATTCTCATGTCGGTACGATCCGGAAGCCGATGCCCCGCACCGTTTCGATCCGCGTTCGCCCCGACCCGAGCTTGCTTCGGAGGCGGGCCATGTGGACGTCGATGGTGTTGGATCCCAGCGCATCGGCCTCCTCGTCCCAAACGTGAAGCGCGATGGCCCGCCGCTCCACGACGGCCGGCGCCCGGCGCATGAGGATTTCGAGAATCGACAGTTCAGTGCCGGTGAGTCCCGGGTTCCTCCCCTCCACATGGACTTCACGGGTCGCAGGGTCGAACTCGAGGTCTCCCACGGTCAAGCGCGGCGACTGCAGGGCCGGGGAACGGCGCTGCAGGGCCCTGATGCGGGCGAGCAGCTCCGCAAAGTCGAACGGTTTGATGAGGTAGTCGTCGGCCCCAGCGTCCAGTCCCATGACCCGATCGCTCGGGGCGTCTCGAGCCGTCAGCATGAGCACTGGAAGCTGTGACCCATGCCGACGAAGCTCGCGCACCACGTCGATGCCCGAGACCGTCGGCATACGCCAGTCCAGAACTGCCACCTCATAGTCATAGGTGCGCAGGAAGCGCAGCGCCCACTCCCCGTCAGCCACGGCGTCGACCACGTAGCCGTTCTCCCGCAGGCCGCGCTCGAGGACCGAGCGCAGCCCGACGTCATCCTCGGCGACCAGCACCCGCATACCTATCGGTCTACACGATTATGCTTACGTCCAGGTGAAGGCCTTCACGATTTCGCAAGAATTGACGTGCATCTGCGTGAACGCGGTGCCTTCACGTCGCCGTAAGGTCGAAACCCTAAGGTGGCGTCGATGGAGCAGACTGCCGTGTCGCCGCGGCCATTGACGCGCGCTCACGCCAAGCCACCGCTTCTCACCCGACACGGACGGTGGGTACGTCGGCACAAGATCACGAGCGTGTTCCTCCTCGTAATGATGCTTCTCACCCCGGTGTGGTGGTCACTCGGCTCCGCCCTCACCAACCCGGGCCTGGGAACGAGTGTGTCGTCGAGATTCGCAGAATGGCTCCGCGGGCACGGAGGCGGATCGCTCGTGACGTGGGCCGAGAACACCTGGTACTCGCATCACCCGCCCCCGGTGGGGGGAAAGCCGGCACGAGGCGCGATCCCATCTCCGGGTCCCACGGTGCGACGCACAACGCCCGCACCAGCGGCGTCTGTCCCTGCGCACCTCCCCCCACCCGCACCCATCTCGCCCATTGCCAGCCCCCCGGTCGCAGGCGAGGGCCAGTGGCACCCCGCCGGCCGACTCGTCCACGGGTTGCCTGCGGTGTATGAGGCGTACCTGCGACCCGACTCCGTGCACACGAGTGTCGTCGCCGGGGTGGCTTGGATGGATACGAACCTTCTGTCGGCGTCGTTGTATTCGGGGAGCACGATCCCCGGTGGAGGGCCATGGGCCAACAGCGCCCCGGTGTCCTCCCAAGCTGCCGGCAAGCTTGTGGCTGCATTCAACGCCGGCTTCCTCATGCCCAATGCCGAGGGGGGCTATTACACCGAGGGGAAGACCGTTGACAAACTACGCACCGGAGCCGCGTCGTTCGTCATCTACAACAACGGAACGGCCACGGTCGGGGAATGGGGCCGGGACGTGACGATGACCCCGGACGTCACGGCAGTGAGGCAGAATTTGGACCTGGTCGTCGACGGGGGGCACCCCGTGCCCGGGCTGGACGCCAACGACACCACCCGGTGGGGCTTCACCCTGCGGAACCAGGTGTATGTCTGGCGCTCCGGTGTTGGCGTCACCGCGAACGGAGCGCTTGTCTACGTAGGTGGGCCGGATCTGAACATCACCGACCTGGCCGATGTATTGGCGCGGGCGGGGGCAGTACGGGCCATGGAGCTCGACATCAACACCGACTGGGTCAACTTCTCCACCTATGCCCCGTCCACGCCCAACGGCATCGCCGGCTCGAACAACGGCACCGAACTCCTCACCACCATGACGGGGGGGGCGGGGCGGTACTTCGAGTCTTATTGGTCGCGGGACTTCTTCACCATGTCAATTCGCTCCTCTTGACGAGTCAGTCGGCCAGGACATCCGCGTTGCACGTCGAATTCCAAGGTCGATTCGTGACACGATCCGACAGGGAGCTCAAACCCGCGATCGGTCATCGCAAGGGATCTCCCCGACAGCGCCTTGATTGGATTGCCTGCCTCCAGGCGGCGCGCCTTTCGTCTCATGGTCTCCGGGCTCAGCCCGGGAGGCGGCGCCACAACCCCCGCGGCAGCAGACGCAGCATGGCGAACACGAGGCGCAACGAGCCCGGTGACCACACGACCGCCGACGAGCGCTCCATGCCCGCAATCACATCTGCGGCCACGGCCTCGCGAGTGGTAGCGAAGGGCGCTGGGTCACGTCCCTTGGTCATGCGAGTGGCGACCCAACCCGGACGGACGATCATGAGCGAAGCGCCCGAATCCCGGAGGGCCTCGCCCAAGCCTTGCGCAAAGGCATCGAGCCCGGCTTTGGAGGCCCCGTAGAGGTAGTTCGCACGGCGCACACGCACACCCGCCACCGACGAAAGCACGATGATCCGACCGTGGCCCTGCTGCCGTAGCACCACGGCGAACGCCGACAACACCGCAGCGGGCCCGGTGCTGTTCGTCGAAAGCACCCGAGCCACTGCTTCGGGGTCGAGCTCGTCGCGAGGTTGGTCCCCGAGCACGCCGGTGGCCACCAGGATCATGTCCACCTGGCCCAGTCGGGTCGATGCGTCTCGAACGACGGCATCGGCTCGGGCGAAATCGGTGACGTCGAACGTCAACACGTCCACCTGCTGCGCCCCCAGCGCCTGCAGCTCCCTGGCGGCCATAGCAAGGCCGATCTCGTCGCGCCCGATGAGCACGATGCGACGCAGACGGCGCGCCACCAACGAGCGGAGCACAGCCCGGGCGATGTCGGACGTCCCACCCACCACCACCGCGCTCTGGGGCATCCCCATGGCGTCATTCATCGGGCATCGTCCGACGTGCGACCGTTCATCTGACAACGTCCTCTTCAGGTCCCGGGTTCGATCGGCCCCGGCGGGAGGCTCGAAGCGGCGAGTGCATCGAGACCAACCCGAGACGACGGGCGAGGTCGGACACGAACGTGCCACCGGGATCGACCCGGTCACGGGTGACGCGCCACTCGGGCAGGCGGGGGTACATGGTCTTGAGCATCTCGGGGCGCAAGCGAGAGTCCTTGGCGAGATACACCCGCCCCCCTGCACCGGCCACGATCTCGTCGAGCGCGTCGAGCAGCGGCCCGAGCCCGGGCGGTCCCACCGGCATGTCCAGCGCCAGCGTCCACCCCTGGACGGGGAAGGAGAGGGGACCCGGGTCTGCATCCCCGAATCGCTTCAGGACGGCCAGGAACGACGCCACGCGTCCTTCGCTCAACCGCCGGAGCACGTCGAGCAGCGAGTCTTCAGCTCCGAACGGTACGACGAACTGGTACTGGACCATCCCCCAGGGCCCGTAAAGGCGATTCCAGGCGCCGACCCCGTCGAGGGGGTGGAAGAAGGCAGCCATGGCCTGGAGCTCCCCGGTCCGTGCCCGGGGAGCCTTTCGGAACCAGAACTCGTTGAACGCTGCCACTGTCAAGGGATTCAGCAGGCCCGGCGGTGGAGTCGCCGGCACCTGGGCACGCACCTGGGGGGCGAAACACAGCGCATCGCCGCGACGAGCCGTCGGGAGGTCCGCCAGTCGAGCATGGTCTGCCCGGGTGAGCACGGCGCGACCCAACTTGGCTCCGCGCGCCAAGCAGTCGATCCAGGCCACCGAGTACCGGTATTCGGCGTCGCGTCGCGCCATGCGCTCCATGCAGTCGTCGAGGTTCGCCGCCCTCTCGGTGTCCACCATCATGATGGCGGTCTCGACCGGGAGCATCCGAAGCGTCGCTTCGACGACGGCCCCGGTCATGCCCATACCGCCGGCGGTGGCCCAGAACAGCTCGGGATCGCGCTCGGGCGAGATCTCGAGGCGCCCCGACGGCGTGGCGAGTGAGAGGCGGGTGACGTAGGAGCAGAACGAGCCGTCGCGGTGGTGGTTCTTGCCATGGATGTCGGCTGCGATGGCCCCCCCCACGGTCACGTACCGGGTCCCGGGTGTGACGGGGACGAACCAGCCTCGCGGCACAAATGCGCGCAAGAGGGCGTCGATGCTCGTCCCCGACCCGACTCGTACCAAGCCGGCTCCGGGGTCGAAATCAAGCACCCCGTCGAGTCCGGTCGTGTCGATCACGATGCCCCCGGCGCACTGGGCGGCATCACCGTACGAACGCGCCAGCCCCCGCGCCACGATGCCTTGTCCGCTCTCGGCGGCGCTCGACACGAGTCGGTCGACCTCGAGACCGGACCGAACCTGAGCTACATCACACGCGCTTGGAGCGGTACGACCCCAACCAGTCAGGGTCTGGCGCGTTGTGGGGACCCCGTACGGCTTGGGACTGGCACCGCTCACGCGTAGATGCCGACGGCGACGACCGTCACCCATATGAGGCCCAGCACTTGCAGTGTGCGGTCCCGCAAGGCCAATTCCTCGGGCGCTCCCCCCAGACCCCGGGCAAACCGCAGTTCCACATGCAAGATGGCGATCACGAACGGGGCGATCGACAACTCGAACCAAATCGGGTGATGACCGTGGCCCCCCTGGGCCGAGCGTTCGAAGGCCCAGAGGCAATACGCAGTCACCGTGACCGACGCCGCCAGTAGGCGCACGGAACGGAGGAACGCTTCCGGGTATTCGCTCAAGGAGGGGCGGTGCACCCCCCTCTGCTCGCCGAGCTCGAGATGCTCGGCACTGCGCTTGCCTGTGACGATGAGGAGTGATCCGAACGATGACACGATGATGAACCAGTTCGACAGCGGCACCCCGGTGGCAACTCCCCCGGCGATGGCGCGGAGCACGAACCCCGTCGAGACACAGGCCAGATCGACCACTGGCTCGTGCTTGAGGCGCACCGAATACGCGGTGGTCACCGCCACATAGATGGCGACGACGAGGGCCAGATGGCTGCCCCCCAGCAACCAGGCGAGTCCGATGGAGGCCACCATGAGGCACGTGCCCACTGCGACCGCGAGACGAACGGGCACCAGACCTGCCGCCACGGGCCGCAGGCGCTTGACGGAGTGTTGTCGATCCGCCTCGATGTCGAGTGTGTCGTTGACGAAATAGGTGCCCGAAGCGGCCAGACAGAAGACCGCGAAAGCACCGGCGGCGTGGGCGGCGACGTTCCCATGGAAGAGCACACCCGCAGCACCCGGAGCGGCGAAGACGAGGAAGTTCTTCACCCAGTGGCGGGGTCGGGCGACGCGGACGAGTCCACGCCACGGCGCGACACGATGCCGACCGTTGTCGGAAGGGTGTTGAACGTCGGGCGGTTCTATGGAGACACGCCCCATGTCCTCGGACAGGTCAGTCAATCTGCGGATCCCCTCCGGGCCATGCACCACGTCGGAACCGACGCCTCATGGAGGTACCGGCCCATCAGCCTAACCGCAGAGTCATGGGCATGCGACAACCCAAACGTTGACCCATCCCGACGACACGCTGGCCACGTGCTCCCGGCCCCCGGACACTGTCCAGCTGGCCTTGTCCTCGCGACAGGGCACCCTCATTGCCCAGGAGTCTGACCGGTCCAACCTGAAGCGCTCATGAAGAAGAGAGCCGGTCAGCACTTCTTGAGGATCGATGATCGGGCACTTGCTCTGAAGATCGACCAGGTCGATGCTGACAATCGTGTTGTCGAGGAATGCGAGGAAGAGCACGACAAAAAGGATGCCAGTGCGACCGCCTGGGCCCGAGACCCCCAGTTCGACCTCCGCGCCGGGGACCGCGCCGGTGACGACGGCGTTCCTACCGATGCCGGAGTCCACGCCGACAGGTATCCCAGAGCACCGCCATCGCTGACCTCCGAGCAGTCGAGGACGTAGTTTTGGTCGGTGCCGCACGGCAGACGCCCCGCCTGTCGATTTCGCCACGACATCGAGGGGATGCGGGCCGTGGCCATCTCGGCGGTGGTCCTGTACCACGCCCATGTGAGCCTGTTGCGGGGGGGTTTCACGGGGGTGGACGACTTCTACGTCATCTCCGGGTTCTTGATCACGGGTCTGCTCTGGCGACAGCTGGAGCGAGAAGGGCGGTTGTCTCTCCGGTCGTTCTACGGTCGTCGCATCCGTCGCCTCCTGCCCATGTCGTTCGTGGTCCTGGTGGCGACGGCCTTCGCCTCGTATTCCCTGCTGCCGCCGTTGCAGACCCATGTCGTCCTCAAAGACGGGATCTCGAGCGCCCTGTACGTTTCGAACTATCGCTTCGCAGCACTGCAGACCAGCTACTTGACGTCCAACGCACTTCCTTCACCATTTCAGCAGTACTGGTCTCTGAGCCTCGAGGAACAGTTCTATCTGATCTGGCCCGCGCTCTTGCTGGCCGGATCGATGTTGTGGCTGCGCTGGCGACGCCGTCCCTCACCGTCGCGCATCGGGGCCATCACCGTGGTGGGCGCTCTTGGGGTGGCTTCCTTTGCGCTCGGGGTGTGGTTGACACGCGTCTCGCAACCGTGGGCCTTCTTCTCGCTGCCCAGTCGCGCCTGGGAGCTGTCCGCGGGCGCCGTCATCGCCCTCGCCGCGCCCTGGATCAGCGGCCTGTCCCAACGCCAGGCCGCCGTGCTCGGATGGACCGGGTTGGCAACGGTGGTGGGCTCGGCTCTGATCTTGTCCGGCTCGGTGCCGTATCCCGGCGTGGCCGCTCTCGCTCCGGTCCTGGGGACCGCCGCCGTCATCGCGTCGGGCTGTGCCGCTCCTCGGAACGGGCCCATCCTCGTGCTGGGCCGGATCGGCGCGCAGGTCATCGGTCGGGTGTCGTACTCGTGGTACCTCTGGCATTGGCCCGTGCTCATCCTGGCGCCGGCGCTGTTCGGCCACCCCCTTTCGCTCGGCGCCAATCTGGGCCTGGCCGCCGGCAGCCTGGTGATAGCAGTCATCTCGTTCGTGGCCGTGGAGAACCCCTTGCGCAGATGGACGTGGCTGCGCGTTGAGCCCCGACGCATCCTTCGTCTCGCTGGTGCCATGACCGCAACGGCGGTGGCGTTGTGTGGGGTGTCGATGGTGGCCCTGCCGTCCCTCAAGGGTCACGGTGTCGCCCGGGTGGCCAGACTCTCTGCCGCTCCGGTCGCGACACGTGAGCCACTGCAGCCGTCGACATCGGCCACCGACCTCGACCCCTACAGCGCCGCGCTCACGAGCGCCACGGTCCAGGTGCAACGGGCCGTGGCCGATTCGCTGCCGGTTAACGACGTCCCGGTCAACCTGACACCCTCGCTACCCGCGGCCAACGGTGACGAACCCCCGGTCTTCGTCGACGGGTGCTTGGACTCGTACCTTCCCACCGCGGTCGGAGCCTGTGATTTCGGTGATACCTCTTCGCACACTTCCATCGTCTTGTTCGGTGACTCCCACGCAGCCATGTGGTTCCCGGCCGTGGACAGCGCAGCCAACAAGTTCGGATTGAACCTCTACACCTGGACGAAGGCCACATGCCCGCCCCTCATCCTTCCCATCTTCAGTCCGGTCCTGGGCAGGAACTACTCGGAGTGCGCCGAGTGGCGCCAGAACGTGCTGGCCCGGATCGCGCAGGTCCGCCCCGCCCTGGTCATCTTGGGCGTGGCCCGCCACTACACCGACATCTACGGTTTCACGCCCTACGGTTCGCAGTGGCTCCAGGGCCTGTCTTCGATGATCACCGATATCCGCCGGCTCGGCCCGAAGGTGCTCGTCATGGGCCCGATACCCAAGCCGCCCTTCAACGCCCCGGGCTGTCTCTCGGTCCACTTGACGTCGGCCACGGCGTGCACCGTCGCCCTGCCCCAAGGCCTGAACGTGCCGGGAAAACTGTCCGAGGAACGTGTTGTCGCAGCGGCAGGGGGAAGCTATCTCGACCCCGACCCGTGGTTCTGCACTTCGACCACATGCGCGGTCATGGTGGACAACCTCCTTGTCTACCGTGACGACAACCACATCACAGCCACCTACGCGTCGTACCTGGGCCCCGCTCTCATCGACGAGCTGGGTCTGGTACTCGACAACGCTTCCCCGATCCCGGCCCTGACCCCGACCTCGGTCCCGCCCAGCGCCCCGAGGTCAAAGGCACGAACGCCCAGCTCGTCGCGCAGCTGAATGCGGATGCTGCCATCGAGGCCCTCTCAGGGCGCGCCCTCATACCGAGGACGAACGGGGCGGGCGGATCGTGCCGGCCGGCTCTGAACGGTTCTGCCCATGGCAGGAATACGGAGATGTTGCGCCTAGGCCATCTCAACATCGGCGTCGCCGACATCGACCAGTCGTGTGACTTCTACGGCAAGTGGTTCGGCTTCGACCGTCTGATGGCCGAGTACGAGGACGGGACGCGGTTCATCACCGACGCTTCAGGCTTCGAGCTCGGACTCCATCCCGGCGGCTCAGCCGGACCAGGACGCGATTGGCATTTCGGGTTCATCGCGTCCGACCCGGAAACCGTCACCGACCTGATGTCGGCGATGACGACTTCCGGATTGACCATCATGGAGCCCGAGAACACGGGTGGCTACGTCGGATACAAGTGCGAGGACCCGGACGGCCACACCGTGGAGGTGTACTTCGAGCCTCGTTGAACCACATTCGTCGACGAGGGCCTGCAGCCGGCGGCAGCATCGGCCAGACTGTGACGGGAGGTGATGTGGTGCCATACAACTCCGGCCGGATCGCCCACGACGCCGACGCGCACATCATGGAGACCCCGACGTGGCTCAAGGACCACGCCGATCCCGGCGTCCGTGACCGGATCGAGGCCCTCACGTATCCGGGGGGGAACGAGTTGCGTCAGACCGGCGACCCTGACGATCAGCGCCGCAACCTGCTCGACTCGTTCGATCGACTCACGGCCGTGCACGGGTCCGACGATTACGTGGCACGAGAGGCCGACGAGATCATGAGCCGCAAGAACTTCGCCGCCACCGGCTCGTTCATCGCGGCCGACCGTTCGCGCGCTCTGGACCTGCTGGGCTTCTCGAGCCAGCTCGTCTTCAACACATTCCACAACAGGCGCCTCCACGATTGGGAGCACGGCGGAGACCTCGAGCTCGCCTACGGGGCAGCCCGTGCCCACAACCGCGGCATGGTGGAATTCTGCTCGGTCGACCCCCGTCTCCTGCCGACCTGCTACGTGCCCCTCGTCGACTTTCCACAGGCGCTCTCCATGGCCAACGAAGCCATCGCCATGGGAGCGGCCGCCCTTCTCGTGGCCTCGGGCTGCCCGCCAGCGCACTCGCCCAGCCACATCGGCCTCGACCCGGTGTGGGCGAGCGCCCAGGAGGCAGGCATCTGCGTGGTCTTCCACGTCGGGGGGACCGGTGACCTCATCGACAGGAACTACTTCCGCAACGGTCTCCCTGTCCCACCCGACTTCCACGGCGGCGAGGAGAACTTCCGCTCAGTCGACTACATGGGGATTCCAGGGCCCCCGTCCCAGACCCTCGCCACGATGATCTTCGACGGCGTCCTCGAGCGCTTCCCCCGTCTTCGCATCGGCGTGATCGAGCAAGGAGCGGTCTGGGTGCCGTCGTGGTTGCGGCAGATGGAGGCGGCTGTGGACGCCTTCACCCGCCACGAAGAGCGCATCCGCGCCCTGTCGCTGAGGCCGTCCGAGTACGTGCGCCGCCAGGTGAGGTTCACCCCCTATCCGACCGAGGACGTCGGGTGGATCATCGGGCAGAGTGGGCCGGACCTGTGCATGTTCTCGTCCGACTACCCCCATGTCGAGGGGGGCCGCAGGCCCATCGAGCGCTTCGAGGCCACCATGGCCGAAGTGGCCGAGGACGCCAAGCGGCGGTTCTACAGCGAGAACTTCCTCGACCTCCTGGGTTCTGCGGCACGCGCACTGGCAGCGTGAGCAAACGCTGCTCCCGGGCGATTCGCGCCATGACCAGGCAAGAAGACCTCGGAATCGTCGCCGTGAACACGTTGGGACGCCGGAGCGCAGCGGTGGGCGCCGTACAACGCTGAACGGCACAGCGGGGGTGCGATCAACACTCGAGGGCGCCCGCTCGATTAGACAAAGGGCAGAGTCCCGACCGTGCCCTCTCCCACCCCCCTCAGCCGCCTGGCCGGCGCACACGCCCGCCGAGCGACCCGCCGGAGGCGGAGGGTCCTGGCCGTCGTCGCGCTGGCCGCCGCCACGGGCCTGGGCGCCCTTCTGGCCACCTGTGGAGGCGGCTCGTCGCGGCCACCGAGGGCCTCCCCGGCCCCCTCGGCGCACACCACATCGACAAGTGCGCACGCAGGCGGTCGCTCCGAGGCCATCTCCGCGGCCGAGTCGGGCCTTCTCCCCTGGACGCTTGCCGCTCCCCTCAGCCGGAGCGTGGTGCTCCCCGGGCCCGGGGCCCAGCTCGTCATCCTCGGTGGTCTGACCACGTCGAACGTCTCCACGCAGGGCATCTACACGCTCGACACCACCTCGGGGAAGCTCGTGCACGTCGCCAATCTGACCGCCGGTCTCCACGACGCGTCGGGTGCCGTCGTCGACGGACGCGACGTGACCTTCGGGGGCGGGTCTCCCGCCACCGTCGCCACGGTCCAAGGCGTGCCCGCGCCGGGCTCGACCTTCGCGGGAACCGTCGCCACCGCCACCGCGACGGGGTCCCTGCCCCAGCCACGTTCGGACTCAACGGCGGTGACCGTCGGCGAAACCACCTACGTCGTGGGCGGATACGACGGCTCGAACCCCGACCCCGCCGTGCTGGCGACCACCGACGGCCGCGCCTTCTCGACCGTGGCGTCACTGCCGGTGCCTGTGCGCTACCCGGCGGTCGCTGCCTCGGGCGGGCTCGTCTACGTCTTCGGCGGCGATGCCATCACCGGGGCCGGCGCCGGGGAGCCGGTGAACACCATCCAGGTCGTCAATCCGAGTCGCCACACGGCATCGACGATCGGGCGCCTACCGGTGCCGCTCGACGGCGCCGCGGCCGTCACCATCGGGACGCAGATCTATCTGGCCGGGGGCGAGAGCACCGTCGCCCAAGCGGTCACCGCCGGCTTGGGGACGACGCAGCTGGGACCGCCCCCTCCCGGCGCCAATCCCGGTGCGGGTGCGACCAACGCGACGGCCACCGCCGCCATCGTTCCCGGGTCCCGGAGCGCGGGCACGGGGGCCACGGGGGGGACGCTCCTCGACGCGTCCAAGGGGACATCCACCTCCGGTGCGGGTACGGGATCGGGGGCGGTGCGGGACGAGTCGACGCCGGCCACGTCCGCCGTCTCCACCATCTGGGCTTTCGATCCGGCAACCGACGGGGTACTGAGCGCCGGGCGCCTCCAGGTGCCCGTGGCCCATTCCAGTGTGGCCGTGCTGGGCACCACGGCCTGGTTGGTGGGAGGTGAGTCCGACGGGACCCCGGTGTCGACGGTCCAGATGCTCACCCCGAATTCGAAGTTCGGTTCGGCGGGCACGGCGGGGGCCGGTTCGCCCTACTTCGGCATGCAGTTGCTCATCGCCGACCGCGGCAACAACCGTTTCCTGCTCCTGAACCCGGCCATGGACACCACCTGGACCTATCCGTCCGCGACGTCTCCGCCCGACCCCTACGGCTTCGTCTTTCCCGACGACGCCTTCTTCATCGACAGGGGTCGAGCCATCATCTCCAACCAGGAGCAGAACGAGACCATCGTCGATATCGCCTATCCCTCGGGCAGGATCCTGTGGGAGTACGGGCACCCGAAGCAACCCGGAACGGCGCCCGGGTACCTGCATGAGCCCGACGACGCCTATCTGTTGGCCAACGGGCAGGTCACCGTGGCCGACGCCGACAATTGCCGCATCGTGATCATCAATCACGACGGCTCCGTGGCCGGGCAGATCGGCAGCGACGGTCATTGCGTGCACAACCCACCTGCCTCGATGGGATCGCCAAATGGCGACACGCCGCTCGCCGATGGCAACCTCCTCATCTCCGAGATCAACGGCTCGTGGATCAGCGAGTACACATTGCAGGGGCACTTGGTGTGGACGGCACACGTGGCGGTGTCCTACCCCTCGGACCCCCAGCAGCTGGGACCCGACCTCTATCTCGTCGCCGACTACGCAAAGCCCGGGGCGTTCATCTACACCAACCGCGTCGGCCAGGTGCTCTACCGGTACGAGGCGGCTTCGGGCCCCGGCATGCTCGACCACCCGTCGCTCGCAGAGCGCCTTCCGAGCGGAGTGGTCATGCTCAACGACGACTACGCAAACCGGATGGTCGCCATCGATCCCACCACAGGCGCACTCGTCTGGCAGTACGGAGTCACCGACGCGGCGGGGACGGCACCGGGGATGTTGAACACACCGGACGGATTTGACCTGCTCGCGCCGGACGGAAGCACGCCGACCCATCCCACGACGGGGTGAGATCCTTTGCCGCCAGTCATTTCGTCCTCCGGAAGCCGTCGGTGACAGCGGCGGCGGAGGAGAATCCGTGAAGGCCGGGGCCGACGCTTTCGGTCGAGCGCTCGCCGACTGGACGAGGGGCGGGACAGAGCCCGAGATTTACGAACGCGACGATGGCTTCGTCGACGTGGGCGCAGGGCCAGAGCTGTTCTTCGCCGACTTCCCGCACTGGCCTTCTGCGGAGCGCCTGGCCATGCGGTACGTGCGGGGCCGTGTCATCGACGTGGGATGCGGTGCCGGAAGGGTGGCCCTGCACCTTCAGCAACGAGGGTTCGACGTCGTAGGGCTGGACTCATCCCCCCTGGCGGCCAGGATCTCACGCCGACGCGGGGTGCGAACGACGTGGTGCTCTCCCATCGGCCGACTGACCGGGAGTATCGGCGCGTTCGACACCATCGTCCTGTTCGGGAACAACTTCGGCATCTTCGGTTCTCCGGATGAGCTCCGAAGAGCGCTCACGGACTGGGCGGCCCGGACACCGCCCGGCGCGCGGATCCTGGCCGAGAGCACCAGTCCGTACTTCGGCGGGGCCCCGGCTCTGGACCGGCGCTACGACCTCCGGAACCGAGAGCGCGGGCTCATGCCCGGCGAGTGCCGCTTGCGGGTTCGCTATCGCGACTGGGCGACCCCCTGGTTTCGCTGGCTCTTCGTCTCGCGCCGCGAGATGCGGTCGCTCCTGCCCGGAACAGGATGGCACCAGAGCAGGATCCTCGGAACGACGCCGCAGGAGCCGTACGTCGGCATCCTGGAAAAGGATTGATCCGCCCCCACGGCGAAACCCGGTTCCGGTCGTGCCCGGAGCATGAACCACACAATCGGATCAGGCGAGGCCCCTTGACTCCTCGACCCGGTGCTTCCAGACGACGGCCAGGCCGAGCAACGCCGCGTAGGCCACCAGCACGAGCGCATCCTCGATCCCCAGTCCCCGGTGGTCCAGCACCGCCAGCCCGAGCGACGCCTGATGGAAGCTCGGGAGAATCCTGGCCGCGGTTTGCAGCGACGGCGACATGTGGCCCACCGGGTTGAAAAGGCCTCCGAAATAGCCGAGCACGAACATGAGAGCCGTCACAACCGGGTACGCCGTCTCCGCAGTGACCATGAACCCGACGAAGACCCCGAGGATGGCAAAGGGGATGGCCGACACCCACAGCAGTCCGGTGAGCTCGAACCAGCTGGCCACACCGAGGCTCACTCCCCCGAATGCCATGCCCACCAGCTCCACCAGGACGAGCACGGGGAGGATGACCACCATGCTCGCCGTCACCTTGGTGGCCACGTACGACCAGGCCGGGATGGGGGTGACGCGCAGCTGACGCGCCCAACCCGAGGAACGCTCCGTCGACAGGCGGCTCCCTCCGGCGTTGAGGGCGGCGACCAATGCCCCGAATGAGCACATCGACACCATGAGGTAGACGCGCCAGGTCACGGTGCCGTCGACGACCTTGCCCGGGCTGTGGTCATTGAGGAACAACATGTAGAAGACGACCGGGAAACCCACCGTGATGGCCAGGAACTTCCAGCTGCGCAGCAACCGCGCCACCTCGAAGCGCTCGAACGCCACCAGCGCACTCACGGTGCCCGCCCTTGGTCCGGAGCCGCGTCGCACCCGGTGAGCGCCACGAACGCCTCTTCGAGGCCCGCCCCGGTCACTTCGAGGCCGGAGAATTCGACGTTGCTGCGCACGAGGGCCCTGATGGTGGCATCCGCGTCCAGGGAGTCGAGGGTGACGCCCGTGCCGCGCACCGTCACGTCGGTGACCCCCTCCAACCGGTCGAGCAGGTGCTCGTCGGGGCGCCGGGACACGAAGCACACCTGCCTCGTGGCCACGGCCGCTTTGAGCGTCGCCCCGGGGCCGTTCGCCACCACCCGACCACGATTGACGACCACAACCCGGTCGGCGACCTGATCCGCCTCCTGCAGGTGGTGCGTGGCAAAGAGGATGGTGCGCCCCTCCTCGCCGAATTGGCGCATCATGCGCCAGAACGAGCGGCGGCTCTCCACGTCCATGGCGGCGGTGGGCTCGTCCAGGAACACGAGCTCAGGATCTCCCGCGATGGCCACGGCGAAGCGCACCTGCTGGGCCTGTCCGCCCGACAGGCGCTGCGTCGGTCGGCCCAAGAGGGCGCCGATCCCGGCTCGCTCCACGGTGAGGTCGAAGGGGGCCGGACGGCGGTAGAGCCGGCGCACCAGTTGCAGGGCGCTTCCCACCCTGACGCCCGACGGCAGCCCGCTGCCCGATCCCGTCTGGAGCATCGCCCCCACCCGGCCCTGGGCCACCGCCTGGCGGGGGCTCGTTCCGAGCACCTCCACCGAGCCTGCGTGGGGACGCAGGAGTCCGAGGAGCAGCGAGATGGTGGTGGACTTTCCGGCACCGTTGGGCCCGAGGAGAGCGACGGTCTCGCCCTGAGCCACAGCCAGGTCGAGATGGTCGAGGGCCACGTGGTCCCCGTAACGGCGCACGACCCCGTCGAAGCGCAGGGCCGGGTCCCCACCCACGACCTCGCTCCGGGCCCGCACGACGCTCGGGGCGTGACGCGCCGATGGGCTCGCCCCGCTGTCGGTCCGGTGTGTCTCACTGAGGTCGACCATGGAGTCCTACTCCGGCAGGCTGGGCGCAGGCGTCGGGCCGACGGGCCGCCGCGGTGCGTCATGGTCGAGCATCAGCTTGCGAAGCTCGTCGGGTGCCAACGAATTCGGTTTGGTGCTCCGAATGAACTCGGTCAGGACCTCCGCGAAGCGGACGGGCTCCTCGACGTGGGGAAAGTGCCCGGCGCCTTCCATGATCTCGAGCCGGCTCCCTTCGATCGCCTCGTGAGCGGCGTACGCGTGGCTGACAGGGATGATCCTGTCCTGGTCACCCCAGATGATAAGGGTGGGCATCCGTGCCGCAAGGTACAAACGGTCGATGGCACTCACCGACTGTCCGCCGGGATCGATGACCCCGCGTACGGTGCGGACGAACGCGTTTCGATTCTCCTGCGTGGTCAACGAGGAGTACGCCCGCCACATCTCGACGCCCCGGGGCCAGCGGATGTTGCGCCGCTCGAGGAACTCGACGACCTTGTCCCCCCACTTCGGCACGAAGGGCGGGAAAATGACCGGAAGGACCAGCTCCACCCCGGGGACGGCCAGGAGACGCAGCAACCAACTCACTTCTCGCCCCAGGCCGCCGCTGCCGACCAGCACGAGCCGCTCACAGTGCTCGGGGTATTGATAGGCGAGCTGCATGGCGACACCGCCGCCGAAGGATTGGCCGACGACCGTGGCACGCTCGATCTCGAGGATCGTCAGCAGGTCGCGCAGTCCGCTTGCCTGTGCTCCCAGGGAATAGTCGCTCGACGGCTTGGCCGACTCGCCGTGGCCGGTCAGGTCAGGAGCGACCACGGTGTGACTACGGGCAAGCAGGGGGAACACCTGCTCCCAGGTGCGGGAGCTCCCGGCGATCCCGTGGACGAGCAGCACGGCAGGGCCGTGACCGGCTCGGCGGTAGGCAACGTCATGGCCGTGGATCGAAACGTGTTCGAGGTCCCATCCCAGGCCGCCGGTTGCTCGGTCATGACCGGTTGCGTCTTTCCCCATACTTCGAAGGTGCCACCGTCCCCGGGGTATCGGAAGAGTCGATAGACCCCTTTTTCCGATGGCCCGATGCCGCAGTGCCGAAGCTCGCGGGATACGGTCGTGCCATGACGCCCGATCAAGCCAGTGACGACGAGGTCAGAGACGCCACGGCGGCCGCCGAGCAGGTGATGCACCCCCAGTCGGTCCCTGTCAACGCCTACGAGGCGCCCGAGGCCCTGGTGGTGATTGCGCCGTTCCCGGCCGTGACGCCCGACGACGTGACGGTCGAGGTGCGCCGGGGCGTCCTTCGGATCGCGGCCCGGCTACGGAGTGCAGGACCTCGGGAGTACCTCGTACGCGAGTGGGACTACGGGGGGTACGAGCGGGAGATCGACCTCCCGGGGGGTTACGGCAGCGGGCTCGAGGCCAAGCTCGCCAACGGGCAATTGGTCGTCCGGGTCTTGCGGGGGCCCCTGACCGAATCGCTGTCGGTGCGCCCCAGCTGACCGGGCCCGTCCCGACCGGCGGGGCCGGCTCCCCGGCACAGTCGAGGCGCCCGCAGGATCATCCCGTCAGGACGCGATCTGCCTTGGCCTCGCCACCCTGAGGGCCACTCCAGCCGCCCAGGGCGACAAGGGCCTCGTGAACAGCACGTCTGGCCTCGAGCAACTCCAGGGAGGGCCCTGCGGTGTTGCTCAAGCGGTCGACCGTGGCCGCCACTCCCATCAGGTCGGACCTCGCTCGGCGCAAGAGGACTCCCGGGGACTCGTCCGCCGTGGATCTGGCCATGTCGTCTCCCTGTGTGCCCGCACACCAACACCAACAGTCCAACAGGCACGGTATGGGACCGGACCGAACACCGTGTAGAGCCAAAAGTCCCTTTGGCCCCACGAGGACGAATCGGAGATCAGGACGAGAGGGCCTCGGCCAAGACATCCTCGAGTGCGGCTGACCCCGGGACCATGCGAAGGACGTGGTAGCACTTGCTGCTCACACCCAGGTCGGTCGTGGCCGCGATCCGGCGTCGCGCCAACTCGGAATCCTCCTGAGTGTCGTGGATCCCCTGGCCGTCCCACAGGGTGATCACGATGATCTCGCTACGCGTGCTGTCGTGCTCCAGGCACAGGAGGCCTCGGAAGTCGGAGTGCCCGACGAACATCTGGGCAACGCCGTCAAGGGCATCGGACAGTCCGAGCCGCTCATCTTCGTCGATGTGGAAGGTGAGGACTCTGGCGCTCGTCACAGTGTCAGCATGCTGCGAAGCCAGCCCCGCGGCCAGAGTCCTACGGCTCTAAACCACAGGGGGACGCATCACGGATGCTCGTCTCCGACCCGTCCTCGGCTTGGACGACACGTATTGTGCCCGTGTTGTGGAACGCGCCGGCGAATGCTTGATCGACCCGTCACGCCGTCGTCATGCCGCCCCCGATACCGAATCGGTCGATGTAGAACGCGAATCGCTTTCTCACACCGGCGGGCTCGATACCGAACTCGTCCAGCGCGTACTCGTGCGCGCCATGAGCACCTCGAGGGTTCTCATCGGCCCAGATCGACATGTGCCGCCTGGCGTCGTCCCCGAGCGCCAGACCGAGTCGCCGGTAGGCACGCTCGACGGTACCCACCGGGTCAGTGTTCAGGTCCCTGAAGTAGACGTCGGCGAACCGTTCTTCGCCCGCGGCACGGCGGAACGTGATGGCCCGATGAAGGGCCTCGGCCCACAGCGCAACCTGCTCCTCACCTAGGTCGGGGTCGACCCGATCGCTGACCCAGCTCCGGGTATAGGCGATGAGACTGCACACCGAGCCGAGCACCTCGGCCGGGTCGCGATGCGTCCAGAGGAAACGGGCGTCGGGGTACGACTCGATCAGAGGGCCCAGCGCCAGCATGTGCACAGGGGTCTTCAGGTGCCACAGCCGAGGTGGGCAGTGCCACTGCAGGAGCTGCAGCACCCGACGGTGGAACCGGTAGGCAGGGGTCATGTCACAATTCATGACCCACTCCGTGTAACGCGGGATATGGGCCATGCCGTCGAAATGTGCCGTGCGGAATTCCATTCCCAGCAGGTCCTGGCACTCGGTCGCCCCGGTCGCAGTCTGGAAGTACATCGATTTCATCCGGGGGAAGGCCTCGTACATGGACGCGAGCCCGCGGGCCGCCTCGGCGATGCGCGGGTCGGTGTGCTCGGTGGCCGAGTCCGGGGGTGGCACGGGGTCGGTCGACTCCCACAACCGCAGCGAGCGGACCTGGGGATCGGCCGACACCAGCTGGCTGAGAGCCGTCGTGCCCGTCCGGGGGAGGCCGATGATCACCAGTGGCCCTTCCACTACCTCCTCGGCGACGACGGGATGCCGGTGGTGGACGTCCTCGACGCGCAGCCGGTTGGCGAGCAGCATCCGCAGGCGCAGCTTGAGGATCTCCTCCCCGAGCTCGGTGAGATCGGCCTGTGCGGCGAGAGACTCGGTGAGCAGCGCGAGCCCGTCCAAGAAGGAGTCGCCTCCGAAATCCTCCAGTCCGGTCTGTTCGATCGCCTCGGCCACGAGATCGGGAGCGCGCAACATCACACGAAGTCCGACCCGCCGTCTACGTTGACGTTGGCGCCGGTGACATAACCGTTGCGCCGGGAGGCGAGGAACGCCACCACGACGGCCACCTCCTCGGGCAGGCCGGCACGACCGAGGTCGGCGGGTTGGTGGAAGACCTCGTCGATCCACCGCATCACGTCGTGGGGGTCCGAGGCGTCAAGACCCCGTTCGTCGAACACGCCCCGGAGCGCCTCGGTGAAACTGGCGGTGACGATGGTCCCCGGACTGACCGTGTTGACGAGGATGCCTTCGGGGGCGAGGGAGCGGGCGAGGTTCTTCGACACGCTCGTCAACGCGGCCTTGGACGCTGTGTACGCGGGAAGGATCGGGCTCTGGCGCTGGGTCGAATGGGCGGAGAGGTTCACGATCCGCGCCCAAGGTGCCCGTCGCAGCAGAGGCAGCGCCGACCGTACGCACCGGACGGCACCCAGTGTGCCGAGCTGGTACGCGGTGACCCAGTCGGCGTCACTGAGCTGCTCGAACCGACCGGCGGCCGGGCCGACGGTGTTCACCAACACGTTGAGCGCCCCCCAATGCGCCTCGACCTCGTCGAAGCCGGCTCGGACCGAGACGTCGTCGGCGACGTCGACTTGAAGCCCGAGAGCCTGCGGACTGCCCAGGTCCCCGAGGAGCGTCACGGTCTCGTCGAGGGTGGCGCGCCCCCGGGCCAGCACCGCCACGCGAGCGCCCTCGGAAGCCAGGCATTCGGCGACGGCTCGTCCCATCCCTTTGGTGCCACCCGTCACGACGGCGGTGGCGTCCGAAAGTCCCAGGTCCATTCGGTGCTCCTGTCTGGTGGGCTCACATGTCGTGGCGGGTGGCGCGACGGCGTCGTCGGGTCAGCGCGGGAATCGCCTTCGCACCGCAGCGCGTCGGCGGGCGACGATGGCACGCCGCTGCGCCCCGTCGACGCGGGCGGTTCGTTCCGGCAGCGTCGTGGCGAGGTCGTCGACGGCCACGACGCGGGTGGTCGGCACGGGGGCCCCCTGTGCCCGTAGCCAACGGAAGATGACCGGACCCTGGCGGTGGCCGGCGGTGTCGAGCCAGTTGGCGACGCCCGGGTCGGAGTGCGCCACCACCGCCCGGAACACGCCGTCGTCGTCGATGCTGGCCTGATGCCCGTTGAGACTGGATTGTCGGTTGGCGTAGTCGATCGTCTCCCACCAGTGATTCCCGAGGGAGACGCTCCAGTACAGCGCTTCGGGAGGGGTCACTTCGATCACGAGCGCCTGTTCGTCGCCGAGCTCCCACGATCCCCACACGCTCACGTTCTCGGCCGCGGCGCCCATCGACGTCAGCGCGGCGGGTTGGCGGAAGACGTTGATGCCCTGGGCGCGGCCGCCGTCCTCGACGTCCAGCCAGAACACGATGCTCGCCTCGAGGAACTTCCCGATGGCCGTCAGCTGCCGGGCGACCCCGGCGGGGGACAGCGGTTCGGGGTCCGGCCATGTCGGACCGGGCTCGAGGCACTCGATGTCGAGCCAGGCCGGTTCCTCGGAGTCCCAGTCGTAGAAGAATTGCCTGACCACCAGGGACGAGGTCCGTGGGGACAGCGCCATCCAGTTGCCTGCGTGCTCGCGTGCCGACAGCATGATCTCGAAGGAACCGTCGCCGGCGGTGTCGAGGTCGTCGGCCACGATGTTGACCGTGCTCTCGATACCCGACATCACCTGGAATCCGAGGTAACGGGCGGTTCCCCGCCGCCCGCGCACGCGATAGGTGGCATCGCCTCGCAGGGCGGCTCCCGTGTAGGCGGCGTCGGGACAATCCATTCCCCATTTGAGGACGGCGTCGACGTTGGCCGGGGCGAAGAACGGGTCATAGGGATTGGAGGGGCGCAATGCCTCGTCGACGGCGAGCCCGAGGAGCACGAGCAGGTGACGGTAGCCCGCGGCGCGGTCGACAGGGGAGGCCGGGGCACGCGCCGATGCCACCAGGGCGGCGGCGCCGCGCAGTCCTTCGAGCATGTCCTCGAAGGCGGCTCCCGAGAGCAGGTCCCCGTCAGAGCCTGCACCCTTCCGGTACGCGGATCCCACCGTGGCCGGGAACCAGTCCCAGGCTCCGGCGTCTTCCGGTGCAGCCATGTGCCCCCCTCGGTCGGGCCGGACTGTAGTCCGGCGCGGCCACCTTGACTCGGACGACATCGCGGTCCCCGCGCGGCCCCACGGTCGGTGCCCGGTTGCTAGGAGACCGCGAAGGGGCTCTCCTCGGCACGCAGCCCCTTGATCAGGTTGCCGACGGCACATTGCGCCATGGCGTGTCTGGTCTCGGTCGTCGCCGATCCGATGTGGGGGACGATGATCACGTTGGGAGCCTTCAGCAATGGCTCGTCGGGGTGTGGAGGCTCGTCCTCGAGCACGTCCAGGCCGGCGCCGGCGATCTCTCCGTCCCCCAAGGCCCGCACCAGGGCCGTCTGATCGACGACGCCACCCCGCGAGGCGTTCACGAGGAACGCCGTGGGCTTCATCAGGGCCAATTCCTCCGCTCCCATGAGGTGCCGGGTCGCAGCATTGAGATCGACGTGGACAGAGACGAAATCGGCTTCTCGCAGTCCTTCGGCCAGTCCGCCGACGCGCTCGACACCGGCGGCACCGGGCACGTCGTCCCGGGAATCGACGTAGCGCACGAGCATCTTCGCGGCCGAAGCCCGGGCCGCCACCGCCTGCCCGATGCGGCCCAACCCGACGATGAGGAGGACCTTGCCCGCCAGATCACCTCCCAACGGGTGGTCACTCCACTCTCCGTCGGCGACGGCACGCATCCTCTCGGGAATCCGGCGCGAGAGCATGGTGATGAGCGCCATGACCAGATCCGCCACCGCGTCGCTGAGCACCGGCGTGATCGTGACCATGACCTGGCGCGCCCGTGCGGCTTCGAGATCGATGTGGTCGACCCCGACACTCATGGTGCTGATCACACGGAGCTTCGGTGCCGCGGTCATGACCGCCCTGTCGACGGGCACGTGCGAGCTCACCAGGAGCCCCTCGGCGTCCGACATGGCTGTCTCGAAGGCGTCGTCTGATCTTCCCGCCGGCACGACGGACAGGTCGAAATCACTCAGCTGGTCCAGCAGTGACGGTGCCAGTGGCACTGCGATCACGGCTCGGGGGCGGGGGCCCGTCATTACAGGTAGGCGGACTTCGCTTCCGAACCGGTGCGTGGCCGGACGTGCTCCAGGGCCAGGCCGGCACCGATCCCCAGCAATCGTGCATCTGACGCCACCTCCACGAACCGGAATCCCTGTTCCAGCCGTTTCACGGCTGTCTCGCTGTTCCCGGCGATGCCCGGCACGACGTCATGGCGCCGACACGCATCGAGCACCTTGTCGAGGGCGTCGGTGAAGATCGGCTCGTCGTGGTCCGGCGCCGGAGCGAGGCCCAGTGTGACGCTGAGGTCCGCCGGCCCCACGTAGACGGCGTCGACACCGGGGACCGACACGATCTCCTCCACCCGGTCGACGGCAATCTTGGTCTCGACCATGACGATGCAGGTGACTTCGCCGTTGGCCCGTGTGAAGTAGTCGAATCCCGCGTAGTAATTCGCCCGCAGCGGCCCGTAGCTCCGAATCCCCTGAGGCGCGTACCGGCAGGCCGCCACCGCCTCCAGCGCTTCTTCTCGGGAATTCACCATCGGCACGATGACCCCCCACGCCCCGGCATCGAGGCACTTGCCGATGATCCCCGGCTCGTTCCGGGGGACCCGCGCCAGGGGCACGGTGTCGGTGGAGGAAATGCCCTGGAGCATGGGGACCAGGTGAGAGAAGTCGATCATCCCGTGTTGCATGTCGACACACACCCAGTCGAACCCGGCGTGAGCCATGATCTCCGCAGACATCGCACTGGGTACGGTCAGCCATCCACCGAGGGCGGAACCTCGTTGAGCCCAGATTGCTCGCAACGAGTTCTCGCGCATTTCGTCCCTCCCGGAATCGCGAGCCGTAAGGCTATGCCAGTTCTCGAGCTCGTCGGCACTCGGACCTGTCGATCGGGTCAGCTCGGCAAGGGGAGACGCGCCCCACGCCCCGTGACCGACGCCGAGGCCCTGTCGACCGCAGCCGACACCGCACCGTGCACCGATTGGCCATCGGCGAGGCGTGCCGCCAGGGTTCCCACCAGGACATCCCCGGCCCCGGTGGTGTCGACCACGGAGACCGCAGGAGCCGCGATGTGGATGCAGCCTTCCGAGGTGGCTACCACGGCCCCGTCGGCTCCCATGCTCACCACGACATGGCTCGGACCGTGACCGAGGATCGTGGTGGCCGTCTGCCGCGTGCCCGCGATCCCCGCCGACGGCAAGCCGACGAATGATGCGGCCTCGTGCTCGTTCACGACGATGGTGTCGATCCGCTCGAGAACCGGGCCCGGCAGGGGGACGAACGGCGCCGCATTCAACAGGACATGGGTGGCCGGCCCACAACACCCGATCGCTTCCACCACCGCATCGAGCGGGACCTCGAGCTGGGCCACGAGGACGTCGCTCTCCGAGATCCGATCGGCGACGGCTTCGACGTCGGCGGCGTGCACGAGCCCGTTGGCCCCGGCTGCGATCACCACCGAGTTCTCGCCGTCGGGGGTCACCATGACGAAGGCTGAACCGGTGGCGGCTCCGGCCACCTCGGCGACGAGGGACACGTCGACGCCGCGCGCCGCCAGATCGTCGCGTTGGACCATTCCAGCCGGATCCGCTCCCACCCGTCCCAGCAGGGTGACCGTGGCGCCGCTGGCTGCTGCCGCGACCGCCTGGTTCGCCCCTTTCCCCCCCGGACGAGTCAGCAGTGCGGCGCCGCTCACCGTCTCTCCGGCTCGGGGGCGGCGGTCGACGAAGAACACGTGGTCCTCGTTGATCGAGCCGACCACGAAGACGCTGCCCACCTGTCATTCATACCGTCGCGCCACGGCGCCGAGAATCATCCCGTGCCCTTGCAGCGTCTGGGGAAACAGAATCGACTGGGGAGAAAGTGACAAGAGTGGATTGAGTGGTGAAAGTCAAGATCGAGCCCGAAGGCGCGCGCCGGGACGTCGGCCGGAACCCGCCGCGCCCAGCCGACGTCCCGTCTGATCCACGTAACATCCCGATCTTGCGTCGGACCTCCTGGGCTTCTGTGGCGATGGCCAAGCTGAGCACCAAGGTCCTCCTGGCATCGGCCATGCTCGCCGTCGGCGTCACGATCCTTCCGGCTGTGGCCGGCGCCGATCCGGGCCCGTCGCCCTCACCCTCGACGAGCACGAGTTCCTCGAGCACGAGTTCCTCGAGCACGACTTCCTCGAGCACGACTTCCTCGAGCACGACTTCCTCGACCACGATCTCCTCGACCACGACGACGACGGCGCCCGTCCCCGTCACCCTGACCCCGGCTCAGGTACAGCAGATGTCGGCGCTTCAGCTCCAGATCACCCAGACCGGAGCGTTGCTGGACCAGTTGGCGCAGACCTACGAGACCGACTCCACGCAGCTCGGCACGCTGCAACAGCAGGAGTCCACGACACGGGCCGCCGTCGTGGCGATTCGAGCGAAGCTCGATGCGGCCCGCCTGCGCCTGCGGGCTGATGCGCTGATCGCGTACATGGGAGACGTCCCGTTGACCCAGGGCACCACCTTGCCCATGTCCCGCTCCAACGCCGCCGCCCTGACGAGCGAATACGAACAGGACTCGATCGCCGACACCTCCGCGGTGGCATCGGCATACGAGGCGGACGCACGCAGCCTCTCCGACGCCGATGCGTCACTGCTGGACACCGAGAGCCGGGTCCAGGCCGAGCTCACCCAGATCGGCAACGCCCGTCAGGCGGCCGTGGCCGCGGCATCGACCCAACAAGCGTCCCTGGCCGCGGTGAGCGGAGCGAGCGTCGTGAGTGGCCCCGCCTATCTTGCCGCCCAGTCCGCCGGGAGGACCGCAGTGGTGGCCGACAAGAGCGCCACCCCTCTTCCGCCTGCGCTCGCCACCGCCATCTGGGCGGCGGCATCGCAAGTCGGTGTCCCCTATGTCTGGGGAGGCGAGACGCCGCTGCCCGGGCCCGGAGCGGGCTTCGACTGTTCGGGGCTCGTGCAGTGGGCGTACGGCCAAGCCGGCATCTCCCTGCCCCGCACGGCGGAGGAGCAGTACGCGGCCACCACGCCCGTGGCCCTCGATCAGGTCCAGCCGGGAGACCTGGCCTTCTTCAGCGACGGGACCACCTCGGTGCAGCACGTGGCCATCTACGTGGGCACCGGGATCGTGCTCCAGGCCCCGAGCACGGGGTCCGTCGTCAGCTATGCGCCTCTGTGGACCACCGACCTCGTGGGCTTCGGCGTTCCCACCATCCCGACGAGCTGACGGCCCGTGCGTCCCGAGGACTCGATCCGTGTCGGTCGGATCACCCGGGTCCTGAACGAGTTCGTCCGCCCCCGGCGCCGGGGCCCGACGGTCTCCCTGGACGTCGCCGCGTACCACGTGCACGGCGAACCGGTCCCCGCCGAAGACGCCTTCGGAGCCGACTACAGGCCCTTCCCGGTGGGTGGGCCGTGGGGACCCGCCTGGGACACCACATGGTTCCGCCTCCGGGGAACCGTTCCCGTCGAGTGGGCCGGGCGCGAGGTGGCCCTGGGCTTCGGCATCGGGGGGGCCGGCTCCACGGGGTTCGGGGCCGAAGCCCTCGTGTGGCAGGACGGCCGGCCGCGCCAGGGCCTGTCGCCGAACCACAGGGAGTACGTGCTCACCACGAGCGCCGAGGGCGGCGAGGATGTCGAGCTCTTCGTGGAGGCGGCAGCCAATCCACCGTGCCCTTTCGGTGCCAACCCCTGGCCGATGCTGCTTCCCGAGCCCGACGGCGATCCCCTCTTCACCCTCGACCGGGCCGACCTTCATGTGCGAGACCCCGAGTTCGAGGAGTTCTGGCACGACTTCCGGGTGCTCGTCGAGCTGCTGGCAGGACTCCCCGAAGGGGAGCGGCATTCCGCGCGACTCGTCGCCGGCCTCGAGCGGGCCTGCAACATGCTCGAGCTCCCCGACATCTCGGGAAGCTGGCGTCGGGCATGGCCGGTGCTCAGGGAGCTCCTGGCGCAACGGCCCGCGCCGGGGACTCACACGGTCAGCGTCGTGGGCCACGCCCATCTGGACACCGCGTGGCTCTGGCCCCTGCGCGAGACCATCCGCAAGTGTGCCCGCACATTCAGCACGGTGCTCGCGCTCATGGAGCGATATCCCGAATACCGGTTCGCGGTCTCCCAGGCCCAACACCTCGCCTGGATGCGCGACCACTATCCCGCGCTCTGGGAGCGCATGAAGGTCCGTATCGCCGAAGGCCGCGTCGAGCCCACCGGGAGCATGTGGGTCGAAGCCGACTGCAACATTCCTTCGGGGGAGTCGCTGGTTCGCCAGATCGTCTACGGCAAGCGCTTCTATATGGAGGAATTCGGGATCGAGACCAATGACGTGTGGTTGCCCGACGTCTTCGGCTATTCGGCCGCCCTGCCCCAGATCATGCAGAAGAGCGGCATCAGGTGGTTCCTCACCCAGAAGCTCTCCTGGAACCAGTACAACGTCCTTCCCCACCACAGCTTCTTGTGGGAGGGCATCGACGGTTCCCGGGTCTTCACCCACTTCCCGCCCGCCGACACCTACAGCGGGAACATGGGCGTCCGCGAGCTCCGGTGGGGTGTCGAGAATTTCAAGGACCACGATCGGGCCACGCGTTCGCTCTATCTCTTCGGCTGGGGTGGCGGGGGCGGGGGCCCGACCAGCGAGATGATCGAGTCCGCCCGCCGCCTCGCCCATGTCGACGGCATGCCGCGCCTCGAGATGCAAGGCCCTCGTCAGTTCTTCACCGAGGCGGAGTCCGACATCCACGACCCGGCCGTCTGGGCCGGCGAGCTCTATCTGGAGCTCCATCGCGGGACCTACACCAGCCAGGCCGCCACCAAGCTCGGCAACCGTCGCGCCGAATTCGCCCTGCGGGAGGCGGAGCTGTGGAGCTCGCTGGTTCCGGGACCGCACTACCCGGGAAGGGCGCTCGAGGACCTTTGGAAGACACTCCTCCTCCACCAATTCCACGACATCATTCCGGGGTCGGGGATTCATTGGATCTACGACGACACCGCCCGCGATCACGCCCATGTCCTGAATGCCGCCGAACTCCTCACCGAGGACGCGCTGGCACGGCACCTCCGGGCCGTCGACAGCTCGGGCAAGGACCATCCGGTCGTGGTCTTCAATGCGCTGTCGCACCCCCGGACAGAACTGGTCACGGTGGACGCGCCCGACCACGTCACGGCGGCGCTGAGCACATCGGGGCAAGCCGGACCGGTCCAGCGGGACGCCGAGGGCCTGGCCATGTTCGAGGCGACCGTGCCCCCCTGCGGCTACCGCGTCTACGACCTGGTGTCCGCCGATCGGGCCACCGCCGACCTGGCCACCGCCACGGGGGCCTCGGCCGGTCCGGGCCACCTCGAGAACGAGCACCTCCGAATCGAGCTCGACGAGCAGGGACTGCTGTCCTCGATCTTCGACAAGTCCGCGGCGCGCCAGGTCCTTGCCCCCGGGTGCCGGGGCAACCGCTTCCAGCTCCACCCGGACTACCCCAACTTCTTCGACGCCTGGGACATCGACCGCTTCTCCTTCGACCAGGTGGTCGAGCTCGATGCCGTGGAGTCGGTGGACGTGGTGGAGCAGGGCCCGCTACGAGCGGGCATCCGGGTCGTCCGCAGGTTCGGAGACTCGCTCATCGTCCAGGTGATCCGACTGGCGGCCCGGTCACGCTCCCTCGACTTCGCCACCGAGGTGGACTGGCAGGAGACGAACCGACTCCTGAAGGTCGCCTTCCCCGTCGACGTTCGAAGCCTCCGGGCCACCTATGAGATCCAGTACGGGCACGTGGAACGGCCCACCCATTCCAACACGAGTTGGGACGTGGCCCGGTTCGAGGTCTGCGCGCACAAGTGGGCCGACCTCTCCGAGCCCGGGTACGGGGTGGCTCTGCTCAACGACTCCAAGTACGGCTACGACATCGCCGGGAACGTCATTCGTCTGTCGCTCCTGCGCGCCCCGACGTGGCCCGACCCGGTGGCCGACCGCGGTCACCACCGTTTCACGTACCGCCTTCTCCCCCACGCCGGGGACCTGCGGGAGGCCGGGGTCGTCGACGCCGGGTACGACCTGAACGTCCCGCTCCGGGTCATACACGCTCCCCCGCACCCCGGGCCGATGGGCGACGTCGCCTCGATGCTCTCGGTCGACGCTCCCAACGTCGTGGTCGAGGTGGCCAAGCGGTCCGACGACGACCCGGATGCGCTGGTGGTCCGGATGTACGAGGCCTGGGGGCGCAGGGGCCCCGTCACCGTGCGCGCCCCGTGGAACGTCCGACGTGCGTCGTTGACCGACCTGCTGGAACGGGAGATCGAGGAGGTGCCCACGAGCGCCGGTCAGGTCACGCTCGAGATGCGCCCTTTCCAGATCGTGACGCTCAAGCTCGAGCAGCCCTGAGACCAGGACCCGGCACCCGGTCCCGCCCCACCTCGACGCCCTGGGGCGACGGGTCCCGCGGTGCCGCACCATCACCGGGGATCCACAGTGGCTCGGTGCTCTCCGGTTGCAGGCTCGGGGCGCGCAGCCGGCCCGGGCGGCCGAGGTAGTAACCCTGGCCGAAGCGACATCCAAGGCCACGAAGCGTCTTGAACTCGGCCTCGGTCTCGATGCCTTCCGCCACGATGGCGGCGTTGTACGCATCGAGCCCGAAGGTCAGCATGGCCGATCCGAGGGCCCGACGCGCCGGATCACCGTCGATGCCCCGGGTCAGCGCCACGTCGAGCTTGATGATGTCGGGGCGGAGCTTGAGGATGTGGCGGAAGCTGGAGAATCCGGCACCGGCGTCGTCGACGGCGAGCCGGACTCCGTCGGACCGCAGCCTGTTGACGGTCGTCTCCAGCAACTCGTAGTCGTCGACGCTCTCGTGTTCGGTCAACTCGAGGACGACACGCTCCGCGGGTGCATCCGCCAAGGCGTCGCGGAACTCAGGCGACATCATCGTGTCAGGCGACGCGTTGAGCGACAGGTACAGACCCGAGGGGAGCCGGCTCAATTGACTGAGCGCGGAACGGAGGGCTGCCATCTCGAGCTCGACGCCCAGGCCGACCTCCCGGGCTTCGGCGAACCAGACGTCGGGTGAACGGATCGGAGCCATCTCGAAACGTGTGAGGGCTTCAGCGCCCACGACCCCGCCCGACCCCAGCTCGACGATGGGCTGGAAGACGCTCTCGAATCCCTGGTTGGCGAGGGTGACGCGGATCACCTTCTGCCGGTGCTCCACGATGCGGGCCGCCTCCGCCTCCTGGCGCTCGGTGGCCCGGACAGGGGAGCTCCAACGCTCGGACCTGGCCTTGCCCCGCCCGCGGGCCCGTGAGAGCTTCCCTTTCTTCCCGAGGAAGAGGTCACCACCACTCAGTGCCGAGGACGACGCCATAGTCAACCTGCTCGCAATTCGGCCGCGATTGCCCGGTCGCCCTCAGAACGACGAACGGCGTTCCCGGGGACGACCCCTGGTGAGATGTCGGCTCCGGTTGTCGCCCCCTTGAGGGAAGCCGGACAATCCCCGGGGCCCCTCCCCGAAGAGCCGGGACCGGGCGCCGGGTCCGTTCCCGGCCCCCTGGACCGGGACGGCGGGGCGCATCCGCCCTCCCCGGCAGCCTCCGAACCGGGTCCAACCAGGGGGTTCAGAAGCGGCCGCGGCGGGCCGATGCCTCAATTGCCGGTGTCGGGAAGGGGCCCATGGAACCTGCATGGCTGGATCGTCTCGTCTTGGAGCTGCCTGATGCCGTCGTCGTGGCCGACGGGCAAGGCAACCTCATCTGGGGCAATCCCGCCGCCGAGCGGATCTTCGGCATGGCCAATTCCGACATCGTCGGCACCAGCGCCCTCGAGCTCCTCCACCCCGAGGACCTCGAGCTGGCCTTGGCCTCCCTGGCCAGCGTCCGGGGCAAGAACATCGGCTCCCCCATCGAGATCCGGGTCAAGACGCCCACGGGCTGGAAGCTCGTCGAGCTGATCGGCGCCAACCTGATCGGAAAGCCACCCATCGACGGACTCGTGTGGTGCGTGCGTGACCTCACCGAGCGCCGCCGCTGGGAGGTCGCCACCAACGACATCGAGCGCTTCCGGTCCCTGGTCCACAACTCCGCCAACATTCTCTTGCTGCTCGACCGCGGCGGGACCGTGGATTCGGTCTCCGCCGCGATCACCCGGATGCTCGGGCACGACCAAAGCCTGGTCGAGGGGCACCCTCTCGAGGACCTGGTGGTACCTGCGGACCGCCCCGCGTTTCAATCCGCACTCGCCTCCGCCCTCGAGGACCGGCGAGCCGTGCAGGGCCCGATCGTCGTCGAAGTCGACCTGCGCAGGCGCGACGGAGGTGTCCCCGTTCCCTGCGAGCTGAGCATCATCAACCTGCTCGACGACCCGACGGTCAACGGGCTGGTCGTGTCCGCACACAACATCACCCAGCTTCGATCGACGCGGGACGCGTTGGAGCGCCTGGCCACCCGTGACCCGCTCACCGGGCTCCCCAACAGAAAGCTCATCCT
The DNA here is from genome assembly GCA_031292675.1 of Acidimicrobiales bacterium. GTDB lineage: Bacteria > Actinomycetota > Acidimicrobiia > Acidimicrobiales > UBA8190 > Chersky-840. The sequence goes on from JARLGQ010000077.1 coordinate 46,470, forward strand.
GGATCGCATCGAACAGATGCAGACGCGCGGGCGCCGGTCCGGCCACGACGGGGCCGTGCTCTTCATCGACCTCGACCGCTTCAAGGACGTGAACGACTCGCTCGGCCACCGCGTGGGCGACGACGTGCTGCGCCAGGTCGCCATCCGGTTTCAGGGGGCGCTGCGCGAATCCGACTCGATCGGCCGCCTCGGGGGTGACGAGTTCGTGGTACTGGTGGACGGCTCCGGAGCACGCAACGCCGAAGCTGCCGCCCACCGGCTGCTCGATTCGCTCACGCTCCCGTTCGAGGTGCACAGTGCCGCCCGGCCCCAGCTCACCATGTCGGCCAGCATCGGCATCGTCTCGGGCGCCTACGCCTCGGCCGAGGACCTGCTCATGGACGCCGACGTGGCGCTGTACGAGGCGAAGGCAACGGGTCGGAACCGCGCCGTGCGCTTCCAACCCCACATGCGCGGCGAGTTCCGCATCCGCATCGAGCTCGAGAGGGATCTTCGCCTGGCACTCGAGGCCGGTGAGTTCTTCCTCGTCTACCAGCCTGTCGTCCAACTCGACGACGGCGCCCTGCAGAGCATGGAGGCGTTGCTGCGCTGGAGGCGGCCGTCGGGGGTGGTGGTGGCGCCCGACGCCTTCATCCCTGCGCTCGAGGAGTCGGGCCTCATCGTCGAGGTGGGCGCATTCGTCTTGAAAGAGGCGTGCCGTCAGACTCGTCGCTGGCGCGACGCGGGACTGTCGACGTCGGTGTCGGTCAACGTCTCACCCCGCCAATTCGAGACGGACACCCTCGTGGACGAGGTCCGGGGCGCATTGCGGGATTCGGAGCTGGACCCGACGTCGTTGATCCTGGAGATGACCGAGACCACGTTGATGCGCGACTCCCACGAATCGGCCCTGCGGCTCCGGGCGTTGAAGGACCTCGGCATCCGTCTCGCCATCGACGACTTCGGCACCGGGTACTCGTCGCTGGCCTACCTCCAGCAGTTCCCCGTCGACATCCTCAAGATCGACCGGACCTTCCTGGTCGGAGCTCCCCAGGTCGGGCCGAGCGCCGCCCTCGTGCACGCCCTCATCGAACTGGGGAACGCCCTGGGGCTCAAGACGGTCGCCGAGGGCATCGAGACCGTCGAGCAGCTCGTCTGCCTCAAGCGGGAGGGATGCGACGCGGGACAGGGCTTCTACTTCAGCCGTCCCCTCGAGGCGGCTGACGCCGAGCGGTTCCTCGCCACCGCCGCCGATCCCGCCCTGGCGGCCGAGCCCGTGGCCGTCACGAACTAGACCGGGGAACGCTCAGGAGATCGTGATGGACAGCACCTTGGTGGCGTGGTCCTGGGTGGGGAACTTGGTCCTGATCTTCTGATCGAACACCCGGGCGGTGACGGTGAAGGTACCGGCCCGCCTGGGTACCCCCGAGATGGCCCCCGTGGACCTGTCGAGCCTCAGGCCCTTGGGCAAGCCGGCGAACCACTTGTACGGGGGGTTGCCTCCGGTCGCGGCCAGTCCGCCGGAGTACGTGTGGCCGACCGTCCCGCCCGGGAGCGACGTGGTGGTGATCTCGACCGGGGGCGGGAAGGTCAACGCGTTCCCGGCCCCGTCGACCGCCACGCAGAAGTACACCGTGGGGCACGACACGGCACCCAGCGCGTTGCCGGAATCGATGCTGGTGGCCCCGGACCAGCTCGTGCCGTCGTAGGTGAAGGCGTTCCCGCTGCCGTCGACGGCCACGCACAGGTTCGCCGTGGCACACGACACCGCCGTCAAGGGGTGACCGGGGTCGGCGCCCGTGGCGCCGGACCAGCTCGTGCCGTCGTAGGTGAAGGCGTTCCCGCTTCCGTCGACGGCCACGCACAGGTTCGCCGTGGCACACGACAACGCCGTCAAAGGGTGACCGGGGTCGACGCTGGTGGAGCCGGACCAGCTCGTGCCGTTGAAGTTGAGCGCGTTCCCGTTGTGGTCGACGGCGACACACAGGGTCACCGTCGGGCAGGAGATCGCGTCGATCGCAACCCCGGAATCGACGGTGGCCGGGCTGGACCACGTGAAGCCGTCAAAGACGAGCGCATCTCCCGCCGCGTCGACGGCGATGCAGAACCTTGACTTCAGACACGACACCGACGTCAGGGCCACACCGGGGTCGACGCTGACAGGCGCGAACCAGGTGCCGTACCGGTAATCGAGCTCGTTGCCCGACGCGTCGACCGCAACGCAGAACAGCGTCGTGGCGCACGACACCGAGAGCAGTCCGCCCCTGCCGGTGTCGATGGCGTGGGGCGCCTCCCACGTCCGGTTGCGCTTGTGGATGACGCCCCGGCCCGCGCCGTCGACCGCCACGCAGAACTTGGCCGTCGGGCACGACACCGAGGAGAGCCCGCCCCCGCCGGAGTCGACCAGCGTGGGCGAGGACCAGCCGCCCGATGCGGAGGCGGCGCTGTCCATCGGCACGGTGGCGAGGGCGGCACCGACCACGACACCAGCCGCCAGGACGGCCCGGGACGCCCGCCGCATGGAGCGAAATCCGTCGAACATCGCCCTCCCCCCGCCATCGGGCAACCACACCCGCGTCTACCTGGGCAAACGGTACCTGACCGGACGCGGGTGTGCCCTGGGCCATGGTCCGGGAGCGATTCACCAGGACTTTCTGCGTCCGCGCCGTGCCCCCGGGGACCGGGCCGGGGCCGGGGGCGCCGGTCGGGTCCCCCACCCTCGTTAGATAATCTAACGACATGCCGATCGAACCTGTGGGGCAGCACGGCGCGGCCGCGGCGGCCACCCTCGGGCCCGGCTCCCCGGCGCCGGGCTCCCACGAGCCGGGATCCTTCGGCCGTGCCGCCGCCTGGCTCTCCAAGCAGGTCGAGCTGGCCCTCGGCGGCGTCGAGCTGTCGCTCCCCCAGTACCGGGTCCTGGGGGTGCTGGCCGAAGGGGCTTCGATGCCTTCGGCCCTGGCCGAACGCCTGACGGTGCGCCGTCCGACGGTCACCGCCGTCGTCGACGGGCTCGAGGGCCGGGGCCTGGTGCAGCGCACGCCCGGCGACCTCGACAAGCGCAGCGTCACCCATACCCTCACCCCCAAGGGCCAGCGTCTGCTGGCCCGGGCCAATACCGCGGTCGACGCCCGGCTGACCGACATCGCCGCCTGCCTCGACGATCCGGCGCTCACCGACCAGGCCCTGGGCAGCCTCGAGCTCTGGCGCGGCGCCATGCGCGCCTATCACTCGAAGCGGACGGCCCGCCCGTGAGCCCCGACAGCGCACCGAACACCGGCACCACCGCGGCCCCGGTCACCGAGGCGGCCCGCTACCAGGCGCCGCGCGCCACGGTCGACCCGGACACGACCAAGACGTGGTTGCGCCGGGCCATGCCGATCCTGCGCGCCCATCGCGGCATCTTCATCACCTCGCTCGTGCTCTCGTTCGTGGGCCTCGTGCTCCAGGTGCAGATCCCCGACCTGCTCAACCACGCCATCGACAACTCGGTGCAGCACCACACCGTGCCGCTGCACTTCTACGTGTGGTGGGTCCTCGGGCTCGGCATCGCGGGCGGCATCGCGGGGTACGTTTCGCGCCTGTTCCTGTTCGAGACGGCGTACGAGATCGAGTACGACCTTCGCAACATCATCTACGAGCACCTGACCCGGATGTCCTTCCCCTTCTACGACCGGGTGCAGTCCGGCCAGCTCATCTCGCGGGCCAACTCCGACATCCGTTCGGTCCAGATGTACATGACGTTCGCGCCCATGATCCTGGTGCAGTGCAGCATCGCTCTGGTCGCCTTCGGCTTCATGCTGTCGATCAACGTCCCCCTCGCCTTCGTGGCCATGGCGACCATGCCCTTCGTGTTCCTCGTCGGGCACGCCATGCGCAAGTCGATGTTCCCCGTGTCGTGGCTCATCCAGGCCCGCCTGGCCGACGTGGCCACCATCGTCGACGAGAACGTCAACGGTGTGCGGGTGGTGCGGTCGTTCGCGGCGGAGAAGCAGCAACTGAACACGCTGGCCAGTGCGGCTGACAAGGTGCAGTGGGGATACGTCAAGGACGCCGACCTCCGTGCCCGCTGGACGCCGGCGGTGCAGAACCTTCCCCAGGTGGGCCTGGCCCTGGTGCTCGCCTTCGGCGGCTACATGGTCATCCACGGAACTCTCGGCCTCGGCGCCATCCTGGCCTTCAACTTCTATCTGCTCATGCTCCAGGCGCCGTTCATGATGCTGGGCATGATCATCATGATGGGCCAACGGGCGGCGGCATCGGCCGAGCGCATCTACGAGATCCTCGACGAGCAACCCACCATCGTCGACCGGCCCGGTGCGGTGGACCTGGTCGACTGCAAGGGTGACGTGCGCTTCGAGAAGGTCGGGTTCTCCTACGGACCCGACCTGCCCCTGGTCCTCTCCGACCTCGACCTGCACCTGCGGCCGGGCGAGACGGTGGCCCTGGTGGGGAGGACGGGCTCGGGCAAGTCGACCGTGGCGCGCCTCATCCCGCGCTTCTACGACGTCACCGGAGGCAGGTTCGCCGTGGACGGCCACGACGTTCGGGACCTCACCATCGAGAGCCTGCGGGCCAACGTCGGCGTCGTGCTCGACGATGCCTTCTTGTTCTCGGTGTCGATCCGGGACAACATCGCCTACGGGCGCCCCGACGCGGACATCGCCGACGTGGAGGCCGCAGCGCGCGCCGCGGGGGCCGACACCTTCATCCGGGAGCTTCCCCAGGGATACGACACCGTGGTGGGAGAGCGGGGCTACACGCTCTCGGGGGGTCAGCGACAGCGCATCACCATCGCCCGGACCCTGCTCGTCAACCCCCCCATCCTCGTCCTCGACGACGCCACCAGCGCCATCGACGTCCAGGTGGAGCAGCAGATCCACGACGCCCTGCGCGTGCTCATGGAAGGTCGCACCACGCTGATCGTGGCCCACCGGCTGTCGACGATCAGCCTGGCCGATCGCGTCGTCCTGCTCGAGGACGGGCACGTCGTGGCCGACGGCACCCACGCCGAGCTGCTCGAGACCACCCCGCGCTACGCGGAGGTCCTGGCCCAGGCCGACCCCGATGCGGCGGCCGCGCTCGAGGTGGTCGAGCGCAACGGCTCCGATCCCGGACACCGGGTCACCTGATGGGCTTCGGCGGATGGGGAGGGGGCCCGGGCATGTTCGGGGGCGGTGGACGCCCCGGCGCGCCTGCCGCCCCGGGGCTCCCCTTCGGGGGGATCCCCTCCGAGCTCCAGGAGGGGGTGGACGCCCTCCTGGCCGAAGAGCCCGACCACGGCGAGCCCGACGTCGCCTTCTCCCAGCAACAGAGCGCCAAGGAGCGCAAGCGCCTCAGCCTGTGGGGACTGCTCCTCGAGTACCCGCGCATGCTCGTCGTGACGACGGTGCTCGTGATCGCCACCAGCGTGGGGCTTCAGGCGGGGCCCAAGCTCACGGAGCTGGCGATCGACAAGGGCATGGTGCCCGGTCATCGCCATCTGAGCGTGGTGCTGGTCATCGCCGCGATCTATCTCGGATTTGTGCTGTTGACCTCGCTGACCCAGCGGGCTCAGGTGAGGGTCACGGGCCGGTTGGCGGCAGGGGTGATGAACGACCTGCGGGTCAAGGTCTTCTCGCATCTGCAGCGACTGTCCCTCGACTTCTTCACAGCCGAGAAGGCCGGGGTGGTCATGACCCGCATGACCAGCGACATCGAGAACCTCCAGCAGCTGCTGCAGGACGGCCTGGCCCAATTCGCCGTGCAGGGCCTGACCATGGTGGTCATCACGGTCATCCTGTTCACCACCAACGTCACGCTCGCCATCATCACGGTGCTGCTCGTCGTGCCCGCCCTCCTGCTGATGTCGCTGTGGTTCCGGGTGGCCTCCGAACGCGGCTACGACCGCGTGCGCGACGGCATCGCCAACGTGATGGCCGACCTCTCCGAGAGCCTGCACGGCGTGCGCGTGGTCACGGCCCACAACCGCCAACGCCACAACATCGTCCATCACCGCAACGTGGTCGGCGAGTATCGCGATGCCAACATCTACACGGCCCACATCAACGCCCTCTACGGCCCGGGAACGCAACTGGTGGGATGGCTGGGCCAGGCCGCCCTGCTGGGCATCGGCGGGGAGATGGTGCTCCACCACTCGCTCAGCCCCGGAGGGCTCGTCGCCTTCTTCTTGTACCTGAACCGGTTCTTCGCCCCGATCCAGCTCCTGGTGCAGCAGTACAACAGCTTCCAACAGGGGCAGGCCTCGATCTTCAAGCTGCGCACCCTGCTCTCCACCGAGCCCACCGTCACCGAGGCCCCCGACGCCCTGGAGCTGCCCCCCATCGATGGCGAGATCGTCTTCGACGACGTGACCTTCGGCTACGACCCCGCCCTGCCCGTGGTCCGCCACGTCGACCTGCGCATCGCGCCGGGAGAGACGGTGGCCTTCGTGGGCCCCACCGGGGCCGGCAAGTCCACCCTGGCCAAGCTGATCACCCGCTTCTACGACCCCACGTCCGGCCACGTGCGCATCGACGGCCACAACATCGAGGACGTGACGCTCGACTCGCTCCGTCGCCAGCTCGGAGTGGTGCCCCAGGAGCCGTTTCTCTTCGCCGGCACCATCCGGGACAACCTGGCCTTCGCCCGGCCCTCGGCGTCGGACGCCGAGGTGGACGAGGCCATCACGGCGGTGGGTCTCACCGAGCTGGTGGACCGGCTCCCCGAGGGTGTCGACACCATCGTCCACGAGCGGGGCCAGTCGCTCTCCTCGGGCGAGCGCCAGCTCATCGCCCTCGGCCGGGCCTTCCTCGCCCACCCGCGCGTGCTCGTCCTGGACGAGGCCACCTCCAACCTCGACCTGCAGTCCGAGACCCGGATCGAGGCGGCCCTCGACGTCCTGCTCGAGGCCCGTACCGCCGTGCTCATCGCCCACCGGCTGTCGACGGCCATGAAGGCGGACCGCATCGTGGTCGTCGACGAGGGGCGCATCGTGGAGGCGGGGACCCACGCCGAGCTCGTGGCCCGTCAGGGCCGCTACGCCGAGATGTACACGGCCTGGGTGAACCAGTCCGAGCACAGCGCCGACGTCACCGCCTCGTAGGCACGGCGTGACCGGAGGCGTGTCGGCCGACGTCGCCGTGGTCGGCGGCGGGCTCGTGGGCACCTCGGTCGCCTATGAGCTGACCTGTGCCGGCGCCAGCGTGGCGCTCATCGACGCCTCGCACCCCGGGCGGGCCTCGGACGCCGGGGCGGGGATCGTGTCGCCCGAGACGTTCCAGGAGCGAGACACACAATGGTTCGAATTCGGCCTCAGCGCGGCAGCGCATCTCCGGTCCCTCGTGGCACGGTTGGCCGAAGACGGTGCGGACCCGGGCCCCGAGGCGTTCGCCCAATGCGGATCGCTGGTGGTGGCGCTGGCCGAGCACGAGGACCCGTGGTTCTCGGAAGTGCTCGAACTGGTCCACGCCCGCACCTCCGGCATCGTCGAGATACCCGTCGGCGAGGCGCGAGCGATGTTCCCGCCGCTGGGCCCGCTGTGGCGGGCGCTGCACAGCCCGACGGCGGCCCGTGTCGACGGACGGACGCTGTGCGCATCTCTGCGCTCCGCCGCTCTGCAGCGCGGCGCCACGTTGGTGTCGACGGAGGCCGTCGGCGTCGATCGCCGTGCCGACACGGTTACGGCCGTCCGTGGCGTCTCCGACGTCGTGTCCTGCGGCGCTGTCGTGCTCGCCGGGGGCGCGTGGTCGGCGGGCGCGGCGCGCTGGCTCGACGTCGAGCTGCCGGTCACGCCCACCAAGGGCCAGATCGTCCACGTGGTGCTTCCGGGCCCGGAGCCGGCCGACCCCGGAGCCGGCGCGCCAGGACCCCGCAGCGACGATTGGCCGATCGTGCAGCCGATCCTGAACTTCTACTTGGTGCCGTGGCCGGGAGGGCGCGTCGTGTGCGGTGGCACGTTCGAGGTTGAGGCCGGGTTCGACACGCGACCCACTGCGGGCGGCCTACGCGACCTGTTGCGCGAATGCGTGGCCATCGCACCGGGGTTGGCCGGCGCCACCTTCTCCGAGGTTCGGGTCGGGCTTCGCCCCACGAGCTCCGACGACAGACCGCTGCTGGGCCCGCTGCCGGGCTTCACCAACGTGCACGTGTGCACCGGTCACGGCGCCAACGGCCTGCTTCTCGGCCCGTACTCCGCCGCGCTGGTCGCGGCCGGGTTGGCGGGCACACCGGCGACAGCGACACCCTACGGTCCGGCTCGTTTCTCCACACCGTGACCGGGGACCACCGTGGTGGCCCCCGAGGATTCAGCCGGCGTGCTGACCGTGGACGTGGTCGACGACCTTGGTGAGCGCCCCGGGGAGCGCCGCCTCGATCTCGGCTCCCTGGGTCTGGGTCAGCTTGTGGTTGCCGACGGCACGGCCGATCCGCGTGTCGGCCGCCTGGACCAGTGCGTTCACCACCGTCTGGGGAGCCACGTCGTGCGCTTGTGCCACCTGCGCGATCGACTTCCCCGAGCGCAGGCCGCCCACCAGCGTCCGGGGTGTGACCCCGATGGTCTTGGCACTGATCCCCGCCACGTGACGGGCCACTTCCCGGCGATGGTCTCGCAGCCAGACATGCAGCGGGTGGCGGGCGGGAGTGGTGGAGCTCGACACCGCCGACGCGACGGCGGCACCGGCGCTCGACGAGAACCCTGCGCTCAGCCCCACCCCTGCGATCCCCGACAACGCCAATCCGACGGTGACCTTTGCGATCGTCTTCTTCATGCGAGCTCCTTCTTCATGCGGGCTCCTTCTTCATGCGGGCTCCTTCCCCTGCCACGAGACGGTGGCAACGACCAGTGTGGAGCGGCATTGTGAGGATTCCATGAGCAATCGTCGACGTTCCCACCAGGGCTGAGCCGGTCGCGCCGGCGCGGCCCTCGGGCTCGCCGCGCCCGCCCCTAGGATCGGGCGGTGAGACGGATCCCGTGGTGGGCCCTTGCGTCCGCCGGGACCGCTCCGGTGCTCTTGATCGGCGGCTGGACGCTCGCCCAATCGCGCCAGCCCCCTGGCTACGACCCGATCCGCGACACCATCAGCGCGCTGGCGGCGCGCGGCGCCGCCGATCGCTGGGTGATGACGTCGGCTCTCCTGGGCCTGGGCGCCTGCCACGTCGTCACCGCCGCGGGCCTCAGGCCGGCACGCCGTGAGGGACGCGTGCTCCTCGCCGTCGGTGGTGCGGCGACGGTGATGGTCGCCGCGTTCCCCCAGCCCGTGCGGGGGAATTCACAGTCGCACACCGTCGCGGCCGCCGTCGCCTTCACCGCCCTCGGTGTGTGGCCCGCACTCGCCGGCCGCGCCCGTGCCGGCACCCATGGGAGAGCCGCACCGCTGCTCTCGTACCCCGTCTCCCTGACGGCGACCGCGGTGCTGGTCGGGCTGGTGGTGTGGTTCGCAGCCGAGGTCCACGGACACCAGCGCGGGCTCGCCGAGCGCGCCGCCGCCGGGGCACAGGCGCTGTGGCCACTGGCGGTCGTCGCGTCCACCCGGCGCTCCTGGGCCCGGACCGCCCCGTTCCCCCACCCGGGCAACCTCACCAAGAGGTGAAGCCCTCATCCACCGGGGGCACAGGGGTCACGGCCGGGTCGGGCTCCCGGCGGTTGCACCCGCGTCCGCCAGCAGCTTCTCGTCGTCGGCCAGCAGCTCGTGGGCCAGATGGCGGACCATTTCCCCGATCTCGGGGTGGGTGTCGGGATCCCAACCCTCGAGCAGGGCGGTCAACCCGACCCGGCGAGCGGCCCGGAGCCGGTCGATGGCCTGGTGGCCTTGCTCGGTCAACGCGAACTCGCACTCACCGGGGCCGTTCGACATCTTCACCATCCGCGACTGCACCAGGGACTCGATGCCCGCTTCGATCCGCCCGGGATCGACCTTGAGCCGCGAGGCCACGCTCTGCAGTGTGCAGTCGGGGCGATCCGCGAATCGGTAGAGCAGCCAGCAGGCCCCGGCGTCGAGCTGCAGACCGGCACGCTCGGCCAACGTGGTGTAGAGCTCACGGCGGTTCTCGCGCCGAGAGAGGCGTTCCAGGGCGAGCTGGATCTCCTCGAGCGACGAGCGCGACTCGTGCATCCCGAGCTCCTTGCCCGGGTCGGCGGTGCGCACCGTTCTGCGCAGCTCGATGTCGGGCAGGAGCCACGACAACGCGAACGCCACGGCCGCGATGGGCACGGCGATGAGGAACACGGTCTGGATGGTGTGCACCATGCCTGCCACCACTCCGGCATGGACGGCCGGGGGCAGGCGGCTCAGCGACCGCGGATCCGCACCGTTGAGCGAGCTGCTGAGATCGGATGGAGCGGACTTCAGGTGCAGGGCGTGGGCGACGTTGGTGGCGAGAAGGTTGGCGAAGATGGCACCGAACACCGCGGTGCCGAAGGAGCCGCCGATCATGCGGAAGAACGTCGCCCCTGAAGTCGCCGTGCCCAGCTGCTCGTACGGCACCGCGTTCTGCACGGCCACCACCAGGACCTGCATGACCAGGCCCAGCCCGACACCGAACACGAAGAGGTAGCCGGCGATCGCCCACCCGCCGGTGGACAGGCCGATCCGGGACATGAGCAGCAGCCCGACGATCATGAGGAAGGTGCCCACGACGGGGAACACCTTGTAGCGACCCAAGCGGCTGACCAGCTGACCGGCTCCGGTGGAGGCCAACAGGAGGCCGCCCATGAGCGGCAGCAGTCTCAGCCCCGACGCGGGGGGACTGAGGCCTCTGGCGTCCTGGAAGAAGATGGGCAGGAAGGTCAGCGCTCCGAACATGGCGAAGCCCATGACGAATCCCACCGCGCTGGCAGCCGAGAACACACGGTTGCCGAACAACCCGAGAGGTATGACCGGCTCCGCGGCCCGACGCTCGACGACGAGGAAGGCGACGGTCAGCGCCACCCCGGTCGCGGCCAGGGCGATGATCGGCGCCGACCCCCATCGGTAGGTGGTCCCGCCCAGGCTGGTGAAGAGCACCAGCGACGTGGTGGCCAGGCTCAGGAGGATCGTGCCCAGGTAGTCGATGACGTGATGCAGCTTCTGGAGTCGGCCCGGGAGTTGGGCCGCGGTGACGAAGAGGGCCAGAACGCCGATGGGCAGGTTGATGTAGAAGACCCAGCGCCAGGACAGGTACTCGACGAAGAAGCCGCCCAGCAGCGGCCCGAGCACGGTGGCGACCCCGAACACCGCCCCGAACAAGCCCATGTACCGGCCGCGCTCGCGCGGCGAGACGATGTCTCCCACGATGGCCTGGGCCCCGATCATCAAGCCCCCACCGCCCAGGCCCTGGATGGCCCGGAAGGTGATCAGCTCGAGGATCGAATGGCTGAATCCCGACAGCGCCGAGCCCACCAGGAAGATCACGATCGCCGACTGGAAGAACGCCTTGCGCCCGTACTGGTCGCCGAGCTTGCCCCACAACGGCGTCGACACGGTCGAAGCCAGCAGGTAGGCGGTCACCACCCAGGTCAGATGGGGTGCGCCGCGGAGGTCGCCCACGATGGTCGGCAGCGCCGTCGAGACGATGGTGTGGTCGAGGGCGGCGAGGAACATCCCGAGCAGCAGCGCGCTGATGATGATCAGCACCCGGCGCCTCGACAGGTCGAGGACCGGGGCGAGCGGCCGA
>JARLGQ010000078.1 GCA_031292675.1 Acidimicrobiales bacterium
CCGAACCAATCCCCTCGCCGAGGTGCGCACGAGTTGGGCCGCTGGCGAGGGGCCGTAGACATTCCGGGAGCCCGAAATGACGGATGAGCGTGCTGCACATGGGGTGGAGGTTCTCTCCCACACACCCGAGGAGCTGCTCGCTCGCTACCACAAGGCCATGGGAAGTCGCCCCGTCGCCGCGCTGGAGATCGACGAGTTCTCCGCTCAACGGATCGTCGCGCGCGCCCGATTCGAGGACGGGCACACTCGCCCAGGGGGGATGATCGCCGGGCCGATACTTTTCACGTTGGCTGACACAATGGCCTATTTCGTCACGATCTCCCACTCGCCGAAGGGCTCCGAGGCATTTACGGCATCCATCTCCATGGAGTTTCTGAGGCCCGCGCCGGTCGGGGTCTTGGTCGTGGAGGGCAAACTTCTGCGGTTCGGAAGGAGGTCCTGCGTGGTTGACACGGTGCTCCGGCAAGAGCAGCGGGAGGAGCCAGTCGCTCACGCGGTCGTGACCTACGCGCCGGTATTCCCGGACAACGTTCAGGCATGAGCTAGTTCGACTCTTCGAGGCGGAGGTTCTCTTCAGTCGTCTTCGGTCGACGGACTGGCAGGACCGTCGAGATGCGCCAGCCATCCGTCACGACATCCGCGGCAGTGAGCTTGGTTCCACATATGTCGAGGTACTCACCCCATGGGTCCGATTGGAGCCGCTGCTCGTAGAGCGAGGCGATCGTCGACTGGGATTCGCTGCTACTTCATATCGCTTCCACCATTGGTTCTCTCACTCCACGTTGATTTGAGTTCAGGGCGATGATGTGGGTTCAGGGTTCAATGAAAATAGTGTGGCGTCTGGCTCGTTGAACCCCAGGGAGGCCGCCCCACCATTCCGCGTGTGAAGCTCCCGAGCAGCATCGCGGAAGGGGACGCTGCCTGACGCACCCGGAGTGGCCCCAGTCACTCGACCGCGGATTGGCGTCCAAGATCTCCAAGTGTGTCTACCTGACCGGTCTCGGGTGGGGCAGGTGATCGGAGCTCTATCCGGGGCATCCCAATTGATGGCGACCGCACGAGGCTGGCCAGCGTCGAGACCAGCACATCGCACACCTCGTCCATGTTCATGAAGACCGACGCATTCCGCCCGGATGACGTCCACGCCGCATAGGCCTCACGGAGATCGTCTGGCGGGAAGCCCTCACCGAATTCGGTTGGCATCGTCGCCCCTAGCGAAATGGTCGTGAAGCGAAGCCACGGATGTTCCTGCTGCCATTGCTGGATGGAATGCTCCAGGGCGGCCTTGCTGGCTCCGTAGGCCCCGAGGTGGCTGCGTGGGGCGCCCACCACCTCGGACGACACGACGGCGACTACTGCTGTTGGGGAGAGGTGCTCGAGCAGCGCCACGATGACGCGATGGATACCCACGAGGTTGGTCGACAGGGCATGGTGCCAGTCCTCGGCTGTAGTACTTGCCATCCGCCGCAGCGAAGCAGTTCCGGCGGAAATGAAGAGGACGTCCACAGGGCGGGCAATTGCCGCGACCTCCTGGGCCAGCCGTTGACAGGAGTCCTCATCGCGAAGGTCAGTCGTCACAGGATGACCTCCACCGGCCCCCAGCACAATCTCGGACAGAGCGTCGACTCGGCGAGCCGCCAGCACCACTCGAGCGCCACCTCGGATACCGCGCTCGGCAACACCCCTGCCGATTCCAGATGAGGCCCCGACGACGACAACCGACCGTCCAGCCAGCGGGGAGCTGATCATCGACGTACGAGCGGGGAGCTGTTCATCTGGGTACGGTGATGTATGGCGCAGGTCGTGGCGCCCCGAGCGATCTTGGCGGAATCCGCATGAAACCATCCTTCCGGGAGCGCCGGCAAAATTACCAGCCAAGAAGCTAGATCTCGGTCACTTTCATTCACAACAAGGAACCTTCCGGGAATCCCTGGTGATCAAAATTCCGTGGTGCCACCACGCGGAGCGGAGGCCGCTGCCCGGCGCCAGGACGCCGCGGTGTTTCACTCGAGCACGTTGGGCTCCCAAAGCTGGTGGTACCCTCAACATAGCAGGTGCTATGTTGAGGCCGACAAGGGTGTGAAGGGGTTGAGTCGCATGGCTGGAGCATTCGAAGATTTGCGTGTCCTCGATCTGTCATGGGGCATTGCCGGGCCCATGACGACCATGTTCCTGGCGGACAACGGCGCCGAGGTCATCCGGATCGAGCCCCCACTCGGGGATCCCTTTGCGCAGCAGACCGGCTATCGAGTTTGGAACAGAGGTAAGCGCAGTGCCACCCTGGATCTGCAGAGCGACAAGGGAAGACGCCAGTTCCACGCACTGGCGCAGACATCCGATGTCGTCGTCGACAGTTTCTCGTTGGGCACGACGGAGAAGCTCGGCATCGACCACGAGGCCCTCAGTGCCCTCAACCCCCGCATCATCACCTGTTCGATCACCGCCTATGGAGAGCACACTGTCCACCGCGATCGCCCCGGCTATGACGGGCTGGTCGCAGCACGTACCGGCCTGCTGTTCGACCAGAAGGGCCGACGGGGGACGGCCATGGAGTTCATCGGTGGCCGTCCTGGTCCGCTCCCGGAGTTCGACGCTCCCGACGGTCTCATCAGGGGAGCAGATCGAGAGGGGCCAATATTCCCGCGCACCCCGTGGCCGAGCGTCGGCGCGACCTACTTCGCGACGCTCGGGATTGCTGCGGCGCTGCGAGCTCGTCAGGTAAGCGGCCTGGGCCAGCGCGTCACCACGTCTCTCCTTCAGGGTGCACTCGCCGCGGTGTGCCTCAACTGGCAGCGGGTGGAGAACCCAGATGCTCCGTTGTACTGGATGTGGCCGATTGACTCGAGGTCAATTGAGGGCCTCTATGAATGTGCGGACGGCAAGTGGGTGCATCATTGGACACTGCGTCCCCGATGGGTCCTGTCAGCAGCCGAAGGAGAGAAGCTCTCTCCGAGGGGGCTCGATGCCGGATATAGGGACGATCCAGATCGCGTATCGATGGAGCCGGACGGGATGCTGACCGGTATCTTCCTGCACCAGCAGTTGGCGGACGCATTCAAGAAGTTTCCGTCCGATGAGTGGGTCCGTGCGGCAGAAGAGGCAGGGCTGGGTATCACCACCGTCCGATCGCCGGGCGAGGCGCTGGCTGACAAGTCCTTCCTTGCCGATGGCTGTGTGGTCGAGGTCGACGACCCGGACGAGGGACCAATTCATCACGCTGGACCGTTGCTGGAATTCTCCGCAACACCCAGCTCCGTGGCCGGACCGGCACCTCGCTCCGGGCAGCACACCGAGGAGGTTCTCGCTGGCATCAACTCGAGCAAGCGACCTTCCGGTGTCACGGGAGGGGCCCATCAGTCACTCGCCCATCCTTTGGCGGGAATTCGCGTCCTCGACCTCGGGCTTGGCGTCGCTGGTCCATTTACCGGGCGTGCCCTCGCTGACCTCGGGGCGGACGTCATCAAGATCAACGCACTGCATGACACGTATTGGAACGGCACACACATGGGCCTGGGCACGAACCGCGGGAAGCGCAGCATCGCACTGAACCTCAAAGACTCGGCTGGCCGAGAGGTGCTCGAGAAGCTCCTTCAGCAATCGGACGTGATCACGTTCAACTGGAGGCCAGGAGCCGCGGCGCGCCTGGGCCTCGACTACGAGACGCTCCGAGAGCGCTACCCCAGATTGGTCTACTGCAATACCCGAGGTTACGAAAAGGGTCCGCGGTCAGATCTGCCCGGTACCGACCAAAATGCCGCAGCCATGACGGGGACCGAATGGGAGGACGGAGCCTGCGACGCCGGGAATCCACCACTTTGGAGCCGGTCCAACATGGGAGATACCGGCAATGCCTTGCTGGCGGCCATCGCCATTGCGATCGCCCTCTACCATCGAGATAAGACCGGCGAAGGTCAGGCTGTCAGCACCTCGATCGTCAATGCCGGACTTCTGCACACCTCCTACGCTTGGATCCATGCGGATGGCACAGAGCCCGAATGGGGTCATGTCGATGGCGATCAGTTCGGGCTTTCCCCCTACTACCGCCTCTATCGATGCGCCACGGGAGAATGGATCTTCCTGGCGGCAATGACGACGGAACAACGGGCAAGACTTCGGGCCATTCTTCCCGGGGCGCCCCCCGGAGATGATGCCGAATCGCTGGGCGCATG
The DNA here is from genome assembly GCA_031292675.1 of Acidimicrobiales bacterium. Classification (GTDB taxonomy): domain Bacteria; phylum Actinomycetota; class Acidimicrobiia; order Acidimicrobiales; family UBA8190; genus Chersky-840. Next base: position 4,170 of record JARLGQ010000078.1, read on the forward strand.
GCTCAGCTCGTACTTCGAGAACACGGTAGCAACGGAGGCGTTCAGGGCCCTTGACGACGGGCGAGTTCCAATCGAGATCGTCGACGAGTACTTTTGCCGCGAATTGTTCGATGATCCCGAGGCGAAGCGGCTGAACCTTGTCAGCCAGACGTGGTCGAGCAGCGTCGGTCGATTCGAAGACCCGGGCCTCTTGGTCAACATGGCACCCGCCCAGACCGTGGTCCAACGGGGGCCGTGTGCTTGCGGAGAGCAGACCAGAGACATCTTGCTGGGATTGGGATATTCCGATGCCGACGTCGACGCGATGGCCGATGGCCGTGCGATTCTTGACGGGACGCCATCATGACCAAGACTGGAGAGGTCACGCGCCCAGCTCCCATTCTCACGGACGACAACCGGTTCTATTGGGACGCGGCCCTTGAGGGTCGGCTCGTGACGCAAAGATGCCAACGGTGTGGCCGGCTGCGCCATCCACCGCGACCGATGTGTCCGGAGTGCCACTCGCTCGAGTTCGAGATCATCGACCTGGCGGGAGACGGCGTGGTCTACAGCTACGCCATACTCCACCATCCCCAGAATCCCTCCTTTGAGTATCCCGTGATTGCCGCGCTGATCGAACTCACGGAAGGCGTGAGAGTGCTGTCGAACCTGGTTGACATCGATCCCAAGCACATCAACATAGGCATGCCAGTCACGGTTGATTTCCGGCCGACCCGCCACGAAGGAGCCGTCCCTGTCTTCAAGCCCAAGGCTGGAGCCAATGGATAACCACCTCCGAGATGCAACGGCAATCGTCGGGATCGGACAGACCGAGTTCTCGAAGGCTGCTGGTCGCAGTGAGACACAGCTCGCTGCCGAAGCGATAATGGCGGCTCTTGCCGATGCGGGACTCACCCCGGCGGATGTGGACGGATTGGTGAGCTACACGATCGATCCAGTTGAGGAGACTGAACTGGTCCGGACGTTGGGGTTCCCCGAGATCCATTTTTCCAGTCGGGTACCCTATGGAGGCGGCGGCTCCCAGGGAGTACTCCTGCACGCAGCTTCGGCGGTTTCATCGGGCATCGCTGACGTCGTGGTGACCTATCGAGCCATTAAGGCACGGTCGGGCGAACGATTCGGCCGAGCGGCAGTCGGTGGTCGTGGAACCGCGTCACATTCCGGCTCCACGGCCATGCAGTGGTGCACACCGTACGGCGTACTCACTCCAGCATCGTGGATGTCCCTCAATGCGGTCCGCTATATGCACAGCTACGGTGTATCGAGCCAGGATTTTGGTCGCGCGGTGGTGCAATTCAGGGAATACGCCGCGAACAATCCAAACGCCCACTTCTACAAGAAGCCCATCACACTGGACGATCATCAGTCGTCGCGCTGGATTGCCGAACCGGCCATTCGGCTCTTTGACTGCTGCCAGGAAACGGATGGTTCCGTAGCACTGGTAGTCACATCCGCTGAGCGTTCCTCCGCCAGTAACGAGCCGATACTCATTGCGGCGGCCGCCAATGCCGGCTTGTTTGAAGAGGAGATCGCCAGTAACCATTACACGAGGGACATCGGGGTCATGGGGGGCTGTGCCGCAATGGCCGAGCGCTTGTTCGAGGGTTACGGGATCAAGCGCTCGGACATTGACGTCGCGATGATCTACGACGCGTTCTCCCCGATCTTTCTGATGCAGCTCGAAGCTCTTGGGTTCTGTGCTCCCGGCGAGGCGAAGGACTTCATTGCGGAAGGCAACCTGGGTCCAGACGGCAGCCTTCCATGCAATACAAATGGAGGGTTGATCGGTGAGGGTTATATCCACGGTCTGAATCTGACCACCGAGGCGGTGCAGCAGCTCAGGGGCAAGTCGTCCAATCAGCTTGTCGATCCCACGACGGCCCTCGTCTGCGCGAGCAGAACAGGCGTGATTCTCAGGCGGCCCTGAGGGGCCTCCTCGGGGTGAACGTTCGAGAAGATCCAGGTCATGTCAGACACTCAACCACTGGGACCAAATGGCAGGCGTCTTCATGAGCTTCTGGTGCCGAGGCATTGTGCGGTACTGCTTCAGGAGCTCCAAGAAGGTGTCGTGGGAGCTACGTCTCGGCTGCCGGCACTCGCGGAGGAGGCGCAACGGTCAGAACTGGTTCCTCATGCGGCCAAGGTCGTAGCCGCGGCCCGGCGGGTGGGGGTGCCCGTTGTCCATTGCACCGCCGAGAACCTGCCGCGAGGGTTTGGGAGCAATAGCAATGCCCGCCTCTTCGCCGCTGCGCGGAAGCTTGGCATGGACAACCTGCCCGGCTCGGACTCCGTCAGACCCGTCGTCGACATCGGTCCCGTCGATTCCGACATTGTGCTTCCTCGCCTGCATGGTCTGAGTCCACTCACCGGATCCTCGTTGGATTCATTGCTCCGAAATCATGGAGTACGTACCGTCGTCGTCATGGGAGTGTCGCTGAACATTGCGATACCGAACCTTGTCTTCGACGCGGTGAACCGGTCGTATCAAGTCGTCGTGGTATCTGACGCCGTCGCCGGGATTCCGTTCGAATATGGCAGACAGGTGATCCAGCACACCTTGTCGCTCATATCGACGGTCCTTACGAGCGAGGAGATCGTCGGGACATGGTCCTCGCACGCGTAGGTGAACGCCAGGGAGGAGCCAGTGAATTCACCGGCGGTGGCTTCCTCACGAACTGTCGGCGAATCGTTGCATGAGGGCCGTGAACCCTCCGGTCCAAGGAGTCGTCGTCGTGATCCTTCGTCGCGAACTCATTGTTCTGATCGATCGGATCGCCCTTTGCGTGTTGGCTGACCCTTGCCACCGAAGGTGTCACGATGGTCGTCGTGGAGCAGTGTGCGGAAGTTGCATTGAGCGTTGCCACGTGCGCAGTTGTCATGGCGGGCGGAAAGGCCGTCCACTCGGGACCTTCCTCCGACGCTGCAGAGTCGCTACAGGAGATGTACATGGGGACGAGCTCGATGAATCGAGACAGCCAATCGAGAAGAAGGAGGAGCAGTGACAATTGTGGACACACAACGAGGCTCGATAAGCGATGAGCTTCTTGTCTCAGCCGATAGCCACGTCGCTATCACCCACGACCAGGTGAGGGCGCATTTGGCAGCGGGATTTCATGAGGATTACGACCAGGCAGTCGCAGCATTTTCGCAGCGGATGGCGCGCGGCACTGCAGCCGCAAACCAAGCCGGCATGAAGATGAAGCGCAACGACGACTCCCAGATTGGAGCGAATGCGGTCTTCAGGCGAGCTGGCTACAGCGATCCTCGCGAGCGGCTGAGGGACATGGATCAGGACGGTGTCGAGGTTGAGGTCCTTTACTCAGAGGTCAGCGCGTTCAGGTACATCCCGGACTTGAAGACTGGTGCCGACGAGGCAACTCGCGCCTTCA
>JARLGQ010000079.1 GCA_031292675.1 Acidimicrobiales bacterium
CCTCCCCCTCCCCCGCCCCCCGGCGGGCCCCGGGTGCTGCGCCGCAACGTGCGGAACCGGGTTCTCGGCGGTGTGGCCGCCGGGCTCGCCGACTATCTGGACATCGACGCGGTCTTGGTCCGGATCGGTTTCGTCGTGCTGGCGCTGTTCGGCGGGTCGGGCGTCCTGCTCTACCTGGCCGGGTGGCTGCTCATCCCGGCCGGGGACACCGGCCGCGCCGTGGTGCACGATTTCATGGAGAGACAGCCGCGCCGGCGCAGCATCGTCACCATCGTGCTCGGCACGGTCATCGCCGTCATCGCCCTGTCGAACCTGTTCTCGAGCGGCCCGTGGTGGCCGCACTGGGACGGCGGGCTCGGGGGGTTCGGGTTCTTCTTCGGCCTGTGCGCGCTGGCGCTCGCCGTCGTCCTGCTCGTCACGAGCGGGCGCCGCGGCGGGTCGCCGCTGCGTTGGCTGCTGGTCACCTCGCTCGTCGCCGTGGTGGCGATCGTCGTCGTCGCCACCGCCACGATCTTCTCGGTCGAGGCCCTGAGCGGGGTGCCCCTGCGCGGTGGCATCGGGGACACGCAGTGGAGGCCCACGGCGGTGTCCCAGGTTGCGCCCCGCTACCGCCTGGCCATCGGCAACATGCGGGTGAACCTGAGCGACGTGGACTTCGGCGCCGGCACCACCCATGTCACGGCCACCGTCGGCATAGGCAACCTCGTGGTGGAGCTGCCCCCGGGTACCGCGGTGAGCGTGACCGCCCACTCCGGGCTGGGTGACGTCCAGATCTTCGGCCAGGACGACGGCGGGTTCTCGACGGGCCGCACCGTGCAGGTGCCGGGGACCTCTTCCAACTCGGGTGCCACCACACGCGTGGTGCTCGACGCCGAGACCGGCGTGGGTCGCGTCCAGGTCATGCGCGCCTCGTCATGACCACCTGGCGCATGTGCCACCGGATCACCCCCGTGGCGGGGTCGTCGCGCCGGTCCCGGAGCCGTCCCAACAACGCCGCGGCCTCACCCGCAGAGGCCACGTGGGCCAGCACCGGGTCGTGTCCCCAGATGCCGAGGTTGAGGGCAAAGATGGTGGCGGCCGAGCCCGCCCTCACCTCGAGCGGCGCGTCCCGCTGGAGCACGATCGAGGTTCCCGGCCCAGGGGTCAGGTCCACCAGCTCGTGGCCCACGTACAGGTCCCCGCCGCGGTCGGCGACCACCGCCGCGGCCAGTTCGAGGTAGCGGCGGAAGTCGGGGTCGTCGGTGTCGATGCGCTCGGGTTCCTCCACCACCACCGCCCCGCCCGGTCGAAGCTCGCCGGCCCAGGCCGTCACCGTCGCCCTGGGGTTGGGCAGGTGCACGAGCAGGAACCGGCCGTAGACGAGGTCCGCGGGCGCACAGGGCAGGGGTGTGCGGCTCACGTCGCCCACAGCGAAGCGGCAACGCCGGAGCCCTGCCCCGGTGGCCTCGGCCACGAAGGCGGGCGAGGCGTCGATCCCCACCACCAAAGCCGCGGGGAAGGCTTCGGCGAGCATGGCCGTGGTGTGGCCCGGTCCGCACCCGAGGTCGAGCACGAGCCCCGGGGGTGGCCCCGAAAGGTCCCCGGGGGCTCCCCAGCCCCCGAGATCGGCCAGAAGCGCCCGGCTGGTGGGGCCGAACACCGAGGCGAGCACGCCGAGGCGCTCGGAGGCGGCGCCGGTGTCGCCGAACGCGTAGCGGCGCGGGCAGGTTGCGTCCACGACGACACCGTACGCGCCGAGGCCGGCCCTAGGGCCGGCCTCGGACGCGATGGGCTCGCGTGTGGACCTGGGGTGGGAACCTGGGATGGGAACCCGGATCGAAGTCGGTGCGAGAGGGCCCCGACCCGACCGCCGACGGCTCCGGGGCCGCTACTTGTTGGGCTGGGGCGTCACCCGCAGGTACGGCTTGAGGCGCTTGAAGCCCTTGGGGAACTTCTTCTCGGCGTCCTCGTCGGAAAGGGCCGGCACCACGATGACGTCTTCGCCGTCCTTCCAGTTCACGGGGGTGGCGACCTGGTAGTCGGCGGTGAGCTGAAGCGAGTCGAGCACGCGCAGCACCTCGTCGACGTTGCGCCCCGTCGACGCCGGGTAGGTGATGATCAGCTTCACCTTCTTGTCCGGGCCGACGATGAACACCGAGCGCACAGTCAGGGTGTCGTTGGCGTTGGGGTGGATCATGTCGTAGAGGTCGGCCACCTTGCGGTCGGGGTCACCGATGACCGGGAAGTTCACGGCTTGGCCCTGGGTCTCTTCAATGTCCTTGTCCCAGGAGCGGTGCGACTCCACCGAGTCCACCGACAGCCCGATGAGCTTGGTGTTGCGCTTGTCGAACTCGGACTTGGCCTTGGAGAAGGCGCCCAGCTCGGTGGTGCACACCGGGGTGAAGTCCTTGGGGTGGGAGAACAGGATCCCCCACGAGTCGCCCAGCCACTCGTGGAAGTTGATCGTGCCCTGGGTCGTGTCGGCGGTGAAGTCGGGGGCGATGTCCCCTAAGCGGACTGCCATTTCTCCTCCTGCATTGGTCTCGGCGAGGGTCGGTGGTGGTGTCGCCCCGGAGTGTACCGGCCGGGACGGCAATTGTCGACCGGCTGGGTCAGCTTTTGGGAGCCCGAATTGCGCCCCCTGCTCTGGGAGAATGGGGCCGTGCCGCACGACCCGGGCGGCACGGCGCGCCATCGAGGTCCCGTCTGTGTCTGAAGCCGTCTGGAAGACCGTCGACATCTCCCGGGAGGGACCGGTGATCGTGGTCACGATCTTCCGGCCCGAGCGGCGCAACGCCGTGGACTTTGCCACCGCGGACGCGTTGCTCGCCGCCTTCACCGCCTTCGACGAGGACGACAGCGCCGCGGTGGCCGTCCTCACCGGAGCGGGCGGGACCTTCTGCGCCGGGGCCGATCTGAAGGCCGTGGCCGAGGGTGAGCCCCGTCCCGTCACCGAAGACGGCCCCGGGCCCATGGGCCCCACGCGGCTCGACCTCTCCAAGCCGGTCATCGCCGCCATCGAGGGCCACGCCGTGGCGGGCGGGCTCGAGCTGGCGCTGTGGTGCGACCTGCGGGTGGCCGCCACCGACGCCGTGCTCGGCGTGTACTGCCGCCGCTTCGGCGTCCCCCTGGTCGACGGGGGCACGGTCAGGCTCCCCCGCCTCATCGGCCAGAGCCATGCCATGGACCTGGTGCTGACCGGCCGCGGCGTGGGTGGCCCCGAAGCCCTGCGCATGGGGCTCGTCAACCGCCTGGCGCCGCCCGGGCGCGCCCTGGAGGCGGCCGTCGCGCTCGGCCTCGAGCTCGCTGCGCTGCCCCAGACGTGCATGCGCAACGACCGCCGCTCGGTGTTGTGGCAGTGGGGACTGACCGAGCCCGACGCGCTCGTGCTCGAGGCCCGCTTCGGCATCGACACCCTCTCCAGCGGGGAGTCGCTGCAGGGAGCGGCGCGCTTCGCGTCCGGCGCGGGCCGCCACGGCGAGTCCGTCGACGAGCCGCCCCTGGAACCGGGCCCGTGACGGCGGCGAGCCAGGACCAGTACCCGGCGACCGAGCGCATCCCGGGCCGCGACGTGGTGGCCGCCTTCGACTTCGACGGGACCCTCACCCGCGGCGGGAGTGTGTGGCAGTTCCTGACGGCGATCTGCGGGCGCGAGACGGTGGTGACGGCGGGGATCGCCCTGTCGCCCAAGTTGGTGCGCGCCGCGCTGTTCGGCGGCCGGGCCACCGACGACGCCAAAGAGGCGCTGTTCGTCCGCACCCTTGCGGGCCGGCCCGCCGAGGAGGTCGCCCGGAGCGCCGCGGAGTTCGGCGTCGCCCACTACCGCCGGCGCAACCGCACCAAGGTGCGCGCCCGGCTCGACTGGCACCGCCGGCAGGGGCACCGGGTGGTGGTGGTGTCGGCCTCTCCGGAGTGCTACGTCGAGGCCGCCGCGGGCGAGCTCGGCGTGGACGGCGTGGTGGCCACCCGCCTCGAGGTCGACCGCAACGGGAAGCTCACCGGGCACTTCGCCGGCGGCAACTGCCGGGGGGAGCGCAAGCGTGACCGGCTGCTGCAGTGGATGGTGTCCTCGTCGGACCGCCGACGTGGCGGTGAGGGGACGTTCGTCGGCGCGCTCCCCGAGGTGCAGGACAAGGGTCGGCCCTATCTGTGGGCCTACGGCAACAGCGCCGGTGACCTCCAGATGCTCGAAGAGGCCGACATCGGGGTCGACGCCGGACGCCTGGGCCGCTTCGGCAAGCTGCGCCGGTTCCGTCGCCTGGGGGACGTGCTCACCGCCTGGTGATCGCTCCGTCCGCCCCGTGGGCGGGGGCGGACCCGACGTAGACGTAACAGTGAAGCCTCGGTGCATCATCGAATTCGATGGTCACGGCGCCGGCGCCCACCCATCCGCAGGACTCGTAGAGGCCGACGGCGGCGGCAAAGTGCGTGGCCACGTCGAGGACCGGCTGGCGGGCCTGCCGCTGGGCGTCGGTAGCGGCTCTCTCCAGCAGCGCCCGCGCCGCCCCGCCCCGGCGCGCCGCCGGCCCCACGAGCAGCCGGGCCACCACGGCCAGCCCGTCGGCCGCCCCAC
>JARLGQ010000080.1 GCA_031292675.1 Acidimicrobiales bacterium
GCGCTCCTATAGCTCGCTCCGGCGAGCACCGCCGCAACCGCTACGTCGAGATCCGACTGACTAGAGCGGCGCTTCCGTCCGCGGGTTTCCATGTGACACCTCCAGGTCGGGAGATGTCGCGATCACCACTTGAGCCCAAGGAACCGTTGATACAGCGCGGGTCAGTCCCCGGGCCGGACTGCGAACTGATGGGACGTTCCCGCTTGGGCCACACGGGACACGATGTGCGCGAAATCCGAGTACCGGGCGGTTGCCCACTGGCCCAGGGGGTGACAGAGAGCCGTTGCGGCGCGATGATGCCATCGTGCCCAAGTGGGTGGTCCGGGGCCTTCAGACGGCGTTTGTCGTCGCCTTAGGAGCGGCATTCTGTCTGACGGGGATGACCGCCGTTTTCATGGCGACGGGGTTGGTAAACGTCAGCCCGACTGTGTGAGGGGTTACCTAGCTCGACCAAACCTCATAAGTGGCCACGCCTGTGTGCTCCCACCCGGATACGGTCCGTGGATGGTCGTGTTTGGCGTTGTTGGAGCCGCAGTCGGCCTGTTGTTCGCACTGGGCGTCCTTCAACTATTCAGCCGGATTCGATCCAGGCGCTGCCGAACCAGACTCGCGGCCTGAGCATTGGTTAGCCGGGGTCGCTCAGGTCCGGCTCCTGAACCCGCCCGGGCCAAATGGATAATGATGTGACCGGGATCCCCGGCCATGCGCTACCTGGGCCGACCCTCGCTGTTGAGCCCGACCCCGATCCGGAACGGCACTATCCTGGGCAAGAACGATCACGTCGCTTCGATGGCAGCCTTGATCCCGAAGTGACACGCTAGGGCGATGTTCGGGCGCTCGACCGACCGAGTACGCAGGAAGTTGGCGAACCCCCGCTCTCACACGGACTCCGGGCGTGACCGGCATTACCAGGATGCCTCGAAAGAGGGGGGCTCGGTCTTTGACGGCTTCGTTGGCAGTATCCACCGAGCACCCTGGTGTGGTGCGGCAGTGGTCACCACCGCTTGGGTAGCGGCGGTGCTACTCGCAGCTTGCACCGCTGCTGGGTCGTCGTCACCCTCGAACCATGCCCAACAGAAGCTGAGCAAGTTGCCCATACCCTGGTCAGAATTCCCGGTCAACGCCAGACTCCGACCGCTGGTGTTCGTAGGACCGAAGGTGGTCGATCCAGCGAGCGGGTTTCGCAACGGCACCGACAAGATCGCCTACATCGAAGGAGCTATCGCAGCACCAGCCACCTTTCCCCCAGGCCCGACAGAGGCCGCCGGGTACCCGATCATCAGCGCCAATGTGGCTTTTGGGATGTTCAAGTCCACGACAACAAAAGGTTCAATTGCGAACCACCATCTCAACGTGAGCGCCGTGCGATTCGGCAGTGGCGTCTTCCAGACCGACCGCGGGTCTCGTCGGCTACCGGCCTGGCTATTTGAATTTCAGAACGTGCGGGACTCGGCAAGAGTCTTGGCCGTCGCATCAACAAGCATCTTCAACTCACCCAAGGCACTCCCCGGTCGTCCACCGTTTGTGAGCGATGCTCGGATTGGTCCAGATGATCGTGCGCTCACGGTGCGGTTCGATGGCGCCCCGTCTGGAACAGGGCCCTGTACTGCCGACTACGACCTAGGCGTCGTGCAGTCCAGGACCACTATCGCGGTCACGGTGCACGAGCACGACCATGACAGCGGAGCTTCCTGCGCCCAGCCAGGGTACTTGCGGCAAGTCACAACACGCCTTGACGCCCCGCTCGGCGCTCGGGTCGTCGTTGACGCCGCGACCAGCACTGCGGTGGCGGTAACCGAATCCGAACCGTCGACCTGAGTTGGGCCTCCTTCGGGTCTGGCCACTCGTATCGGGTAATGCCGATGCTCTTGAACACTCACAGCCCAAATGTCTCACGGTGTTTGCAGTAGTTGTCCGACCGCTGTTGCCGGATCTGTGCGGGGCCCGTGGGTCAGCGGGGACAGCTCACTAGGCGCCCATATCACCCGGACTCGGGCGGGTGATGCTCCGGTGGTGAGTGCCGGATCAGTTCGAAGCTGACGGACTCACCTCCGACCTGACTCATCCGCTATCGCTCAGCGCTTCCGAGCGATTGCGATCGGTTCCGGCTCCGAGCGGCCTCGCCACGAGGTTACGCAAGCCAGCAACACCGCCTGGCCAACACGGAGACGTTCACGCCGCTGTCGGGCACACCCTTCGGAGAGGTACGTGTAAACGGACTCGTGCTCTCGGACGTGAAAACATCGTGGACGTGCGCCGACTCACCCTTGCCGCCACAGCGATCCTGCCCCTCGTGTTGCTGACAGCCTGTGGTGTTACTCACACTACGGTGAGGCCCATTGCGACCTCCACTGTTATTCCCACAAGCTCCACCACATCGAGCTCATCGAGTCAAGAGATCGTGGACGACCTCACCTGGGTGAGTGATACCCACGGCTGGGCATTGATGAGTCCGTTAGGATGCGAGCGCCTTTGTACCTCGGAAGTGCTCACCACAGTTGATGGCGGAGCCTCGTGGAGTCAGGTTGGCACGCTCCCGTTGACGGGCACCTGCGTTACGGACTGCGGGCCTCAAGCCTTCAACATCCGATTCGGAAACGACAATGACGGGTACGCCTTCTCCCCCAGCCTCTTTGTTACTACCAACGGGGGCCGGACCTGGCTGCCAGCGCAAGGCCCCCACGTGGTGGCGCTCGAAATCGTCGGATCGAGCGCCATCCGCATCTCTTCTACCTATGCGGGATGCCCAGGACCTTGCGGCCTTCGCCTGGAAGAGGCTCCTATCGGGTCATCGTCGTGGCGACAGCTATACGCGATACCGGTTCAATCCACCAGCCGCGTTCAAGTCGTACGGCAAGGACCAGACGATGTCTACGTGGCGGTGTTTCAGAATCCCGCGGGAGGCGCGCAAGACGAGCAAACCAGCCTTTTCATCTCTCATGACGGTGGGGTCACGTGGAGCGAGCGTGCCGATCCTTGCGGCTACAGCGGCTCGACAGAGAACGATACGGAGGCTATATCTGCGGCTCCTGAAGGCGTGATGGTCGCTCTGTGCTTCCCGCGGCCCGGTGGACGGGACTTCGTGGGCATCTCGTCCGACGGTGGGAAGACCTTTAGAGCCACCGCCCCGCTGCCGGACAGCGTGGGTTACCAACTGATCGCGGCAACGAATGCTGATGATGTCTTCGTTTCCACCGGTCCCAACGGCGGGGGCCAACAGGTCCTGGAGGCCAGCTTTGACGGCGGGGGTCACTGGAACCAGGGCGCGATCGACACGGGGCAAGCTGGCTTGTATCTCTCGCCTACCGCAGGATTTTTGGGCTTCGAGTCCTCAAGCGTCGGGCGCTGGATCGGATCTCCTCGGGACATTTGGACGACCATCGACGGCGGATCCACCTGGTTTTCACGACCCATCTGAGTTGTGTCGCCACCGCAGATGTTGGGGGGCTCGACCGTGCCGCCTCGATCTGATCCAAGAGGCATCCTCGAACCTAGGGAGGTGCCCGCAAAGAGCTGTGGGCTCAGCCGGTCCCGACCGGGGTCCAGGTCGCCGAGGGAGGGGTCTCGGATGCACGGTACTCAAGGGATCCCGTGCCCCCTGGATCCATCTGTGGCATGAGCACTGCGTCGGCGTCGGGTAGCCGGGTCGGACGGTGACCGCTCGGGATCACCGTCGCTGGGCGATAGCGGATGGGTCAGGTCGGAGGCGAGTCCGTCACCTTCGGACTGACTCGGCAGTGGCAGGCCTGGTATCACCCGCCCGAGTCCGGGTGATGCGCCCCCCAGGACGTGGTGTGCGGCCCTGCCAAGGCACCTCGGCTCTAACACTTGCGATTGGCTCAAACAAGTTGCGACGGTGTAGCTACGACCTCGCAGCCGCCCGACGAGCCAGCAACTCGACTAACGCCCGTGTGATGCGCTTGTCGCTCAGCGGACCCTCAACCTGAACAAGATCAACTCGGTTGCCCTGGCGCCATGCAAGGCTGTATTCACGCAAGTCGGCGTTATGACCGGCGTCAATCAGCCATGCTTCGTCACCCAGTCCAGAGACTGGGTACCCCTTGACTGCAGGGACGGGGTACCCCTTGGCGCCAACTTTGATCGTGTTGAAGTACCTCTGAGCCTGAGAAACACCCTGACAGGACAGCGACACGCTGGTGACCGCGACCGGGATCGAAGCAGGCCCGGAATGCAGCTGCTTCCATGACCCATTAAAGACGGCAGCGGTGACAGCTTTGCCGGTGACGGTGCGCACACTTCCTGCCGCGGCAACGGAAGCATGTTGATCGGTCCTCACGCCAAGGTAACTGGGTAAGTCTGATTGAGTGAGTACGCCAGCAGGAGTAGATGAGCTACACGCCGCCAAAGCCAAAGCAGCACCGAAGACCATCATCAGCTGGGTGACAAGCCTGAACCAACGCGAGCCAACAGACCCCGTCATGGCGCTCGGTGGCGTTGTCACGGCGTCAGCTTAGAACGGCCCGATCCAATCATCGGTAGCAGGCGAAGTCCAGGCGAGTGGCCGGGGGGAATTGCACCCCCCCCGGCTCTCTCAGAACCGGACGTGACAGTCTCCCGTCATCCGGCTCCCACAGGTCGGCCTCGAAGCGGTGGGGCGAGTTGCCAGTGAGCGAGTAGGTCTGGCTGGTAGTGGTGTACACGGACCAGCCAGTCGAACGCTCTGGCGTAGCGTCCCCGAAGTCGCTTGAACTTCTGCATGGCCCACCGCACCAGGTGGTCGTTGATGCGCCATGCGAGGAAGCGCAACTCGGAGCGGTAGAAGACTCCGTAGTAGTTGATCCAGCCTCTGACCTTGGGGTTGATGTCCTCGGCGAGGCTGGACAGGTCCGCCCAGCTGCGGCGGTTGAGGTGCCATGCCCTGATCTTCTGGCCGATCGCCTTCCTCGCCTTGGTGCTGATGGCCGGCACGAACCCGATGAAGTGGCCGTACTTGCCCTTGACCAGGCGTCCCCGGAAGCCAAACCCGAGGAAGTCGAAGCTCACATGCTCGGCCTCACCGGGTCGGTTCGAGTCCATGCAGAACACGATCCTGGACTTCTCGGGGTGCAGCTCAAGCCCCACGGACTCGAGCCGGTCGGCGACCGCAGCCCGAAGGGTTCGGGCCTGGTCCTCGCTGTCGCAGTGGATCACGATGTCATCCGCGTAGCGCTCGAAGGGACAGATCGGGTGTTCCCGGTCCATCCACTGGTCGAACGCATAGTGCATGAACAGGTTGGCCAAGAGGGGCGAGATCGGAGAGCCCTGTGGGGTTCCCTTCTCCCGCGCCACGATGGTCCCGTTCGCCGTCTGCACGGGGGCTTTCAGCCACCGTTCGACGTAGAGCAGGATCCATCGCTCGTCGGTGTGGTGAGCAACCGCCTTCAACAACAGATCGTGGGGGACGGAGTCGAAAAAGGCCCGGATGTCGCAGTCGACCACCCAGTCCTTCTCCCAGCACCGCCGCCGACATGCGGCCACCGCTTGCTGGGCAGAGCGCCCGGGACGGTAGCCGTAGCTGTCGGGATGGAAGATCGGCTCCAGCTTCTCTTCCAACAGCATCGCTGCTGCAGTCTGCGCCACTCGGTCGACCGTGTTCGGCACGCCAAGCAAACGGACTTCTGTCCCATGATCTTTCGGTATCTCCACCGCCCGCACCGGGCCCGGGAAGTAGCTCCCCGAGCTCATCCGGTTCCACAGCTTGTAGAGGTTGTCCCTCCACCGCTCTTGGAACACGTCGATGCCGACGGCGTCCACGCCCGGCGCCCCGTTGTTGGCTCGGACCTTCTCCCACGCCCCCACCAGGAGGCGCTTGTCGATATCAAACGACTTCACGTTCTTCGGCTTCGGTCTCTCCTTCGGCTCCTCCCCATCCGGGTTGGCCTCGGGTCGACCTGACCTGTCCGACCCCTTCACTCGGGCTCCATTACAGAGCCTTCATCGCTACTACGAGTCGGTCCGCCCCTGTGCCCCGCATCGGTACTCTGCGCCTCGGGGTGTCCCTCCCTTGGCGCCCTCCCTCTCGACGACCAGGGGGCCGACACCACCCATTTCGACTGGCCGTCACTATCGGGGCGACAGGTTCTCCTGTTCCATGCCAGCGCCTGCGACGAGCTCACGCCACCTCTACACCGGACACCGCCAGGACAGCTACCAGGCTGCCTCCTGACCCACGGCTGCCCGAAGGACAGGCACGCCTTCATCCCGGGAACTATGCGATTCCCCGGTTTCGATGTCATCGTTCCCCGTTTCGATGCGTCAACAGTGGTTCACTCACGTTCGTCTTCTCGTCGCACACCTGACCGCTCACGGCGGCCTTTTCCGCAACGCTCACCACCACGGCTCTTGACCGCAGCAGCTTGCGGTGGTTTGGGATCTCCGCCTGATCGGCGATCCCGGAGGGCCTTCCTCCATCACCGGCACAGCACGGTTCATGACAACGACCTTCTACATCGCCATCACTCTCCTTTCAGGACACACCGCAAAATCGGGGTTCCCGAGCCCCCGTGTATCCATCTGTGGCATGAGGATTGTGTGGGAGTCGGGTAGCGACCCGCTCGGGATCACCGCCGCTGAACATTCGCGCGTGGGTCAGGTTGGAGGCGGGTCCGTCACCTTCGGACTGACTCGGCACTGGCAGACGAGCGTCACCCGCCCGACTCCGGGTGTTACCGCGCCCTCCGGCCGTCCCCGCAAGGCTTCATTGGGCGCCCTGTCCCGGCAGGATGCGTTGGCCGCTGCCGCAATAAGGTGACCGACGACAATGGAGGTGCGATGACTGATAAGCCAGTTCTCAATCAGATCAACCTTGTTGTGAAAGACATGGCAGCGACCGTCGAGTTCTACCGTCGCTTGGGCCTGAGCATCCCGGATACCGACCCCGGCTGGGAATCTCATCACCGGACTGCAGAGATGTCAGGAGACATCGACCTCGACTTTGATAGCGCCGATTTTGCCCGTGAGTGGGACGAGGGCTGGTCCGAGGGCGATCGTATGGGGGTTCTCGGTTTTCGCGTTCCATCTCGGGACGCCGTCGACAACATCTACCGGGACTTGACCGAGGCCGGATACAACGGTGAACAGCCCCGTACGACGCCTTTTGGGGCGCTCGGTATGCGATCGTTCAAGACCCCGACGGAAATCCCGTGGGGATCATGAGCCCAGTCGACCCTTCCCACCGGAGAATGCCCACCGCGCCCTGATCTCTTCGCCCAGGGATGCCGGGTCCTGACCGTCCATCTCCAGATCGGGAGCGGCTTAGAGAGCCCATACTCGGGGTTCCCGCTCGCATCGTGTTTCCTGTCTGGACCTGGCGGGAAGTGTAGATATACCGCCCATCCGGCACCCTTCGCCGGGCGTCCAGACCGCACTGTATTCGCGCCGGATAACCATCCCACCCGAACGTCACATCCCCCCGTCATGCTGGTGACGATGACCGAGTAACGCACGAGCCCTAGCCGAGACCCGAGCCGCACACCGGGCGTACCGGAGGGCACTGCTCCCCGCCCGGGTGCCTCGGGGAGAGAGTCATCCGAGGGCGGACGCGTCGAACATCACGGCACTCAGACGGCGGGTCAAGGCCGCCGACGCCCGGTTGGCAGGGTTGTGCCTGAAGTCTGAGCGCGGCGTTCCGCCACGTCCCTCCGATGGGAACCTTCAGTCGAGGTCGCCGCGGTGGGCGTAGGTGCGTCGGTAACCCATCGGGGTGCACTCGTTTCGCCCGCCGACAGTGGTGTTGCGGTTCCGACCAGCGGGCGGGTAGCACCGCGGCGTCTGCTTGGCCCTGCACTCACGGATTCGGTCCACAATAGTGGATAGATGGAAAGCACCTTTGAGTCGGCTACGGAAGGGCTGGAGAGCACCGGCGCAGGCAGGGACACCCGCGATCTGGTGGAGATGCTTGCCCGACACGGCGAAGAAGAGGGTGCGATCCTCAGTCGCTACCAACGCTTTGCAGAGGACGCCTCTGCCCCCGAGACGCGCTACCTCGTCAATCTCATCGTTGACGACGAGCGACGACACCACGGTCTTCTTGCCGAGATGGCCAACGCCATCGCCTGGGGCTTGATCGACGAGAGCGCCGACCCGGTGCTACCGGACATGACGCACAAGGATGCCGGTAATCGAGCCTTGGCAGAAGAGACACAGCGCCTAATCCAGGCAGAGGAATATGACCACGTTGAACTCAAGCGCCTGCAAAAACGCCTTCGCTCATTCAAGAACGCCTCCCTATGGGAGCTGATCGTGGATCTGATGCTTCTGGACACCGAGAAACACCTCCGTATCCTCCGACTCGTAGCCAAGAACACCGAGAGCGCTTGACATTGGATGGGGTGTCGGCCCGCACCGGCTCGCGCCAGGAGTTGACAAACGCCGACCCACTGCGCGTCGGGATAGCCTCATGACATCGGTCGCCAGAGGAGGGGACGAGATATGATCGAGACCAGTGAGATTGAAATCACCTTCAGCGAAGATGAGCGCCATACAGAGGCGCGCGCGTCGCTCACCATACGGGGTGCCAGATTCGTCAGCACCGGTCGGGCGAGACGCCACCCCGCTGACCCGAACATGCCGATGGTCGGTGAGGAGCTTGCGGCGGCACGCGCGCTGTCCGACCTCTCGCACCAGCTTGTCGACGCTGTCACCGAGACGATCTCTGAGCGTGAGGGCCGACCAGCACATCTCTAGCCTTACCCCACGCCCGCCGAGGCTCAATCCACGCGTACGCGCTCGCCGGGGGGCCCTGGAACCCGCAGTTGCGGTCGGTCAGCACTCGTGAGGCGCAGATGCCGTTGACCTCAACCACTGCTGGTAGCCGCCAATGAGGTCCGTGGCGCGGTGTAGCCCGAGTTCTTGGAGGGTGGCCGCAGCCAGGCTGGAGCTGTATCCCTCATTGCACACCACGATGATCTGACGGTTGTGGTCGGTGACTTCGCTGATGCGGTCTGGGCTGGCGGGATCAAGGCGCCACTCCAGGACATTGCGGTCGATCACGACCGCGCCGAGCAAATCACCGTCGTGGCGGCGCTGCTCTTTGGGACGAATATCAACTACGAGAGCACCAGCCGCCTGCGCCGCTGCCAGCTCTTCGACTTGCACGCGCACGAGACGGGATCGGGCATCGGCCAGAAGCTCGTCAATCGTGCGGCGGTTCGTACTCATGGGCTGGTGTGCTCTAGCCGCCGCTCTGGCCGCCGTTACAGATGCAGAACTCATTGCCCTCGGGATCGGCCATGAGGATCCACCGGCTACCGTGTTCGGCAAAGGCGTCTGGTCTGAGGCGTTGTGCGCCCAGTCTTTCGAGTCGAATGGCCAGCGCGTCAATGTCAGGCACCTCGATGTCAAGGTGCATTCGGTTCTTCCCAACTTTCCCCTCTGGGACGCGCTGAAGCAGCAGCTTTGGGCCGGGCCGCCCGTCCGGGAGCAATAGGACGTAGTTCTCGACACTACCGACGTCGACATACCCGAGCGCGGCCGCCCAGAACGGCGCCAGGGCCTCAGGGTCATGGCAGTCAAGCACAAGGCCAAGCGCGGGTTCGCTGGTCATGGTGTGCCCTCCTGGCTCGCCGACGAGACGAGTCGCGCGGCGATCCACGTAAAGGGTTGGATCGCTCCCGTCGGGGTGGAGTGCTCCTCTCGCAACTGCTCGACGACGACAAAATCGGAGCCGAGGGTCTCGGCCAAATCGACAAACGAGTAACGGGCAACGGGCAGGCCCGAGCAGTACTTCGGCCCGTCCGAAGCGAATGTGGCCATGACAAGAGCGCCGCCCGGACGGAGGGCTGATCGAAGCGTCCGAAGGTAGTTCTCCCGGTCGTTGCCTTCGCCGAGGAAGTGGAACATGGCCCGGTCGTGCCACAGGTCGAAGCGACGCTCGGGCTTCCAAGCGAGCAGGTCCTCGTGCAGCAACGCGACGGATTTGGTGTGACCTAGCCTCTCGCGTACCGCGTTTAGTGCCGACCTGGAAACATCGAGCACAGTTAGGTCGCTGAAACCTCGTCCGATTAGCGTATCGACCAACAGCGACGCTCCGCCGCCGATGTCGATGAGTGAGGCGTCCTTGGCAGTCCCCAGGCGTTCGATCAGCTCGACTGAAACGGTGGCAGCGGGTTGGAACCAACTCACCCCCGTGGCACCGCGCATTTCGTAGGCGGCATCCCAATGCTGTGCCCGTTGGGTGCCGGTCCCTGGGGCTTCACCCATGTTCGGGGAGGCTACCGCCTGTTGCCGCGAGCCGCTGGAGGCGCCAATCGTCATCGACGCAACGGGTTTACACCTTCGCAGAATCGCAACCAAACCTGTCGAGCACCCGGGATCGGAGTCGGTTACCGTCTCGTTCGGAGGTGTGTGCGATGAATGATCGTCCAGAGGAGCCGCGCTCGCCATTCTCTCCACCACCGAAGCCCCACATGAGTGAACCTGACTGGAGTCCGACAACGCGAGCGATTGTGTCGGGGCGACCCGCTCGCCAGCCGGATTCGCCTCTGAGCGAACCGGTCGTCTTCGCGTCGACGTATCACTCTGGGGGTCCGATTGCCTATGGGCGAGACGGGAACACAACCTGGTCGGCATTAGAAGAGGTGATCGGCGCGCTAGAGGGGGGCGCGGCCGTGAGCTTTGCCTCAGGGATGGCGGCTGTGGCCGCTGTCTTCGAGCAAGTCAGCGTGGGCGGCGTCATCGTGTTGCCCAGAGACGGCTACTACGGCACGCGGGCGTTTCTTGGCGCGACGGTAGCTGGCCGCTGGATTGTCCGCTTGGTTGACATCTGGGACACCGCGGCCACCGTGGCTGCTTGTCAGGGTGCTGAGCTTCTGTGGATCGAGTCCCCGACGAACCCCAAGCTCGATGTCGCCGACATTCCGGCGTTGTGCGAGGCGGCGCATGCGCTCGGTGTTCGAGTGGCGGTAGACAACACCTACATGACACCGCTGGGGCAACGACCGCTCGACCTGGGCGCTGACCTGGTCGTCCACAGCGTCTCCAAGTTGCTCGCTGGGCATGCCGATGTGGTGATGGGCGCGGCGGTGGCAGCGCATGGATCAGAGTTGTGCTTCGGACTGCGCCGCCAGCGGTCAATGGCCGGTGCGATCCCAGGGCCCATGGAAGCCTTTCTCGCCCTGCGCGGCATCCGCACCCTGCCCCTCCGCTTTCGCCAGGCCCAGGCCAACGCACAGGAGCTTGCGCGCCGCTTGGCGGCCCATCCTTCGGTCGAACGGGTCCGCTATCCGGGCCTTCCGGCCGACCCCTGGCACGATCGCGCCCGTGCCCAGATGGACGGTTTCGGAACCATGATCGCGTTCGAGGTCCACGGCGGACCCAACGCCGCGGAAGCGGCCGCCTGCTCCACCCGACTCATCGTGCATGCCACCAGCCTGGGCGGCATCGAGTCCTCGATGGAACGCCGGGCAAAGTGGCCCGGCGAGGACTCACCGCCTTCGCTCCTGCGGCTAAGCGTCGGTTGTGAGGACATCGAGGACCTCTGGGCGGACCTCGACCACGCCCTCGCTATCGCCGCCAAGGTAACGGCGGGCTTAGGAACTGCCGTCCATCTCCGTACCTCACCACTCGACCAGAAGACACCGGGGCGGGAATGACGAGGCCGAGTCCTGACACGTCAGCCATCGCGGACCGGTTTCGGCCTCGGCAGGCCCATCCGCAACGTGCCACGGTTCCGGGCGATGGCCGAGGGACAGTCCGTCAGCGGAACCTGCTCGGCATCGATCCACCACATCCCCACGGATGGGATCCGGAGTCGGGTTCCTCGCTAGGTATCGGGGCCGCGGGTAGCTGATCGGGCGCACCCGATGCTCAGGCTCGTCGACGCTCGTCCGCCGAGAGTTCCTGGTCTGATGGCGTGATCAGGAAGACATCCCTGGCGATGCGCTCCATGCCTCCACCCAGCCCACACACAACCCCGCTGGAGAAGTCGATGATGCGGCGCTTGAGTTCACGGTTCGCCGTCTGGAGGTTCACGATCACCGGCTGGCCCGCCATGATGCCATCGGCGATCTGTTTCGCGTCGGCGAACTCGGTAGGCGTGACTGCATCGACGTGGGGACTCAGTGAAGTCGAGTACGAAGGCCTTTTGCGAGTGGTCACCAACACATGGGACCTCTGTTCCCGTTCCAGTGGGGTCACCGTCTGCACCGCCTGGGTCGGCAAGAGCCCTTCCGCATCACCCAAGTCGAAGGAGTGGACGAGCGTGTCAAGGTGTTCCTCGGGGACGAGCTGCACGTCGTCGTCATACTCGTCTTCGGTGAGCCCAAGGTAGGTCATGCCCCGCTTGAGGAATCCAGTGGCCATGTGGCACCTCCTTGGAACTTGAGGGTACTGGCCCAGATACGCGAATCGTTGGATCGGGAATATGCATCCGATAC
>JARLGQ010000081.1 GCA_031292675.1 Acidimicrobiales bacterium
GACGCGCGCTCCCCGACCTGAACGGGGCGCGCCAGGGGAACGCCCCGAACGCGCCGAACGCACGGGACGCCCCGAACGCGCCGGGCGCGAGGCAGGAGGTCCACGTCCGCCCCGCGCCGAGCGCACCGAACGCCCCCGCCGGCTCCAGACGGTGTCCACCCACCGCAACGCCGCCCTCGCCGAGCTGCGCCCCGAACAGCTTCCCGTGGCCGAGCAGCTCTTGCGGGGTGGGATCCCGGCCGTGCGCAACGCCATCGAAGAGCAAAACGCACGCGCCCGGGCCGAAGGACGCGCCGAGGTCTCGCCCGACCCGCTCCTCACGCTGGCCGAGGAGCTCCTCCCCCGCATGAACCTGGCGGGGTGGAAGGACCGAGCCGTCGCGGCCCGCAACGCGGGCAAGGACGCCCCGCTGCGCGAGGTCCGCTCGGTGGTGGCGTCGGCGTCGACAGTGACCCTCGACGACGAGGGACGGGAGTTGGTGGGGACGTTGCGGGACGCGCTGCAGACGCGGGTGACCGCGCTGCGCGACTCGTGGCTGGCCCGCATCGTGGCGGCCCTCGATGCCGGCAGGGTCGCCGACGCGCTCCGGGTCTCGGCCCGTCCGCCGGAGCCCGCAGCCCGTGTCCCGGCCGAGTTGGCCGTCCGGCTCGCCGACGCGGCCGGCAGCGCCATGGCGCCGGAGCTGGCCGAGGCCGAGTGGAAGACGTTGCTCGACGCGGTGGTGGACTCCCCCGTGCGCCGGACGGTCAAGCCCGCCGGCCTGCCCGACCCCGCCGGCGAGGAACTGCGCACCTCGGCGCGTCGGGCCGCGGGACTCGTCCCCGAGCTCGCCCGCCTCCTCGGGCTCCCCATCCCGCCTCCGCCCGGCCCGCGCCGGCCCACCCCCTCCGGCGCCCGGGGGGCGTGACACGCCGAGAGGCGTGGCGCGCCGAAGAGGCGGCACCGCTCGGTCAGTCGATCACGCCGTGAGACCGGAGGAACTCCTCCACACCGTCGACGAGTGGAAGCGAAGGGACCTCCGCCAGCGGGACCCACGCCACATCGGCGGCATCGCCTCCGGCCACCGCCGCACCGTCGTCGTCCAGCGACACGGTGAAGTCGAGGATGACGAAGTGATACCCCGGTCCGAGGCGCTCGGCCCAACCCAGGAACGGACCGCAGCGCACGCGTAGGCCGGTCTCCTCGAGCATCTCGCGCTCGACGGCCGACGCCAGGGTCTCGCCCCGCTCCACGTGTCCTCCCGGGATCGACCACCGACCCGACTGGGGGTCGGTCCCCCGTTGCACGAGGAGCAACGCGCCCTCGCGCACCGCAACGCCGCCCACGGCCACCACCGGTGGGCCGGAGCCCTCGCCGTGCACGGCGCTCACCCCAAGGTGCGGTGCAGGGTGATCAGACGCGCCTTGAAACCCGACGCCTCCAGGAGGTTCTTCGTGTCGCGGTCGCCGGGGAGGGCGCTGACGTCGACGCCGCGGCACCCGGAGGTGCTGAACCACGACACGAGGTCCTCGAGCAACGCCCCGCCCACGCCCACGCAACGGGCGCCGGGCTCCACGTAGCACGCGTCGACGATCCCCAGAGGGGTCTCCCCCACTTCGTCGATCCGCCCGATGGCCATGCCCACCACGGCGTCGTCGACCGTGCCGACGAGCACCCGGCGCCGCCGGTCGGCCAGGAGCCTGTCGAGGCCGCCGGGGCGGAGGAGCGCCTTGGCCATCAGGCCCGTCTCGCGCCGTGCGAACAGGGGCCCGCCCCGCGCCCGTTGCAGCTGGTCGATGGCCTCCCGGCACAGTTCGCCGCACCGTTCGGCGTCCTCGCGCCGTGCCCGCCGGGTGCCCTCCACGGGCAAGGCCCCGATCCCGTTCCGTCGCCGGTCGGCGCTACGGGCCGTCCCCACCGGCGAGCAGCTGCTCGACACGGTGGAGGATGGTACGTCGTTGTCGATGCGCGGCCTCGTGGGCGCGGACCTCTTCGAGCTCGGGAAAGGACAGCCCCTCCAGACGCTGCACCACCTGCGAGGCGGACAGGCTGTCGTAGCCGGGAATGGCCAGCGAAGGGGCCGGAGCGCTGACGCTGCCGTTGCCGGCCTCGGCGCCGAGCCACACCGGCGGACGCCGGCGCTCGGCGACCGGCTCGGGCTCGTCACGGGAAAACGGCTCCGCATCCCGAGCCCGGGCATCGGCACCGCCACCGGGTGCCGGCGCGCTGCTGTCGTCGGCTCCGTGCTCGGGATCGTGCTCGGGAACGTGCTCGTGGCGAGGAGCGAGATGGCCGAGCGACTGTTCGAGTTGTCTGCGACCCATCTGGACCGCGAACTGCCCGACGAGCCGCGCCGTGTGCACCTGGCCCTCGACACGATGCCGGCCCTTCTCCACGAGCTTGGGGAACTCCTCGACGATGGTCACCGCCAGGCCCGCCGGTCCGAACACCATGAGCTCGAGCAACCGGTCCCCGGGGGACTTCTCTTCGGTCACCTTGCGCCTTCCTCTCCCCGGTGCCCCACGACCGCGTCTCTCACACGCAGTCCCGGCACAGCCCCTTCTCGGGATCGGCCAGCTGACTGGAGTGCTTGACCAAGAAGCACGAGCTGCACACGAACTCGTCGGGCTGTTTGGGAAGTACCCGCTCGGACCCTTCCGAGCGGTCGTCGGGCTCGACGACCTCCTCGTCTTCGGCCTCCTCCTCCTCGACGACGAGGCGCTCCTTTAGGATCTCGTCCAGGCTGGCCTCGACGTCCTCGTCGTCGACCTCCTCTTCCTCTTCCTCCCCCTCTTCGGCGGTGGCGACCGCCGCCACGGGGACGACGACCACGTCGGCCGCCTCCTCCTCGACGACGTCGAGATCGGCCACGGCGTCGTCGTCATCGTCGTCGACGAGGGTCTCGTCGAGGTCCTCCTCGTCGAGCACTTCCTCGAGCATCTCGTCGTCGGCAAGGTCCTCGAGGTCCTCGGTGTCGAGCTCCTCGGGTTCTGCCACGTCATCCAGGTCGTCGGCCACTTCTGCCCTTTTGGTCGTCTGACGGCGCGGAGCATATCGGCTCCCATCCGTAGATCAGACCATCGCGACGCGCCGACCCGGGACCCCCGCGTCACGTATGCGGCGGGCGGCAGGGCCCGGGGACCTTTGGTGCCATCTCCCACCTGACCGGCGCCACCGCCGGGGGTCATGGTGGGGACGTTCTCTACTCGGTCCCTCGGGCCACCCTCCGCCTCTCACAGCAATCCCCCCCTCGCCACCCGCCCAGCCGGTCGACCGACGGAGCAGCTGTAGGGGCGTCTGGGACTGGCCGCACAATACGCGCGACGCTCTCGACGACTCAAGCGAGCATTGTCCGCACCGACCAGGTACTTCGCCCATCGGCCCTGGTCACGACGACGTCGCTTTTCTGTCCGGGAGCCCTGTCCGGGCGCCGGGAACCGGCAGGGTCAGGCCGGGCCGACCGCCGAGCGGCGGGCCTCGGCGCGTTTCTCGGAACCGAGGCGCTCGAGGTCGTATGATGCATGGTCCACAAAACCCATGGCCTCGGCGATGAGCCGGTGCCCGGCGTGCTCGGCGATGAGCCGGTGCATGTCCTGCGCGACGACGCGGTAGGCGGGGTGGCCCTGTTCGCCGGAGCGCAACTCCAGCATGTGCATGGCCTCGCGGGCGTTCATCTGCATCGCGTACCGGATGCGGAAGGCGAGCGCCACGGCGTACGACGCCTGCGCGGGACAGGCGCTCGCCATGGCCTGGTAGAGGTCGGCCGAGCGGGCCATCGTTCTCTCGTAGCGCTCGGCGAGCCCGGCCTCGACCACGGTCTCGGGCATCTCGTACCCGAGCGCGGGGCCGAGGTGCTGCCATTCGATGGTGAGCATGCGGTGGCGCTGGAGGTCCCGGAACGCCCCGTAGTCCGACACCACGTCGAACCGGTATTCGGTGCGCTCGAAGGCCCGCCCCGGACGGTGACGGCGGTTGACGCGATCGCCCACGTAGGCCGCCATGAGCGAACGCCGGTCCTCGGCGCCGAGGGCCCGCACCCGGCGCAGGACCTCCTGGTCCGACAGGGAGGTGCGGGGATAGCAGATGGCCGCGATGACCTTGTCCTCGCCTTCGGGGTCCCAGTCCACCAGGCGTACGCCTGACGCCTGTTCGGAGGGGGCGTCCTGCGCGTCGGGCCACAGACGCGCCACGGTCTCCTCGGTGCGGGCCGCGGTCTCGGCGAGGTACTCGGTCCACACGCCGCCGCGTTCGGGGACGTCGACCCGCTGCAGGAACGAGGGGATGACCTTGCGGAGCTCGTCGAGCATGAGCTGCGCGTACCGCCGCGCCTCGGGGAGCGGATGGGCGCGCATGCGCAGCATCAGCATCTCGTAGGACTGCCCGGTTCCGT
This sequence comes from Acidimicrobiales bacterium, assembly GCA_031292675.1. Taxonomy (GTDB): domain Bacteria; phylum Actinomycetota; class Acidimicrobiia; order Acidimicrobiales; family UBA8190; genus Chersky-840. The sequence continues at coordinate 4,370 of JARLGQ010000081.1, forward strand.
ACATGCCGACATTGGAGAGCGACGCGGCGGGAAGCAGACCCCGGAGCGCATCGAGAGCCTTGGCCCGGATCGACTGGCGGTACACGAAGTCCGAGTCACCGGCGTGCTGAGGGAAGCGTCGGGTGAGCCACGCCTGGAGCGCGGGGAGCGAGGCCGCGTAGGTGTCGAACATGCGGTCCATGTCACCCACGTACCGTGCCCCGAGCGGGGATTCGAGCACCTCGGGGTCACGGTGGTAGCGGTAGTGGCCGCTGCTGAGGCGACTGTCGTAGGGCACATAGCGAGTGGACTGTTCGAGGTACGCCATGAGCCGGCCCCACTCGAGCACCTTGGTCAGCATGTTCGACGCTTGCTCGCACGCGAGGTGCACGCCGCCGAGCTGTGCCACCGAGTCGTCGCCGTACTCGAGGAACACACGGTCGTAGAGCTCCTCGGCGCGTCGCAGTCCCATGGTGGCGTCCACGCCGGCGTCCCCGCTCACGTCGAGCTCGCCCACGAACTCGTCGAGGAAGAGGCGACGCAGGCTCTTGGCCGACCGGGAGTAGCGGGCGAACAGCGCCCCTTTCACGACCTCGGGCAGGTTCACCAGGGCGAACACCGGCCCCTCCACGTTGGTGACGTAGTGGCGCAGGACCTCGACCTCGTCTTCGGTGAAGGTCTCCTCGGCGTAGGGGAACATGGCCCCGGCAACACTACGACCGGCGCGACGCCGGGGTGGCGGACCCCTGGTTACCTGCCCCGAGACCCGGGGGGCCGGTCTCCGGGGGCCGATGGGCCGCCCGCCCGGGACCCCGCCGCGACGTCGGGGGCGGGGGTCTGCGACGCGTGATCGTCGCCGAGCGCCGACGCCGGGACCGTCGACGCGGCCACCACCCCGTGCTGGAGCGACTCGGCGGCCCGACGGGCGGCGGCTGCGGTGCCGGACGGGCCCACCACGGCCAGCTGGCGCAACAAGTCGACGAGCTGCTTCACGTTGCGGACGAAGTCACCGGGCGCGAGCTCGGCGCGTTCGAGGACGTGCTCGAGATGCTGGCCACGCGCCCATCGCCACGCCACATCGGCGAACCCGTCGTCGGGAGGGCGCGTGCGCGGGAGGTTCGACGACTGTTCGTGGTCCCGCAGTCTCTGCGCCACGCGCGCCAGGGTCTCGAGCCTCGGGCGCACGGCTCGGGGAGGGCGCGCCAAGCTCGGGGCGCGCCCGGGCCGGGTCTCGAACGTGCACGCCGAGACCACCGCCGCCAGCTCGGGCGCGTCGAGCCCGTCGAAGAGCCCCTCGGCGAGCGCCTCGGCCACGAGGAGGTCCGACTCGTGGTAGATGCCGGCCAACACCGCGCCGCGCGCCGTGAGACGCCAGGGGTCGATCTCCACGTACCCGAAGTCCTCGAGCAGCGCCAGTGCCCGGTCGAGACGCCGCGACAGGGCATGGTGGTGGCGGCTGTCGAGGAATTGGGCGAAGGAGCGGTCCAGGATGTAGTGCGCCTGATCGGCCCGGTACCGTCGCACCAGGTTCACGGCGAGGTTGTAGGTCGGGCGGAACGACGAACGGAGGTCCGGCGGGGGCGACGTGGCCAGCGCGGAGAGGCCCGTCATCGAGACCTGCGGGGACCACACCACCACGGCGTGCCCGACGGAGTCGAGCCCCCGCCGGCCGGCCCGGCCCGTCATCTGGGCGTACTCCCCCGACGACAGCCCGCTGCGCCCGTGCTCGCGGATCTTGGTGAGACTCTCGATCACCACCGTGCGGGCGGGCATGTTGATGCCGAGCGACAGAGTCTCGGTGGCGAACACCACGCGCAACAGGTTGGAGGAGAAGCAGTCCTCCACCGCCTCCCGGAAGGCGGGGATGAGACCGGCGTGATGGGACCCGAACCCCGCCTCGAGCCCAGCCGCCCACGGGCCGTAGCCGAGGACGCCCAGCTCCTCGTCGGGAAGGCCCTCGGTGTGCTCCTCACAGCGTGTGCGGATCTCGGCTCGCTCTTCGGAGGTCGTGAGGCGCATCCCGTCCGACAGCAACTGGGCCACGGCGTCGTCGCAGGCCGCTCGGGAGAAGATGAACACGATCGCCGGCAGCATCGACCGGTCGTCGAGGGCTTCGACGAGCTCACTGCGGCGGGGGCCCGCCAGCCGCGAGTGCCGCAGGCCGCCCGGGCGCCGGGCCTGGCGTGCCACGCGCTGGTCCAGCGCCAGTGCTTGGGGGTGGACGCGGCCGTCCTGGAGCATCGGCACCAGGTCGACGCGCCGGCTCCCCTTCTCGGCGATCGCCACGTGATGGCGCAGCGCCACGGGACGGTGCTCCTCCACGACGACCTCGGTGGGGCCGCGCACCGTGGTCAGCCAGGCGCCGAATTCGGTGGCGTTGGACACCGTCGCCGACAGGCACACGAACACCACTTCGGGCGGAGCGAGGATGAGCACCTCCTCCCATACCGACCCGCGGTAGGGGTCCTGGAGGTAGTGCACCTCGTCGAGCACCACCAGGCCCAACCCGGCCAGTTGCGGGGAGCGGGCGAAGAGCATGTTCCGCAGGACCTCTGTCGTCATCACCACCACCGCCGCGTCGGGCTGGTGCGAGACGTCGCCGGTGAGCAACCCCACGGCGCCGGCCCCGTACACCTCGGACAGCTCGGCGAACTTCTGGTTCGACAACGCTTTGAGCGGCGTGGTGTAGAAGGCCCGGAGCCCGCCACGGCGCGCCCGCGCCACCCCGTAGTCGGCGACAACGGTCTTCCCCGAACCCGTCGGGGCCGAGACCAGGACCGAGCATTCCCGGTCGAGGGCGTCGAAGGCCGCCGCCTGGAACGGGTCGAGAGGGAACCCGAGCCGCGCCACCAGCGCGGCACGCAGCTCGCCGTCCCCGGCCGGCCCAGCCGTCACCGGGGGCGGTGCCTCAACGGCGCAGCAGCTTGCCGAGGGCGATCGACACTTCGTAGAAGAGATACAGCGGCACCGCCAGCGCCAGCATGGAGAAGGGGTCCCCGCTGGGCGTGATCACGGCCGCGAACACGACGATGAGGACGATGGCCCAGCGCCGCCAGGACGACAGCTTGGCCGGCGACACCACCCCCACGAGCTCGAGCGATACCAGGATGACGGGGAACTCGAAGGTCAGCCCGAACACGGTCATGAGCGCCACTATGAGACCGAGGTACTTGTTGGGGTCGTAGATCTGCTTCAGCGTGGGGCCGCCGATGTTCTGCAAGAAGCCCAGCGCGTGGGGGAACGTCACGAACGCCAGGACCGCGCCGACGCTGAAGAGCACGATCGACGCCACCACGAAGGGGATGGCGTAGCGCTTCTCGTTGCGGTGCAGCCCGGGCGTGATGAAACGCCACAGCTCCCACAAGATGACCGGTGACCCCAGGAACAACCCCCCGTAGGTGGCCAGCTTGATCCGCAGTGAGAGCCCGTCGAGGGGGCCGGTCACATAGAGCTGGCAACGCCGACGCCCCGCCACCCGGCAGTACGGCTCCTGCAGGAAGTGCAGGATGTGGGGGTAGACGATGAACGCCACGGTGGCGGCGGCTGCGAAGGCAAGCACGCAGACGACGACGCGGCGGCGCAGCTCCCCCAGGTGCTCCCCCAGCGTCATGGCATCGGCCGACGGGCGCGTCGGCCCGCTTCGGAACGGGAGTCGGAGTCGGGCGACCATGGTGGGGAACGGGCGTTGCCGGTCAGTTCATGTTGGGGTCGTCGGGCAGTGCGGGGAAGCCGCGATGCACCAACGCGTCCGCATCGCTCCCCTCGGCCCTCCCCCCCGGCGGGGACGGCACACCGGCGCCGGACCCGTTGGCCCCCACCGATCCGTTGTGCGCCGCCGACCCGTTCCCGCCGGCCGGTGCGATGCCGGCCTCGGAGGCCGGCCCCGGCACGGCGCCGCCCGGAGGAGCCGGCCCGATCACCTCGCCGTCGGGGGCGACCGGGGGCTCGTCGATATCGGTCTCCTCCTCGCTCATGGCCCGCTCGTGCTCGTCGGCCAGGCGGTCGAGGAACGCCAGGGGCGAGCGCACGACCTGGGCGACCTCATGGGCCGGGGGGAGGTTCGGGAACGCTCCCCGTACCTCGCTCTCCATCCGACTGCGCCACTGGCGCAGGTCGTGCCAGGCCGCGCCGAGCTGACGTGCCACCTGGGGCAGCTTCTCGGGCCCGAGGACGACGAGCGCGATGACGAGGATGACCAGCAATTTCGCCGGGCTGAGCGACAACATCTCGACTCGAGTCTAGGACTCCGGGCCTGTCCGGAACTGCCGGCGGGGCCCGGGACGCGTCACCGCCGGGCGCAGGTCATCCCGGGCCGGGGCCCGGGTGGCGGGCCGGCATCAATAGAAGTGGAACGAGGTGAGCGGCCAGATCTTGAGCACCACCCGGCCCACGATGAGCGAGCGGTGGATGGGACCGAAGAACCGGCTGTCTTGGGAGTCGGACCGGTTGTCCCCCATGACGAAGTACTCGTTGGCCGGGATGACCTGGGTGGTGATCCCCGTGGTCACGGTGCCCTTCACGAGCCAGGGCTCTTTGAGGGGTTTCCCGTTGATCACGACCTGGCCCCCGGCCGACGAGATCGTCTCGCCGGGCAGGCCGATCACCCGTTTGACCAGGTCCTTCACATCGGGGCCGGCGTTCTCGCCGGGCGGGGTGGCGAAGACCACGATGTCGCCCCGGTTCACGGCGTGGAGGTGGTAGCTCAGCTTGTTGACCAGGATGCGGTCGCCGACCATCAGCGTGGGCTCCATGGACGCCGAGGGGATGAAGAAGGTCTGGACGACGAAGGTGCGGATCCCGACGGCCACCAGGATGGCCACCACCAGCACGACCGCCCACTCGACGAGCCAGCGACGGCTGCGCCGGGCCCGTTGTCCGGCGGGCGGCGGGGCGGCCCTGACCACTGTCCCGCCGGGCACCCCGGCTCCCCCGGGTCGCGCTCCCAGGGTGTCGGGCTCGGCCACCACGGGGGCCGAGCCCGTGGCCACCAGCCACGTGTTCACGGGGGCCGGTCCGGTGAGCCACAGGGAGTCGAGTGAGCTCGATGGCGGCGCCGTTTCCGGCCGGTCGGGGGTCACGAAATTACGAGGCTAGTTGACACCGCCCCGTTAATTGTCCCCGCCACCGCTCACAGACTGGCGATGAGCTTCTCGACGCGCTCGTCGTGGGACCGGAACGGGTCCTTCAGCAGCACCGTCCGCTGGGCCTGGTCGTTCAGCTTGAGGTGCACCCAGTCGACGGTGAAGTCGCGGCGGCGCTCCTTGGCGCGCCGGATGAACTCACCCCGGAGTCGTGCCCGGGTGGTCTGGGGGGGACGGTTCATGGCCTCGGTGATCGACGCCTCCTCCACCAGCCGGTCCATGCGGTCGCGGGCCTCCATCCGGTAGTACAGGCCGCGGCTGCGGTTCACGTCGTGGTACTGGAGGTCGAGGAGGGCGACCTTGGGATGCCCCAACGGCAGCCCGTGCCGGGCGCGGTACCCCTCGATCAGCTGGTGCTTGGCCACCCAGTCGCACTCGCGTCCCAGGGTCAGGGGGTCGGACTCGAGGCCCTTCAGGCAGTGCTCCCACATGTCGAGGGCGCGATCCTCTTGCGGGGACAGCCCGTGGGTGTCGCGATAGCGCAGCGCCCGGTTGAGGTACTCGGACTGGATGTCGAGGGCGCTCACCTCCCGCCCGTTGGCCAGGCGCACCTTGCGACGGCAGGTGAGATCGTGGCTGATCTCGCGGATCGCCCGGATCGGGTTCTCGAGGGTCAGGTCGCGCAGGACGGTGCCGGGGTCCTCGAGCATGCGCAACAGGATGCTGGTGGAGCCCACCTTGAGGAAGGTGGCGTACTCGCTCATGTTGGAGTCCCCCACGATGACGTGCAGCCGGCGGAAGCGCTCGGCATCGGCGTGGGGCTCGTCGCGGGTGTTGATGATGGGACGGCTGCGGGTGGTGGCCGACGACACCCCCTCCCAGATGTGCTCGGCCCGTTGCGACAGGCAGAACACCGCACCCCTCGCCGTCTGCAGGACCTTGCCGGCGCCGGCGAAGATCTGGCGGCTCACGAGGAACGGGA
>JARLGQ010000082.1 GCA_031292675.1 Acidimicrobiales bacterium
GCCATCGTGGCCGCGTCGGGGTCCTGGAACACGACGCGCCCGACGGCGAGCCCGGCGGCACCGCCGGCCATGGCGTCCCGGATCTCGCTGAGGGCGTGTTCCCGGGGGTCGTCGTCGCGCTCCCCGCTCCCGGCGCCGGCTCTGTCGTGCCCAGACACCGCGGGTCGCCGCGGGCCTCCGAGAAAGAGGACGGGCACTCCCACGCTCGCCACGATTCGGGCTACGGCATCCACACGCGCCGCTCCCGGCGCGACGTCGGGGACCGGCACCTTGAGCACCGGGGCGCCGAGATCATGGGCGACGATGGCGGCGTACACGATCGAGTCGGTATCGCGCGCCACCTGGCCGTCGCGCCACGTCAACGACTCCACGAGTGCCTCGAGCCCGGCGGCCCGTGCCGATTCCAGGACCGTGCCCAACAGCTCGAGGGCGGGCGCGGTGACGGGGTCGGCCAGGTCGATGCGCGTCATGTGCTTGACGCCGGTCCAACCTTCGGCCGCGGCGCACTCCACGCTCGCCACGGAACGGTCGTCGAGCTCGAACGCGCTGGTGGCCAGACCCGTGCGGTTGAGCGACAGGTATGTGCGGTGCCGGGGCTCGACGGCCCCCGCCGCCGCCAGGTCGCGCAGGGGCTGTGTGCTGGCCAGGATGCCGTCGCACAACGCGAGCGCCGTCGTGAGCGCGCCGAGGTACTCCTCGTACCGTTCGATGGTGATCACCCCGCGGGCGCGGTGATCGGCGGCCAGGATCACCGCCGGTGCCTCGAGTGGCCCCGCGGGCAAGGGCAACGACCTCACTCCACCCCAGGCACCCCGGCCAGCCGGAGCACCACCTTGGCCAGGGCCGAGAAGTCCTCGCGCCCGTATCCGGCCGTCGAAGCGGCGGTGAGCGCCTGGCGCGCCGTGGCCGTCGACGTCAAGGGCACACCCGCCCGCGCCGCGTAGGAGAGGGCGAGGTCGAGGTCCTTCGCCATCAGGTCGGTCATGAACCCGGGTTGCCACCCGTTCGAGGCCGGGCTGTCGGGGATGACGCCGGGCACGGGCAGCCGGGTGCGGACCGCCACGCAGTCCCCGGTGGAGTGCACGAGCACTTCGAGCAGCTTGGCCATGTCCACACCCGAGCGCACCGCCAAGGCGGTCGCTTCCGCAGTGGCGACCATCTGCGCGGCGTAGATCAGGTTGTTGCACAGCTTCACGACCTGGCCCATTCCCGGCCCGCCCACGTGCACGATCAAGCCCGCCATGGGATCGAGTGCGGGACGGGCGTCGTCCAAGGTGGCGGGGTCCCCGCCCACCATCAGGGTGAGGGTCCCCTTCTTGGCGCCCACGGTGCCTCCCGACACCGGCGCGTCGAGGTACCGGGCGCCGGTGTCGGCCACCCGGGCGTGCTGGTCCCGCTCCACGTCGGGGTCGATGGTCGAACAGTCCACGACGATCGTCCCCGGCGCCAGGGCAGGGATCACGGCGTCCAACACCTGGACCACATCGGGGGAGTTGGGGACGCAGAGGATGAGGACCTCGCTGGACCTGGCCACGTCGCTGAGGGTGCCTCCGTCGATGGCGCCGAACGCCATCGCCTCGTCCACCGGTGGCCTGCCGCGCGACGCCACGGTGACTTCGTGCCCCGCCGCGACGAGGTTGCGCGTCATGGGGAGGCCCATGGCTCCGAGGCCGATGAAACCCAGCTTCACGAGAACCTCCGTTTGTGCCTGGTGATCTGAACTTCGGTCGGACGGTGGATCAGTGGTCAAGTGGTCAAGTGGATCAGTGGATCAGTGGATCAGTGGATCAGTGGATCAGTGGATCAGTGGATCAGTGGGTCAGTGGGTCAGTGGGTCAGTTGAACGTTCGGGTACACAGGTCACGGGGCTCAGCTGAACTGCGGGAGCCATCGAGAGGTCCCCTCGAGCAGCTCCTCGACCATGGCCTCGGTGTCGCGCAGGTCGCCGCGCCCCGCCAACGGGTCGAGTGCGAAGGCTTGCCGAGCGAGGGCGCGGTCACCGGTCAGCGCGGCCTCGACCGTCAATTCCTGGACCGCGACATGACGGCGGAGGAGCTCTGCGAACGGAGCCGGCGCGGGAGCGACGTCACGGCCCCGCATGCCGTCGCCGTCCACGACGCAGATCGCCTCCACCACGGCATCGGCGGGCAGATCGGGGCACTGCCCGGCGTTGGGGAGGTTGAGCGGCAGCTCGCGGTGCGTTCCGGTCACCAGCGAGTCGATGACCGGCGCCACGAGCTCACCCGAGTCCCAGGTGGCCAGCTCCTCCTTGCCGGCGAGCACGGCGTCGACCTCGGCGACATAGCCCTCCTGATGCTCTTCGCGGCGGGCGATGGGGGTCAGCTCGATACCCCAGGAGGCGCCCCAGCCCGACTTCTCGGTGAGCACCCCCGGCATGAACTCGGCCAGATGGCGGTCGTTGGCGCCCAACAGCGCCCCCCAGCGATCGAGGAGGGTCAGCTTGAGAAGATGGCGCCGGGCGAAGTCGAGTTTCGAGAACGGCTCTGCTTCGGGCTGCCCCGGCGCGGGAGCGAGCGCGTCGAGGCCGCCGAGCTCCTCGACCAACTCGGCCAGCAATTCGAAGCCGTCGGCGCCGTCGACGTCGACCTCGCAGATGACGGGGAAATGGTTGACGCCCTCGATGACGGGGCGGACCGCGGTGTGCGGTTTCTGGAAGGCGATGGCCAGGTCCATGCAGAAGCCGCCGACCTCGTGGCACAGGCCGACGGTCTTGATCCTGGTCTCGCGGCACACGGTGCGCGTGAGCGTTGTCATCGGATTGGTGATGTTGAGGAGCCAGGCGTCGGGGCACTGGTCCTCCATGTCGTACCCGATCCCGGCGAGCACGGGAATGTTGCGCAGGGCCCGGTTGATCCCGCCGGGGCCGACGCTGTCCCCAACCGACTGCATGATGCCGTGTCGGGCGGGGACGTCGATGTCGACGGCCATGCTCTTGAAGCCGCCCGTGGAGATGGTGACGACGACGAAGTCGGCTCCGTCGAGGGCGCGCCGCTGGTCCGTGGTCGAGGACACCGTCGCCTTGGACCCGAGCTTGTCGTCGGCGATGCGGGCGATGGCCTCCATCTTCTCGAGGGGTCCGGGGTCGATGTCCTCGAGCACCAGGTGCATACCCGCCAGCGAAGGAGTGCCCAGGAGATCGGTGATCAGCTTCGGTGACCACTGGTAACTGCCGCCGCCGATGATTGTGACCTGCATGTCGCCATCCTCCCACCGACGGGGTGGCCGGGCACCTCCCGTAGAACAGGTTCTATACTCGGCCTTCTCAGGGCTCTTTGCTCGACGCGGGAATCTCGCTCACCGCGAGCCTCCCGCGCAACCGGCTTCTCTCGATCCTCTCGGAGGTAGGCAATGGCACGACCGGTGATCGTCGAGGCGGTGCGCACCCCCATCGGCAGGCGCAACGGATGGCTGTCGGGGCTCCATGCCGCCGAGCTGCTCGCCACGGCCCAGGTGGAGGTGGTCAAGAGGGCCGGGATCGAGCCGTCGGAGGTCGAGCAGATCGTGGGCGGGTGCGTCACCCAGGCCGGCGAGCAGGCCTCCAACGTGACGCGCACCGCCTGGCTCAGCATGGGACTGCCCTACGAGACCGCCGCCACCACCATCGACTGCCAGTGCGGATCGGCCCAGCAGGCCAACCACTTCGTCGCCAACCTCGTGGGTGCCGGCGCCGTCGAGGTCGGGATCGCGTGCGGGGTGGAGGCCATGAGCCGGGTGGGACTGGGCGCCAACGCCCTGAACGGGCCCGGGAGCTCTCGCCCGCCGGACTTCCCCTGGGACATGCCCGATCAGTTCGGCGCCGCGGAGCGGATCGCCCAGAAGTACGGCATCACCCGCCAGGACGTCGACGCGCTCGGTCTCGCCTCCCAGCAGAAGGCGGCACGCGCCTGGGAGGAGGGGCGGTTCGACCGCGAGGTGTTCGCACTCGACGCTCCCGTGGTGGGCCCCGAGGGCCCGACCGGGGAGCGCCTGCACGTGCAACGCGACCAGGGGCTGCGCGACACCACAGCCGTTGGCCTGGCCGGGTTGAAGCCCGTGCTCCCCGACGGCATCCACACCGCCGGAAACTCGTCGCAGATCTCCGACGGCGCCGCCGCCGTGCTGTGGATGTCCGAGGACCGCGCCAAGGCGGGCGGGTTGCGGCCCCGTGCCCGCATCGTGGCCCAGGTGCTCGTGGGCTCCGAGCCCTACTACCACCTCGACGGTCCCATCGCGGCCACCGAGAAGGTGCTCGCCAAAGCCGGGATGACCGCCGACGACATCGACATCTTCGAGGTCAACGAGGCCTTCGCCTCGGTGGTGTGCTCGTGGCAGAAGGTCCACGGCATCGACTGGGACAAGGTCAACGTCAACGGCGGCGCCATCGCCATCGGCCACCCCGTGGGCTCGACCGGAAGCAGGTTGATCACCACCGCCCTCCACGAGCTCGAGCGGCGTGACGCCAACCTGGCCCTCGTATCCATGTGCTGCGGCGGGGCGCTCGCCACCGGCACGATCATCGAACGGCTCTGACCAGGTTTGTCCGTGGGTTGTGCGCTTTCGGCGCGTCAAGCTGAGCGTGGAGCACGATTCGTAGACATGATGAGGGGATGAGCTCCAGGCCCCTCGTCCCGACACCGACAGCGCCGCCGACTTCGTCACCGACACCGGCTCCAGCGTCGACACGCGCGCCGGCACCGCCGCGCCGTGCACCGGCGCGCACTGGACCGCTGCGCACTGGACCGCCGCGCCGTGGCACGCGACCCGTCCGTGTCGGGATGCTGGTCGGGAGCGCTCTGCTGGTGGTGTGCGGCACAACCGTCGTCGCCGCGCTCTCGTCCGCCGCCGGGGCCGCCGTCCCGACATCAGGTCCGGTGCCGCACACCGTGTTCGACACGGCGTGGCCCGTGTACCACCACGACGGGTTCGGGAGCGGCTTCGATCCCACGAGCACCGACCTCAGTCCCGCCACACCGGCGTGGACCTCGGCCACCCTGGACGGCGACATCTACGGCGAGCCCCTCGTGCAGAGCGGCCGGGTCATCGTCGCCACCGAGAACGACACCATCTACGAGCTGGCGGCCAACACCGGCGCCGTGTTGTGGTCGACGCACATCGGCACGGCCGTCCCGTCGGGCAACCTCCCGTGCGGGGACATCTCGCCCACGGTCGGCATCACCGGCACCCCGGTCATCGACGCCGCCCGGGGCGAGGTCTTCGCCGTCACCGACGAGGCGGCGGGCTCGGGCGCACAGCACTACTTCATCGGCCTCGACCTCTACACCGGCGCGGTCATCCTGCACCAGCCCATCAACTTCTCGCCGGGCTCGGACCAACTGGCCGAGCTGCAGCGGACGGGGTTGGCGCTCGACGACGGCAACGTCGTCGCCGGATTCGGGGGCAACGACGGGGACTGCGGCAACTACCACGGCTGGGTCGTCTCCGTCCCCGAGGGTGGTGGCATCGAGCAGTCGTTCGAGGTGGCATCCAACGCCGGAGACAGCCAGGGGGCGGTGTGGATGGGCGGGGCCGCGCCCGAGGTCGACGGTGAGGGCAACATCTGGTTCACCACCGGCAACAGCGCCTTCTCGTCACCGGGCGACGCCTACGACAACAGCGACGGCGTCATCGAGCTTTCGCCGTCGCTGGGGCTCGTCCAGTCCTTCGCCCCGTCGACCTGGCAAAGCGACAACGGCAGCGACCTCGACTTCTCCACCTCTCCGGCCCTGGTGGCGGCCGACGGGCTCGTCTTCGCCGCGGGCAAGTCCCATATCGGGTACCTCCTGTCGCAGTCGCATCTCGGCGGCGTTGGCGGACAGCTGCAGACGGTCGGCTCGTTCTGCAGCGGGGACGTAGACGGAGGAACGGCGGTGTCGGGCACCACGGTGTACGAGCCCTGCCAGTCCGGGATCGCGGCCGTGGCCACTTCCGCGCCGAGCAACGTGAACGTGCTGTGGCACACCAACACCGGTGCCGGCGGGCCTCCCGTCGTGGCCGGGGGGTTCGTGTGGACCATCGGCGGCACCACGCTCTACGGGCTGGACCCGACGACGGGGAACATGGTGCAGAGCTTTGGGCTCGGTTCCGAGTCGAACCACTTCCCGACCCCTTCCGTGGCCGACGGACTCCTGCTGGCGCCGTCCTCCAAGCAGGTGCACGCCTTCGACGGTCCGGCCGGACTTCCGCCTCCGCCGCCTGCCCCACCCCCGCGCCCGGGCTATTGGACGACCGCCTCGGACGGGGGTGTCTTCAGCTTCGGCGGCGCGGGATTCGCGGGTTCCATGGGCGGGAGACACCTCGTGGCGCCGGTGGTCGGGATGGCCGCCACGGAGGACGGTGGTGGCTACTGGCTGGTGGCGTCCGATGGCGGGGTGTTCGCCTTCGGCGATGCCGCGTACTTCGGCTCCATGGGCGGCCGGCCCTTGACCAAGCCCATGGTGGGCCTGGCCGCGGCACCGGACGGCGACGGCTACTGGACGGTGGCGTCCGACGGGGGCGTGTTCTCCTTCGGGGGCGCCCACTACTTCGGGTCCATGGGCGGCAAGCGGCTCGACGCCCCGGTGGTGGGGATGGCCGCCACCTCGGACGGCGGCGGCTACTGGCTGGTGGCGTCCGACGGTGGGGTGTTCGCCTTCGGCGATGCCCGCTTCCAGGGCTCGATGGGCGGCAAGCACCTCGACCAGCCCATGGTGGCCATGGGGGGCGCGCCCGGGGGCGGCTACTGGACGGTGGCGTCCGACGGCGGCATCTTCTGCTTCGGGGGGGCGGGGTACTTCGGCTCGATGGGTGGGATACGTCTGACGCGGCCGGTGGTGGGCATGACCCCGACGTCGGCCGGCCAGGGTTACTGGGAGGTGGCGTCCGACGGCGGGATCTTCGCCTTTGGGGATGCACCCTTCGAGGGATCCGAGGCGGGGGCACGTCTGGCCGCGCCCATGGTGGGCATCGCCGCACCGCCTCTTCCCTAGTCAAGAACGGCCCCTTCCCGGGTCGAGACGGGATCGGGACCAGTCGCGTCACACCGCGCGGACTGGCACACAGCGCGAGCCATCACACCGCGCGAGCCATCACACAGCGCGAGCCATCACACCGCGCGAGCCATCACACCGCGCGAGCCATCACACCGCGCGAGCCATCACACAGCGCGAGCCATCACACCGCGCGAGCCATCACACCGCGCGAGCC
>JARLGQ010000083.1 GCA_031292675.1 Acidimicrobiales bacterium
GACGGGGGAGACCGTTACGGCGGCAAGGGGGTCCTGGGGGCCGTCGAGCACGTGAACGGCGAGATCGCCGAGGTGCTCTCGGCGTTCGACTCCTACGACCAGCGCGGCATCGACATGGCCATGGTCGACCTCGACGGGACGCCGTCGAAGGGGCGGCTGGGGGCCAACGCCGTGGTGGCGGTGTCGCTGGCCGTCGCCCGGGCCGCCGCCGTGGACGCCGAGATGCCCCTGTTCCGCTACGTCGGGGGCGCCAATGCGCATGTGCTGCCGGTGCCCATGATGAACGTCCTCAACGGGGGGGCCCACGCCGACAACTCCGTCGACTTCCAGGAATTCATGGTCATGCCCGTGGGGGCGGCGTCGTACTCCGAGGGGCTGCGCTGGGGAGTCGAGACCTACCACGCGCTGGCCAAGGTGCTCAAAGGGCGCCATCTGGCCACCACGGTGGGGGACGAGGGAGGGTTCGCGCCCGACCTGCCGTCGAACGCGGAAGCCGTGGCCATCCTCATGCAGGCCATCGAAGAGGCCGGGCGCGTCCCCGGCGACGAGGTCGCCATCGCGCTCGACCCCGCCACGAGCGAGTTCTTCAAGGACGGGGTGTACGAGCTCGCGGGCGAGGGGCGCCGGCTCTCGCCCCGGGAGATGGTGGACTACTGGGTCGAGCTGTGCGAACGCTATCCCGCCATCGTGTCGCTCGAGGACGGCATGGCGGAGGACGACTGGGACGGTTGGGTGTCGTTGAATGCGGCCCTGGGTGGGCGCGTGCAGATCGTGGGCGACGACATCTTCGTCACCAACCGGGACCGGCTCGCGCTCGGCATCGAGCGTGGCGCCGCCAACGCCATCCTGATCAAGGTGAACCAGATCGGCACGGTGAGCGAGACACTCGACACCATGGCGTTGGCCACGCGCGCTTCCTACGCATGCGTGATGTCACACCGCTCGGGAGAGACCGAGGACACCACCATCGCCGATCTCGCCGTGGCCACCAACTGCGGGCAGATCAAGACCGGCGCCCCGGCACGATCGGACCGGGTGGCCAAGTACAACCAGCTGTTGCGCATCGAGGAGGAGCTCGGCGAGTCGGCCGCGTATCTCGGGCGCGGCGCGCTCTCGAACGCCTCTGCCGGAGGTGGGTCGGCTCGGTGATGCTCAGCCGGGTGAGACGTCGGCCCCTGCACGCCGCCAAGCGCACCCCGCGGGCGCGCCCGCACCTGCACGTGCACCTGCCGCTCACCCGACTGCCGCGCCCGCACCTGCGCGTCCCCCGGCCGCACCTGCGGATGCCGTTGTCTCCCCGCGCGCTGGTGGTGGGGATCGTGGACCGGTGGCGAGCCCGCCGGGCCGACATGACGCTCGAGCGCCGTCGCGCCCATGCCATCGTGGGCGCGACGGTCGTGTTCGTGTGCGTCGTGCTCCTCACGAGCTTCCCGCTCGGCGCCGTCCTGTCGCAGCGCTCGGCTTTGTCGGGCACCGCCCGCGAGCTCACCACGGTGCAGGCGCAGAACCGGGCTCTCGCCCGGCAGGTCTCGGACCTGTCTCACCCGGCCGCGATCAACGGGCTCGCCCGGCTCGACTACGGGTTCGTCCCCCAGGGCCAGCGGGCCTACGACGTCCTGCCCGCGTCGAGCCCGTCGGGCGCCGCCGTGCCGGGGTCGGGCCAGGTCCCGTTGAGCGGCCCCCCGGTGGTGCCGGGCTCGGCGCGTTCGCAGGCCCTCACCGGGATCGTCGCCCCCTCCGGGGGTGCGGGCGCAGCAGGCGTGACCGGTGGGGCCCGGTCCGGGGGGCCCCGCAGGGGTCAGAGCGCCGAACCGCGCAGCTACTGGGCACGCGTGGTCCGGGCCCTGGAGTTCTGGAGCTGACCCCACCTCGGCGCCCGCTCGGCGAGTCCGATCGGGACGCGGTGGCCCGGCTGCTCGGGCGCCCGCCTTCGGGACGGTTCACCGTGGCCGTGCGCCGTGGCGACGGGCTGCCCGCGGTCATCGTCAACGACCCCCTGCTCGACGACGGGAGGCCCATGCCGACCCGGTTCTGGCTGGTCGACGCGACGCTGCGCGAGGCCGTGAGCAGGCTCGAGGCCGCCGGGGGCGTGCGCCGTGCCGAGGCCGCCGTCGACCCCGTCGCGCTCGCCGATGCCCATGCCCGCCACGGCGCCGAACGGGACCGGGCCCTGCCCGAGGGGTACTCGGGCCCCCGGCCTTCAGGGGGTGTGGGCGGGACCCGCCGGGGCGTCAAGTGCCTGCACGCCCACCTGGCCTGGTACCTCGCCGGTGGGGACGACCCCGTCGGCCTCTGGACCGTCGGGGAGCTCGGGCTCGACCTGTCGGGCTTCGTCGTCGAGCGGGAGCCGGGGGTGGTAGACGGGGACGATGGGGGATGAGACCACGAGCGCCGTCGCCGCCCTCGACTGCGGGACCAACTCGACACGGCTGCTCGTGGTCTCCGCCGACGGTACGGCGCTCGAGCGGCAGATGCGCATCACGCGGCTGGGCGAAAAGGTGGACGCCACCCGCGCCCTGTCTCCCGAGGCCGTGGCGCGCACGGTGGCGGTCCTGGGCGAGTACCGGCGGCTCATGGACCTCCACGGTGTCGAGCGGGCTCGACTGGTGGCCACCTCGGCGGTCCGCGACGCCACCAACGCGGCGGAGTTCCTTTCCGCCGCCGAGGAGGTCACGGGGGTGCACCCCGAGCTGCTGAGCGGTCTCGAGGAGGGTGCGCTTTCGTTCTCGGGGGCGACGGCCCACGTCCCCGCCGATCGCGTCGGTCCCGGCCCCGTGCTCGTGGTCGACATCGGCGGTGGGTCGACCGAGCTCGCGGCCGGAGTGCTCGCACTGGTGGCCTCCCGGCGCGGCGCCGTGTCGGCCGTGTCGCTCGACCTCGGTTGCGTCCGGGTGACCGAGCGCTTCTTCGGTCACGACCCCCCGCATGCCGACGAGCTGGCCGAGGCCCGGCGTGTGGTCGACGCCGAGCTCGATGGGGCGCGTCGTGCGCTCCCGGCCCTGGCCCCGGGGGGCCTGCTCATCGGGCTGGCCGGCACGGTGTCGACGCTGGCCGCGTTGGAGCGCCGGTTGGCCCACTACGAGCGGGCCGCCGTCCACCACACCGTGCTCTCCCGCCGCCAGGTGGCGGAATGGTGCGCGACGTTGGCGGCAGAGGATCGCCACGCCCGCCTGGCCCGCCCGGGCATGGTGGAGGGCCGGGCCGACGTGATCGTGGGCGGCGTGCTGATCCTGGACGCCGTGATGGACGCGTTCGACCGGGAGCAGTGCCTGGTTTCGGAGGACGACATCCTCGACGGGCTGGCCGCCAGCTTGCTGTGAACGCCACCGGCCGCACGCGGCAGCGAGGGTGGCCGACCAGTGTCCCTGTAACTCAGTGTCCCTGCAACCTCGGGGTGGGGTCCCCGCCCTGCCGGGGGGCATCGGCGCCGGGTTCGGCCTCCCCGTCCTCGCCGTCCGGGCTCGGCGGCGACATCGCGGTGAGGAGCCCGATCTCCTGGACGAGTGCGGTCTGCTTGGCCGACAGCCGGTCGACGCTCAATGACAGCTGGAACACGAGGACCAGGAGGAACAACACGGCCAGGAGCAGTACGAAGGCCGGCGAGTACGCGATCCCGACCAGGTCCGAGACCCGGGTCAGGAGATTGGTGGGCAGAGAGACGCTCACGAACACCATGACGACACTCACCAGCAGCCACAGCAGGGCGGTGTGCTCCCGAAGGCGCTGGCGGCGCATGGCGAAGATCGACACGACCAGGAAGCCCGCGCTCAGGACCATCGACAGCACGAACGCCTTCACACTGAGCACCACCGACAGCAGGGACAAACTCACGGGGCCTCCTTCTCCGTCGGCCTTTGTTCATTGAGGCTACCGACCACCAGGGCGACGGTCACCCGTGCCATGTAGTAGGCGGAGCGAAAACCGGTGATGCTGGACTGTCCGTGCCCTCGGGGTGACATCCGGACGGGCACCTCCTCCAATCGCAGTCCGTTGCGGCTGGCCAGGACGAGCGACTCGACCTCGGGAAAGTCCGTGGGATAGCTCCGGGCGAAGAGCGCGATGCCCTCTACCCCCACGGCGCGAAAGCCCGACGTCGTGTCGGTGAAGGTGGCACCGGTTCTCCAGCTGACGAGCCTGGCGAGGAAACGCATGGCGAAGCGGCGTCCGGTGGTGGCGACGTAGTCCCCTCGGCCCAGCCACCGTGAGCCGACGGTCATCTCGGCCCGGCCCTCCCGGATGGGGGCCAGCAGCCTTTCGATCTCGGAAGGATCGTGCTGGTCGTCGCCGTCGACCTGGATGGCGATGTCGAACCCGTTCCGCAGTGCGTAGCGGTAGCCGACCTGGACGGCGCCGCCGATGCCGAGGTTGACGGGCAGGGTGATGACGGTGGCCCCCGCCCGAAGCGCCCGCCTGGCCGTGTCGTCCTCCGAACCGTCGTTCACCACGACCACATGGGCATCGGGGAGCGACAGGTGCAGGCGCTCGACGACCCGGGCGATCGAGCGGGCCTCGTTGAAAGCCGGGACGACGACGCAGATCCGAGCATGGCGGGCCT
This sequence comes from Acidimicrobiales bacterium, assembly GCA_031292675.1. Lineage (GTDB taxonomy): Bacteria > Actinomycetota > Acidimicrobiia > Acidimicrobiales > UBA8190 > Chersky-840. The sequence goes on from JARLGQ010000083.1 coordinate 4,556, forward strand.
GGGGGGCCTGGGCCGAAGTGGCCCCCGTTTCGGCCCCGGGATCCCCCGCCACGAGCTCCTGGGGGGCCCTGTCGTGCTCCGGGGACATGGCCATCGGGGCCGGAGCCGCTTCGAGCGCGTCGGCCCTGGTCTTCGCGACGGATCGAGCCACGCGTAACGACGACCGGGCTCGGGCCGGGCGGGCAGACGCCGAAAGACGCTCGTTCTCGCCAGGCGACACCGCTCCCCCTTAGAGCGCAAAGACTCTCCTTCAAGGGTACTCGTCGGGGTCCCATTTCGGGAAGTTGTGCCTGGTGGCATCGTCGCGAACCGGCCCCGACCGCCCGGAAAACCTGGTGTTCCCGGGCGGACGACCAGCGGTTCTCCAGGACCGATGGGACCGCCCCCGTGCTAATCTGAAGTCTCTTGGGGGGGAATGAAGACGTCGTGGCGACACCATGTTCATACCCGAAACTCGGTATCGTAATTGTCGCCTACGGCAATCACGATCAGGAAATAACCAGAATGCTGGACCTGGTCGAACAGGAAAAGAGACCAGGGGACCACGTCGTCCTGGTTGACAATCACCCCGACCTTCGCTGTTCGAAGATCGCGGAAGACCACCCTGGTGTCGATCATGTCCTGCGCCCGGGCAACATCGGTTTCGGCGCGGGTTGCAACCTGGGTGCGAAATGGCTCGGCGACGAAATCGACGTCTTGCTCTTCTTGAATCCTGACGCGTTCCCGAGGCCTGGTTCGATCAACGTCCTGCGGGAGGCTTCGACCCGGGGTTGGGGAGCCTGGATGGGATTGGTGCTCCTGCCCGACGGACGGGTCAATTGTGCCGGCAACGTCGTGCACGTGTCGGGCCTCGCCTGGTGCGCGGGATATGCCGAGCCCGCCGGCCGCTATTCCAAAGCAGAGGAGATCCCCTGTCTTTCCGGGGCGGATCTCGCAGTCGATCGAAGGGTGTGGGAAGACATCGGTGGCTTCGCCCCTGAGTACTTCTTGTACTACGAAGACATCGACCTGTGCTTTCGGCTGCAGTTGAAGGGCTACAAGACAGGGATACTGCCGGAGTCGCACATCGAGCACGACTACGACTTTCAGAAGAACGAGCGCAAGTGGTTCTACCTGGAGCGCAATCGGTACCTGTTCGTCATCCGCACGTGGCCGTTGAGCGTCATCGTGGTCCTGGCGCCCATCCTCCTCGCCGTCGAGGTTGCGCTGTGGCTCATCAGCCTCGCCCAGGGCCGATTCCTGTTGAAGGTTCGCTCCAGCGTGGCATTTCTGAAGGTCCTGCCCTTCGCTCTCCGTTCGAGGCATGAGCTCCAAGCGGGCCGGGTGATAAGCCCTGTGGAGTTCCTCGATATGCTTGCTTACCGGATCGACACCCCGTTGATAGATTCATTTGCACGCCACCCATTTACCAATGCGGTATTGGGCACATACTACAAATTGGCGCGCTCGGCGTTGGCGGTATTCGTCCGTCCCCGCTGACAGGACGATCAGGCGCTCCCCGTGCTTGCCCGCGTGTAGATGTAGATGGGGGTGCCTTCGAACGTCGTCTTGGTGTCGAGCCGCAGGCACGATCCCGTCAGCGGCGAGGAGTCGAGCACGAAACCCACACCGAGCCGCCCGGCGGCCGCGCCACACGGATCGATGATGACCTGCACGGCGGCGCGGAAGGTCCCGATCACCTCGACCTGGGGCGGCGCTCCGCTCGGACCGGGGACGAATTTCACGTTGGCATAACGATTCCAAACGCGGGGGTGTTGGGGGTCGAGGATCCTCCATGCCGTGGCGTTGGGGTAGATGCTCGGGGCGCTCAGGGTATGCAGGCCAGAGGCGACGAGGATCGGATTGAAGGCGAAGTTGTCGAAACTCAGCCATGCTCGATGCGCGGCGTCGGGGGGCTTGGACGCGACGCGGTCGAAGGTGGAGAGGATGGGGGACGTCGTCAGGGGCCCGAGCCCCTGGTAGAGCGGGTTGACCGGTAAGGCGATGGTGGCGCCGAAGACGACCAGGGCCAGGCCGCCCCAGATGACCTTGCGGGCGGAGATCAACAGCACGACCACGGCAACCGCGGCGCTCGCGAGGCCGGCTTCCCACAGGCGGAGGTGCAATACCCGTTCGGTCTCGCTGAGGTCGTGCCCGGCCCAGAAGTACATGCCGAA
>JARLGQ010000084.1 GCA_031292675.1 Acidimicrobiales bacterium
CGCACCCGCCCGGCCAGCCCGTAGTGGTCGGGGTGGATGTGGGTGACCAGCACCGCCCGTACGTCCGCGATGGAGCCGCCCGCTTCCAGGAGGCCGTTGTTGAGCGCCGACCAGGCGTCGTCGGTGTTCCACCCCGCGTCCACGATGGCGATGCCGTTGTCGAGCTCGAAGGCGTAGACGAGCACGTAGCGCAGGGGGTTGTCCGGGATGGGCACCGGGATCGACCACACGCCGGGGCGCACCTTCTCCACCGGCGGCATGACGTCGCGGTCCCACGCCTCTTTCTGGAGCACACCCGTGACGACGACCACAGCGGCACCGTAGGCGGGAACCCGGGCCCCGACCAACCCCTCGGTGGCCCCGGCCCCGGGGCCCGAGACTCGACCGAACGCCCCTGAGGCGAGTCGAATGACGACGGAGAGTGGGGTCGACGACCGGCATCCGTGAACGGCGCCGGCATCTTCACTATTTTCACATGTGCTTCATTGACCACAGAAACACAGCTGTGCAGCGTGACGCCGCTCGGCCCTTGCGTTTTTTCCTCGAAGCCGGGTGCACCGTCCACGACCTTTCCAACGTGCGTGACCGTCCATCGGTACGCACGACACCGACCACCACCAAAGGGGTTCGAGGGTGCGAGAGCGGGTGGGCAACACCTTCAGGGACGTCGACCGCCGTGCCCGGCGAACCCCGCCGGCCGATGGCCCCGGCTCCCGGATCGAGCAGGTGCTCGACATGTCGCGCGACGCCTTCGTCGAGACCGATGCCGATGGCGTGCTCACGCAGTGGAACCGCCAGTCCGAGGTGCTCTTCGGATGGTCGCGCGACGAGGTGCTCGGCCGGCCCATCACCGAGTTCCTCATCCCCGAGCGCCACCACGGGGCGGTCCTCGACGAGCTCGAGTCGGCGGGTCGTTCCGGGCTCGCCCCGGCGCGCACGCGACCCCGGCGCCTCGACCTGCTCCACCGCGAGGGATACGAGGTCCAGGTCCTGGGGTCGGCCTACATCGTGGGGACCGCAGACGACCTGCGCATCGGCGGCTTCCTCTACGACCAGGACGAGGACAAGGCTGCCGAGGAGGCGCTGGCCCATGCCTATCTGTACGACTCGCTGACGGGCCTGCCCAACCGGACGCTGTTCACCTACCGCCTCGCCTATGCGCTCGCCAAGGGCAAGAGCGCTCCCGGCTGTGTGGCCGTCCTCGTGCTCGACCTCGACCGCTTCAAGGCCATCAACGACGGGCTCGGCCACGAGGTCGGTGACGAGCTGCTGGTGGCCGTGGCGGGGCGCCTCGAGGCTGCCGACGGCACGGCCGAGGTCATCGCCCGCCTGAGCGGGGATGAGTTCCTGGTCCTCTTCGACGGGGACGAGGCCGAGAAGGACGCCGTGGACTACGCCCGGCGGGTGCTCCAGGCGCTGCGGGCCCCCATCGCGGCGGGTGACGGCGAGGTCTTCATCACTGCCAGCATCGGCGTGGCCTGCACCAGCGCCCGGGTGTCGGAGGCCACGCCGCTGCTCTCCAACGCCGATGCCGCCATGTACCAGGCCAAGAAGCGCGGCGGCGGGACCGTCGAGGTCTTCGGCGAGGTGATGCGGATGCGGGTGCTCGACCGCATGCACACCGAGCACTCGCTGCACCGGGCGCTCGAGCGTCGCGAGCTCCGCCTCTTCTACCAGCCCGTGGTGGAGATCCACGGGGCCCGGGCGGTGGGGGTCGAGGCGCTCTTGCGCTGGGAGCATCCCGAGCAGGGGCTCGTGGCCCCCAACCGGTTCATCCCCGTCGCGGAGGAGAGCGGCCTCATCATCCCCATCGGCGCGTGGGTGCTGCACGAGGCCTGTCGTCAGCTGTGCATGTGGCGCGCCGACCGCTTCGGCGGGCCCCGGGGCGCGGTCGAGGTGAACCTCTCGGCCCGCCAGATCGACGACCCCGAGATCATCTCCACCGTGGCGCGCATCCTCGACGACACGGGGCTGCCTCCGGCCAACCTGACCCTCGAGATCACCGAGAGCGCCCTCATGAACGACGCCGCCTCGGCGCTGCGGGTGCTCCAGGCGCTCAAGGACCTCGGGGTGACCCTCGCCATCGACGACTTCGGGACGGGGTACTCCTCGCTCAGTCATCTCCAGCGGTTCCCCTTGGACATCCTCAAGATCGACAAGAGCTTCGTCGACGAGCTCGGCGTCGACCGGGGGGGTGCCGAGATCGTCGCCGCCGTGGTCAAGCTGGCCCATGCCCTGGGCCTGCAGGTGATCGCCGAGGGCGTGGAGACCGAGCGCCAGCTCGAGGCGCTGGTCCGCCTCGACTGCGACTTCGCCCAGGGGTACCTGTTCTCCCGGCCCGTGCCGGCCCACGAGCTCGTCGAGAAGTTTCCCCTCCCGCTCGGGGCCTGATCCCGCCCCCGGCGGCCCGACCCCGCCGGCCTCCACTCCCGCCCCCTGCCCTTCCCGGCTGCCTGTTCGCGCCCCGGATGGACGACCCCTGGGATTTAGTTGACTTCGCAACTATTAGGGTGTAAGATGCTTGCGTACTCAAAAGTATGAGCCGCAACTATCTCGGGAGGCAACACCATGACCACCACCATCTCCAGCCCGGCGACCAGCTCGACCCGGGAATACCGGGGCGCCGTCGTCCCGTCGGCTGGCGTCTATGACCTCGACCAGGCCCACTCCTCGGTGGAGTTCATCGCCCGCCACCTCATGATCTCCAAGGTGCGGGGCCGCTTCGGCACCTTCGAGGGAGCGGTACACGTCGCCGAGGTACCCGAGGAGTCCTCGGTCGAGGTGACCATCGACGCCTCGAGCGTCGACACCAGCCAGGACCAGCGCGACGAGCACCTGCGCAGTGCGGACTTCCTCGACGTCGAGCACTACCCGACCCTCACCTTCAAGAGCACGTCGGTGGCCCTCGACGGGGACGACTGGAAGGTGGCCGGCGACCTGACGGTGCGGGGCACCACCCGGCCGGTCGTGCTCGCCGTGGAGTTCGACGGCGCCAACACGACGCCGTGGGGCACCCAGGCGGTGGCCTTCTCGGCCTCCACCGAGATCGACCGCGAGGAGTTCGGACTGACCTACAACCAGGCCCTCGAGACCGGGGGAGTGGTCGTGGGCAAGAAGGTCCGCATCGAGCTCAACGTCGAGGCCGTCCTGCGCCAGGAGGCCAAGGACCAGGAGCAGGGCGCAGCCTGACCCCGCCGCCACGACATGCCCGGCGGGCATGACCGTGGCAGGACCCACATCGGTTGTCCGTACCGGGCGCCGTTCCCTCCGGGGGGCGGCGCCCGGTACCGTCTGGTGACCGCAGGGAGGGTGGAGGGGCACGGCTCGGATGCCTGAGACTCGGAGGGACCGGGAACGCCGGGTCGGCCGCCGCCGGCGCACCGTGGTGCCCCGTACGAGCCAGGCGGTGTGGGAGCCACCCGGGGACCGGCCCGATCCCATCGCCGTGCTCGACGCCGAGAACGCCGGGCGCATCCCCTCCCTCGTGCCGGTGCGGTGGGGGCGCATGCTCGAGTCCCCCTTCGCCTTCATGCGCGGCGCGGCGGGCCTCATGGCGGCCGACCTCGCCCACACCCCCTCCACGGGCCTGCACGTGCAGCTGTGCGGGGACGCCCACATGGCGAACTTCGGGGTCTTCGCCTCCCCCGAGCGGCGCCTGCTCTTCGACGTGAACGACTTCGACGAGACCACGCCGGGGCCCTGGGAGTGGGACCTCAAGCGATTGGCGGCCAGCGCGGTGGTGATCGGCCGGGTGTCGGGGATCGCCCCCGAGGACCAGTCGGCGGCGGCCCACGCCGTGGCCCGCGCCTATCGCCGCCACATGGCCAGGTTCGCGGGGATGGGTGTGCTCGAGGTCTGGTACGAACGGGTCGACGCCAAGGCCGCCCTGCGCACGATCGGCCGCCGGGCGCCGGTGCGCTCCGTCGTGGCGGGGGCGCGTCGCCAGACCTCGCAGGCGGAGCTGCCCAAGCTCACGGTGCGGACCGACGGGGGCCGGAGACGGATCGTCGATCACCCGCCGCTGGTGTCCCACGACGGCATCGAGGAGCACTCGCAGATCGTGCAAAGCGTGTTGCCCAAGTACGCGGCGACGCTCGAGAGCGACCGTCGGGCCCTGCTCGAGCGGTTCGAGCTCGTCGACCTGGCGTCGAAGGTGGTGGGCGTGGGCAGTGTGGGGACGCGCTGTTTCGTGGCCCTGTACATGAGCGACATCGGGGACCCCCTCTTCCTGCAGGTGAAGGAGGCGGGCCGCTCCGCGGTGGCGCCGTGGGTGCCCCGGCGACCGGGGCGCGCCGGGTCCGGCCCGGGGTCGGTCCGGCCCGTGCCGGCGCCGCCGC
>JARLGQ010000085.1 GCA_031292675.1 Acidimicrobiales bacterium
ACAGGGCGAGGACCGCCATGACCTCGGAGGCGGCGGTGATGTCGAACCCGGACTGGCGGGGGATCCCGTCCTCGGCCGTGCCCAGGCCGATCACCAGATTGCGCAGAGCCCGGTCGTTGACGTCGAGCACGCGGCGCCACGTCACGTTGTGGACGTCGATCCCGAGGTCGTTCCCGTGATGGAGGTGGTTGTCGAGCATGGCCGACAGCAGGTTGTGGGCGGCGGTGACGGCGTGCATGTCGCCGGTGAGATGGAGGTTGAGCGCCTCGAACGGCACCGCCTGGCTGTACCCGCCGCCCGCCGCCCCTCCTTTGATGCCGAAGGTCGGGCCCATCGACGCCTGGCGGATGGCGATGGTGGCGCGCTTGGAGATATGGCGCATGGCCTGACCGAGACCGAGCGTCGTGGTGGTCTTGCCCTCGCCGAGCGGGGTGGGAGTGATGGCGGTGACGACCACGTACCGGGCACGGGGCCGGTCGGAGAGGGCCTCGATGGCGTCGAGGCTCACCTTGGCCACGTACTCGCCGTAGGGCTCGAGCAGGCCCTCGGGGATGCCCGCTTCGGCGGCGATCTTGGTGATGGGCTTGAGGGTGGCCCGCCTCGAGATCTCCAGCGCACTCAGGCTGGCCATGGCTGTCTCCTTGGTGACGAGTCTCGGCGCGCGTGCCCGGACGGATGCGGGGAGAGGTGCACGGTCCACCTCCCCCCGGATGGCCCACCGTTTATAGTCCCTCCGCGGTCGGGGGCGCTTCGACCGCCATCCGGCGTGCGAGGGTGGTAGTCCGCGCACGAAAGAAGGGACGGCGATGTCGACGTTCATCACGCGCTTCGACACCTCTGGGCCCGGTGTCGCTCTGGCCGTGAAGGACCTGATCGACATGGAAGGCGTGCCCACGACGGCCGGGTGCCGGGCGGTGGCCAACGAGGCTTCGCCGGCCCGGGCCGATGCCGCCTGCCTGGCCGGGGCCCGGTCGGCGGGCGCCCGGATCGTGGGCCGCACGAACCTCCACGAGCTGGCCCTGGGCGTGACGGGTGTGAACCCGTGGTACGGGACGCCGGTCAATCCCCTCGACCCGCGGTTGGTCCCGGGGGGATCGTCGAGCGGCTCGGCGGTGGCGGTGGCCACCCACGAGGCGGATGTCGCCTACGGCAGCGACACGGGCGGATCGGTACGGATCCCCGCCGCGTGCTGCGGCACCGCCGGACTCAAGACCACATGGGGGCGGATCCCGCTCCGAGGGGTGTGGCCCTTGGCACCCAGCTTCGACACGGTGGGCCCCATGGCCCGCGACGTGGCCGGGCTGGCGCGGGGCATGGAGCTCCTCGAACCGGGCTTCGTCGTCGCCGAGCGCGCCCCGGTCAGGGTGGGGCGGCTGCGAGTGGAGGCGCATCCGTCGATCGACGAGGCCATCGACCGCGTCCTGGACGCCGCCGAGCTGGATGTCAGCGCGATCGAGTTGCCCCTATGGGAGGCGGCGACGGCCGCGGCCGGGATCCTGCTCGTCTCCGAGGCCTGGGAGACCGACCACGACCTGGTGGCGAGGCGCCCCGGCGAGATCGGGGCCGACGTCGTCGGGCGCCTGCGCATCGGTGAGTCGATCGACGCCCGTGGGCTCGCCTCGGCCCACCAGGTCAAAGAGGAGTGGGACGTCTGCCTCGACGAGGTCTTCCGGCGCGTCGACGTCGTCGTCACCCCGACGCTGACCGTCTTCCCACCGCCGCTCGAGGGAGGCGAGGAGCTGCTCATGGCGCGTTGCACGCTGCCGGTCAACCTGGCCGGTGTCCCCGCCCTCGCCCTGCCGGTACCGACTGCGGGTGCGTTGCCGGCGAGCCTTCAGCTCATCGGCCCGTCCCACGGCGAGGAGATGCTCCTGGCGGTTGGGCTCACGATCGAGGCTGCGGCCACCACGCAGTAGAGGCTGCTGGCTCTTTCCTCGGGGGCGCGGTCGGAGGGGGCCCGTCAGGCGAGGGCGCGGTCGGAGGGGCCCGTCAGGCGATGCAGCGGGTGAGCTCGGCGAAACTGGTCGTGCCGGCCAGCACCTTGTCGATCCCGTTCTCGCGCAGCCGCTGCATGCCTTCGGCCACCGCCGCCTCTTCGATCTGGGTCGCCGACGCCTGTTCGAGCACGAGGGTGCGGATACGGGCGGTCACCACCATGACTTCGTAGACGGCGCTGCGGCCGTAGTACCCGGTGTGGTCACAACGGGCGCACCCGGCGGGGCCGTACAAGGTGACGTCCTCGGGCAGCGCTTGTGCGGCCACATCCGGCATCATCGACGCGATCGTCATCCGCTCGTCGTCCTCGGGCTTGTAGGCGACCTTGCAGTTGGGACACAACCTGCGGACGAGCCTCTGGGCCACGACGCCCGTGAGGGACGAGGCCACCAGGTAGGGCTCGAGGCTCATCTCCAGGAGCCTCGCGATGGCGGTGGCGGCATCGTTGGCGTGCAACGTCGACAGCACGAGGTGCCCGGTGAGCGCGGCCTTGGCGGCGGTGTGAGCCGTCTCGGCGTCCCGGATCTCCCCGACGACGATGACGTCGGGATCGGCGCGGAGGATCGCCCGCAGGCCCGCCGCGAACGTGTAACCGATCTTGGCGTGCACCTGTGTCTGCTTGATCCCGGGGATGTCGTACTCGACAGGGTCCTCGACGGTGACGACGTTGCGGCTGGGGCTGTTGATCTCGGTCAGGATCGAGTAGATGGTCGTCGACTTGCCCGACCCGGTGGGGCCGACGGCCAGGATCAGCCCCCAGGGGCGCCCGTAGGCCTGGCGCAGCCTTTGCAGCGCGTCGGCTTCGAACCCGAGGCGATCGATGTTGAGGAGGCCGTGGTCGCGGTCGAGCAGGCGCAGCGTGAGCGATTCGCCGTGGGAAGTGGGAAGCGTGGCGATCCGGGCATCGATGGGCCGGCCGCTCGACGTGAACGACATGCGGCCGTCCTGGGGTCGCCGGTGCTCGGCGATGTCCAGACCGGCCAGGATCTTTATCCGGTTGACGACGCCGGTGGGCACCGACGGGGAGAGGTCGAGCGCGTCGTGCAGGACCCCGTCGACGCGCATCCTGAAGCGCAGCCCTCGTTCGCTCGGTTCGATGTGCACGTCCGAGGCGCGTTCGGAGACGGCACGGTCGAGGAGGTTCTCGACGAACCCCGCCACGTGGGCGTCGCTCTTCGAGGCCGGGTCGACGCCGTCATCGCCGCTGTCGGCGGTGCTCGTGTCGGGACTGATGTAGACCGGCGACCCCGAGGTGAAGGCCTGGTCGAGGGCGACCCGGAGCTGCGCCGGGCTGGCGATGACGGCGTCGACCTGGGTGCCCGCCACCACCTGGGCGTCGTCGAGGGTGAGCACGTCGGCAGGGTCCGAGATCGCCACCAGGAGGTTGGTGCCGTCGAAGGCCACCGGGAGCACGACGCGGCGTCGGCAGAAGCTCTGGGGCAGGCGCCGGATCGCATCGGGGTCGGGAGGCGACTCGACCAGGTCGCGATAGGGGAGGTCGAAGATGCCGGCGAGGGCGCGGCTCAGCTCCTCCTCGTCGACGACCCCCCGGGCCACGAGCAGTCCACCCAGGGCCTCACCGGTCACCCGTTGCTCGACGAGTGCCGATTCGACGTCTGCGGAAGAGACGAAGCCGTGTGCGATGAGCCAGTCACCCAGCCGAGCACGCCGGGCCGGCTCCTCCTCGTCGCGCGGCACCCGCAGCTCGTCGACGTCGAACGGGGTCTCGTCGATCGAAAGCTCGTCGGGGCCGACCGTCAGGTCTTCGTCGTCGTCGTCATCATCGTGGTCGACCGGCACATCGTCCGCGTCGACCGGCGCAGCGTGCGCGTCGACGGGCACATCGTCGACGTCGCCTGGCGTCGACCGCTCCTCGGCATCGTCCTCGACCGACGGCTCGTCGACGATCTTCAGGCGGGGCACCGCAGTCCTCCTCGGGGGCCGGACAGTGGCCCAACGGCCACCGGTGCTCGAGGCTCAGTACTCACTCGAGACGGTCTCCGTGTCTTTGCCCGGCCACCAGCCCTCGTCCGCGGAGTCGGCGTAGGACGCGCTGGGCTTGGCCCTGCGACGCCCGGCGCCACTCGCTCCACTGACGAGATGCCAGCCGATTCCCCGCCGGCATCCAGGGCACTCGGGGAAGCGCTCGCCCTTGGTGACGGTGACCGGCGGGTGTCCACAACGCCCTGCCCATGCGCCTGTCTCTTCGCAAATCTGCCTGCTGAAAGCCATCGCGGCCCCCTTCGTCGTTACGGCGCGGTCGCGCCGGAGGGCCGACACATCCCGACACGACCACTGGTGAATTCATCGACCCGGGCACAGTGCCGAGTAAGCGGACATGGCCTCGCCCCGAAATGTTGGGACTTTGGTCCTTTTCCCTCGACGCGCCGCCGGGCCGGGCCCGGCCCTATCTACCGGTGGACGGTATATCGGATAACGATATATAGTCGGGCCATGGAATCGGCCCCCGGTCAGAAGCCCGAACCCGAGGCGGCGGGGTCACCCGGGCCGGCCGACGGCGTCGGGGCGGTCCTCGAGCGACGCTGGACCCGCCGAAGGGTCCTCGCCTGGGGTCTGGGCGCCGGCGCCACGGTGAGCGCGGCCGGAGTGGTCGGAGTCGAGCTCGTCAGCCACGGCGTGCTGCCTGGCCACCAGGTGCTGCTGTCGGTGGAGGGCGCGTGTGCGGTGCCTCGACCGGTGCTCGAATTCTCGGCCCTGGGGCCGGCCACTTCGGGTCGGTTCTTCTCCCGTGCCCGTCACCGGGTCGTGGGGTACACGATCGCCTACCCGCCCGGGCACGGCCCCGGCAGCGTGCTCCCCTTGGTGGTGGTGCTGCACGCGTACGGCGCCGACCACACCGATGCCCTGTCGGGGATGTCGCCGGCCCAGGCGCTGGCCCTGCGGGTGGACGGGCGCCCCTTGCTCCCGATGGCGATGGTCACGGTGGACGGCGGCGGGGGGTACTGGCATCCGCACCCGGGTGACGATCCCCTGGGGATGTTGGTGCACGAGCTGATCCCGATGTGCCGGTCACGAGGCCTCGGTCGGCCCGCACAGGGGTTGTGCACGATAGGCGTCTCCATGGGCGGGTACGGGGCGATCCTGGTGGCCGAGAAGTATCCCGCCATGGTCAAGGCGGTGGCGGCCATCAGCCCGGCGGTGTGGACGACGTACGCCGAAGCCCACGGGGCCAACCCCGGCGCGTACTCCTCGGCTCAGGACTTCGCCGCCAACGACGTGGTGACCCACGCGTCGGCGCTGCAGGGCGTCGCCGTCCGCCTGGCTTCGGGGACCAGTGACCCCTTCCATCCCGGAGTGAGGATCCTGGCCGCCGAGCTTCCGCACGCGGTGGTGGACTTCTCGAAAGGGTGCCACACAGGCCCGTTCTTCCTCGCCCAGGAGCCTCCGTCGCTGGCTTTCGTCTCCGACCACCTGCGGTGACCCGGAAAGGCGCCCGGAGTGTTCCGACGGGGCCCGGTCAGCCCGGTGAAGCGGGGGAAGGGGGCTTGGGTGCGGTGTGGGACAGCGCGGATCGCAGGAGTTTGAGCAGGTCGCACCGGAAGCAGTAGTCGCGGCACTTGTGAGCCATGGCCGAACCCCCCCTTGCCTACTGCCCTCGCCGAAGGTCCGTTCCGGCGGGACCGCCCCCTGTCGCTACGGCAACGGTGATCCCCGAGCCTCACCGCCTGCCCTAGTGGATCACAACAATTGCCCAACACGGCGCGGATTTCCAGCGCGCTGGGGCAGCCGGGGCTGCTGTGTGCCGAGGGGCGGCCGGGGTGGCGGAGCGCCCGGCCCGGTCGAGAGGGTCGGGCCCTGGTCCGGGGTGCCCGGGACCCGGGGGAGGGCCCTCGTCGCCCGGGGAGTGCGACGTGGCGCGGCTACTAGTGTCGCCGTGGATGGCGAGGGGCTCGGGCGGACCTCCGGGGGTTGAGCCGTGATCCGTGGTGAAGGGACCGTGGTCGTGAAGGGCGTGTCTCCCGACGAGGTCTTCGACTTCGTCCTGGACCCGGCCCAGTACACCAAGGCCGACACCAAGATCGTGTGGGTGACCAAGCTCGCCGATCTCCCCTCAGGCATGTTGGCGCGTGAGGACGGCAAGTTCCTCGGCCTCTTCAAGGGGTCGGTCGTGACCCGCTACCGGTGGACGCGTCCGACGAGCATCGACGTCACGCTCGAGCACGGGGTGCCACGCGCCCTGCACGCCTGGTTCGAGATCGACGCGGTGGACGGGGGAACGCGTGTGCGCCACGTCGAGGAGCTCGACCTGGGGCACGGTCCTCTGGGGATGGTCCACGATGCCGTGGCCCGCTCGTGGTTCGCACGCTCGGTGGCCCGGGAGGTTTCCGAGATCGCCCGGTTGCTCGAGTCGGGTGAACGTGGCCGGGGGCCCGACCACGCCGAGGCACCCTGAGCCGCCGCGCCGGCGTGGGTCGTCGTGCCCGGCGCCGTCAGGTGAACCGGATGTCGAGGGTGCGCAGGTAGGTGTGAAGCCCGGCGTCCTGCACCGGCAGCAGGTTCGCCGGCGACCCGGACTCGTTGTGGTGGCTGTGCCACATCCCGGGCGGGGTGACGAAAGCCCCGCCGGGCTCCCAGTCCACCCGCACGGGATCCACGATGGTGCCCTCGGGTCGGATCTCCGAACCCACCAGGGTGTAGCACCCCGGGTCGCAGTCGACGATGAGATCGAGGGCGATGCTCTGGTGGCGGTGAGGTCGCTGCTCCTGGCCGTCGGGCAGGACGCCGAGCATCGCCCACAAGGTGTGGGTGGCCGTCAGGGTCTGGTTGTTCCGGGCGTTGCCGAGAAGCACGGCGATCCGGCTGCGCGTGGGGGCGGCGGGATCCGCGGCCACCTCGGCGAGCAGGGCGCGGGCGCGCTCTCCGTCGAAGCGGGTGGCGGCGAAGCGGGGCTGTGTCGCCTCCACCCCGAGATAGGCGAGCAGGGGTGAGTCGTCGACGTGGTAGAGGACCGCCGGCTGCTCGGCGCTGTGGCTGGCCCGGGACCTCCCCGGCAAGGTGACAACGTCCCCCGCCCGCCACGCGATGGTCCCGGTGCCCCCCGGGCCCTCCACCTCGGTGCGGCCGCGTCCGCGCAGGCAGTAGAACAGCGCACTGGTGGCGTTGGCGGCGAGGTCGACGCCCTCGCCCTCGGCGATGCAGAGGAAGCGGGCCAGGAGCGACGGGCCGGTGGCCGGGTACGGGGTCCCGAGGACATCCGACAGGTCCAGGGCGACGACGCGTGTCGATCCCGGCTCGTGCCACTGTGCCGGGAACCGTCGGACCGGGACTCTGGAGGTCAAGCCCGATCCGATGGGGTCCACCGCGGCGCTGTACTCGTAGAAGCGAGCGTCTCCGACCCAGTCCTCGACGGCGAGTCCCACGCCGATCCCCTCGGTCCCCCCGGTGCCGGCGCGAGACGTGGACCGTTCCATGGCACCAGTATCGGCCACATCGGCTGTCCATGTGTCACGAGGGTGGGGCCGGGCCCTTCAGCCCTCGCCGCGGCGTCGCCGGGCCGGCGGGTTGGGGATGACCTGGGGAAGATCCTGCTCGATCCTGGGGAAATTCTCGCCGTAGTTGGGGACAGTGCGACGAATTCTCTGGAGAACATCGGGATTTCGCGCCACCCTATTGACCTTCGTTTGGCGCGGGCGCAGAGTGGTCATCAGCCGGATGAACAACGACCCCTCGGAGGCTGGAGAGAACGCCGCAAGGCGGGCTCACCGGAACGAAGAAGGGCGCCGAGTTCGCCGGCGAGGCGGATGGTGAAGTAGCGGGAGGTTCCCTGGGATCGACCGCTACAACGCCCGGACCGGGGGTCGTCCGACCCATGGAAAGGGCGAGCTGTCAGCCGAGGGCGCGGCCCCGAGGAGTGCGGGCGACTTCGGTCGAACCGGCTACTCGGGGTCCCGCCGCGTCTGGGCCCCGGTCCCCGTACGAGAACCGTCAACGGATGCTGAAGGCGGTCTCACCCCGGGGCGGCTCGTCGCTCGCTTCCACCCCGTCGACGCGCGCCCACGGCGGCCCCTCCCGGCACCATGCCACGAGCGCGTCCACGGCCGGGGTCGGTCCTTCGAAGACGGCCTCGACGTCCCCGCGCTCGGTGTTGCGCACCCATCCGCCCAGGCCTGCCTGGGCGGCCCGCCTGAGGCACGAGGCCCGGAAGCCCACTGCCTGTACGTGTCCGTGGACGAGGACCCGCCGTCGGACGGTGGCCGAGCCCCCGTCTCCGGGTGTCACCTCGAGGAGGCGCCCCTGGCGTCGGCGACGCTGTCCATCAGGCAGGGGTCCACCTCCCCGTCGATGCACCGCTCGCACTCGAGCTCGAGGGTGCTGTGCGCGATGGTGAAGGGGATCCCGATGGCGGACTTCACTCGGTCGCCCACGATCTGGGCCTGCTCGAGGGTGGGGTGCCCCGACAGCACGACGTGGGCGGACAGGGCCCGCACGTCGCTCGACAGGCTCCAGACGTGGAGATCGTGCACCTCGGCGACGCCGGGCACCCGACCCATCACGGCGGTGAGCTCGGCCAGGTCGACGTCGGCGGGGGACGACTCCAACAGCACGTCGACGCTGGCCCGCAGGAGACGGTAGGCCTCGACCACGATGATGGCGGCCACTACGAGAGAGGCGGCAGGGTCAGCCCACTCGAGCGCGTGGTCGGCGACGAGGACGACGCCCGCGCTCAGGACGGCGAGCGATCCCAGGGCGTCGCCCGCCATGTGCAGGGTCGCGGACCTCATGTTGAGGTCCCCGCTCCGCTCGCGCAGCATGACCGCCGCCAGGCCGTTGGTCACGAAGGCCACGGCGGCGACGGTCACGACCCAGCCCCCGTGGACCGGATGGGGATGGAGGATGCGGGCCACGCTCTCGACGACGATGGCGACGGTCACCACCGCGATCACGGCGGTGTTGGCCAGGGCGGCCAGGATCGGCCCGCGGTGGTAGCCGAAGGAGTGCGAGGGGCTGCGGGGGCGTGTGGCCCACCGGACGGCGAGCAACGACATGGCCAGGCCCGCCACGTCGGTGACGTTGTGCCCGGCGTCCGAGAGCAGGCCCAGGGAATGGGCCACCAGGCCGCCGCCCAGCTGGACACCGGCCAGGGCGACGTTGAGGCCCAGGGCGACCACGAGACGTCGTGTGCGGATGGTGGAGCGGTCCATCGACGGGATGGCTCCTCGATCGGTGTCGATCCACCCAGCCTACCGGGGGCCCCTTCGCAACCCTCGGTGGGGACGGTGCGCCACCACCTGTCAGCCGAAGGGGCCGAACCAGCTGCGATCGGTCGTGCCGGTGCGGTAGCAGTCCAGCACGTGCTCGAACCACGCCGTGCTGTCGGAGAGGCCACCGGGCCGGAAGCGCTCGAGCCAGAGCCGGCGGTGCTCTTCGATACGGGAGCGGAGCCCACTTGCCAGGGCGTCCCGGTCGGCGGGCTCCACCGACCCGAGTGTGCCGTCGCCCCGGAGCCGGAGCTCGGCGTCATCGCAGGCCAGGCGGAGCAGGGCGGCGGTGGCGACGATCTCCTCGATGACGAGCCGTCCGTCGGGACGCCGGGGACGGGCGCGGCCCAGCGCGACCGGGGTTTCGTCGACCAGTGCGCGTACGGCCTGCAGGTCAGAGGCGGTGAGGCCTTTGGTCATCGCCTTGCCCATCGGCCACTGGGGGAGGAGGAAGGGCAGCGCCAGGGCCGACATGTTGGGAAGCTGCGGCCCCACCATGCGGCAGGTCCGACCGAGGCCTATGACGGCCCGCCCCGTCTCCCGTGCGGGATCGTCGTAGCAGTGCACGTCGAGCAGGGTGGCGAGCGTTCCGGACTCGAGCTCAGCGTGGGCGTCGGCACACCAGCCGAAGGCGGCGGCGGTCACGAAGCCGGGGTCGCTCACGACCGGCTGCTGGAGGTGGCCCATGTCCCCCCAGTCGGTGACGAGGAGCCCCGCCGCGCCGTGGGCGGCCCCGGCTGTGGCTGCTGCCCTGACGTTCCCGATCATGTTGTCGACCCGTCCCGACAGCGACATCCAGCTGGAGGTGCCCGGGCACACCCAGAAGGGCAGGCCTGCTCGCGCCAGGCGCGCCGATCGCGCCTCGAAGGGGTGGTTGTCCTCGTAGCCCCATTCGCACACGGTCACCCCGTCGGGGAGCCCGGCCAGGAGGTCGTCGTGCGCGGCCGGCACGTCTCCCCACACGAGCAGCTCCCGGCCGTCGAGAACCGGCACGTCCCTGAGGGCGCGCAGCCATTGCACCCACTCACCGCGGCGGTCCGAGGCGAGCTCCCATGGCTCGTCCATGCCGACGTGGACCCGCGTGCTCCGGAGCTGGGGGACGAGCTGGGAGAGGAGGTCCGAGACGAGCGCGAAGGCGTCGGGATTGGCCGGGTCGAGCGTGAGGGGTGGCCGATGGATCCCCATGATCCAGTCGAAGCCCTCGGGCGCGATGGCCAGAGGACGGTACCGGTCCAACCGGAGCCAGCGCTCGAAGTGCCCCAATGTGTTCTGGTTGGCCACGAGCTCCACCCCTCGTGACCGGCAGTGATCGTCCAGGGCGTGCATGTCGTCGGCGGTGTAGGGGTCGGCGCGGCGCCAGACGTCCTCGTGGCCGGCGTAGGCGAAGGTGTGCTCCATGTACAGCTGGAGCTGGTTGATCTTCCAGGACGCCAACCGGTCGACCAGGTCGCGCAAGGTCTCCATGGTCGGCACCCGGTCGCGCGACACGTCGAGCATGACGCCTCGCACCGCGAAGTCGGGCCAGTCCTGGATCCGGCACACCGGGAGGGTCCTGTCGGGGGCGCCCTCGGGTGCGTTGGCGGGGTGGCGCAGCTGGGCCAGGGTGGCCCGCCCGTGGCGCAAGCCGGCCTCGTCCGCGCCGACCACCCGCACGGCGTCCTCGGCCACCTCCAGGCGGTATCCCTGGGCCGGCAGCCCGCTGTCGAGGGCTTCCACGGGCTCGCGGTCGGGCACGCGGCGGCCGCCGGGCGCGGCCTGCAAGGAGCGGGGCCGCGGCAGCAGCGTGGGTTCGGGTGCCACGGCGTCGGCCAGGCGGGGGGATCAGGCTCAGACGGCCGGGTCCCAGGGACCCTCGGGCCGGAGTCCTTGGGCGACCATGAGGGCCAGCTCGTTGCGCACCACGGGGAGGTCATCGGCGTGGGTGACGCCGATGCAACGCCCCGGCCCGTCGAGCACGCGCACCGCGGCGTGGCCGTCGCGTAGCCCCGTCATGCCCGCGATCATGTCGCCCACCACCTCGGGCAGGAGCACCTCGGCGTGGCTCGTGAGGGCGGACGGATCGGGCACGGTGCCGTCGGGGGACACCGACGGGTGCGCGTCGAGCACCGCCGCTTCGAGCACGGGCCAGATCGAGGGCCGGAATCCCCACAGGTTCATCGACACCGGGGTGTCACCCGGCAACGAACTGGGCTCGAGGCCGTCACCCACCTCGAAGCTCCCGTCGGGACACCTCGCAACGGCGCGCCGCTCCACCAGGCGCACCAGGTGGCCGTCGGGACCGACCTCGCAGGTCCCACGGGTCACAGGCGCATCGGCGACGATGGTGTCGCGCAACCGGTACGACGCGATGGCGTGCTCGTCGCCCTCGGCGAGTTGCGCCGCGAGCAGGGCCATCGCCGGCGCGCCGTAGACGTCGTCCGCGTTGACGACGGCGAAGGGGCCGTCGCCGACGTGCTTGCGGGCGCACAGCACGGCGTGAGCGGTACCGAGTGGCACGCGCTGTTCGGTGAAGGACACTCCGACCCAGGACGGGAAGCACCGGCTCACGTGGTACCGGATGGCGGGCCCCGTCTGGGGGCCCAGCACCAGGACGACTTCACCGAACCCGGCCGAGGTGGCGTCGCCGGCGATGAGGTCGATCACCGCTTCGCCGTGCAGGCCCACCGGAGCCAGCGGCTTGCACCCGCCGTAGCGCTTGGCCATGCCGGCGGCCAGAACCACCAGAACCGGCCGGTCGTCAGAGCCCCCCGTCGTCATCCTCCCCATCGTAGGACGGCGCTCGCCCATGTCATCCCGCCCCCGAATCCCGACAGCAGGACCAGACTGCCCGGGGCGAGGCGTCCCGTCTCGAGCGCGTCGGCGAGTGCCAGGGGGATCGACGCCGAGGACGTGTTGCCGTAACGGTCGATCGTCACCACGCAGCGGTCGTCGGGTATCCCGAGCCGGTGGCTGGCGGCGGTGATGATGCGGGCGTTGGCCTGGTGCGGCACGAAGAGGTCGACGTCGCCGGGCCCGAGCCCGGCCTTGCCCAGCGCCGTGAGCGACGACTCGACGATCACGCGCACCGCATGGCGGAAGATCTCCTTGCCGTTCATGTAGAGGTAGCCGCCGTGCTCGCACTTCAGGAGGTGGCGCAAGGACCCGTCGGCGCCGAGGTCCCAGGCGAGCAGTTCGCCAGGCCCCTCGGTGGCCTCGAGCAGCACCGCCCCGGCGCCGTCGCCCACCAGGACGGCGATGCTCCGGTCGTCCCAGTCCGTGATCTGTGACAGCGTCTCGCTGCCGATGACGAGCACGCGCCGGGCACCAGCCAGCACCAGCCCGTGCGCGGCGACGAGCGCGTAGACGAAACCCGAGCACGCCGCGTTGACGTCGAAGGCGCCGCCTCGGACGCCGAGCCCCTCCTGCACGGTGGCCGAGGTCCCCGGCACGAGCGCGTCGGGCGTGGAGGTGGCGAGCACGAGCACGTCGACGTCGTCACCGGTGCGTCCGGCCCGTGCCAGTGCCTGGGCCCCGGCGGCGATGGCCAGCTCGGCGGTGGTGCCCCCGATCCGCCGCTCACGAATTCCCGTGCGCTCGGTGATCCACTCGTCGCTCGTGTCCAGGCGCGCCGACAGGTCCTCGTTGGTGACGACCTTGTCGGGTACGGCGATGCCCCATCCGGTGACGACTGCGCCAGGCATGAGACGTCAGCTTCGTTCGAGGACGTGCACGGCGACCAGGGCCGTGTCCCTGCCGGACATGATCCCCCCGGTGTTGACGGCCATCGCCAGGCGGGGCTCGTGGACCTGACGACCCGTAGCCGTGCCCCGCAACTGGGCCACGAGCTCGGCGATCTGGCAGATTCCGGTCGCACCGAGTGGGTGCCCGCGGGCGACGAGGCCGCCGCTCGGGTTCACGCACACGCCGCGCCCGCCCACGTCGGTGTGGCCCGCCTCGGTGGCCACTCCGGCCTCGCCGGCAGGGAAGAATCCCAGGGATTCCAGGGCGAAGAGCTCCTCGGCGCTCGTGGCGTCGTGCAGCTCGACGACGTCGATGTCCTCGGGACCGACCCCGGCGTCCTTCCAGGCCTCGTCGGCCGTCTCGCGCAGTCGATCGTGGTAGTCCAGCTCGCCGTGGCCCGAACGCAGCAAGCTGGTGCGCACCCGGGGCGCGCCCGGTGCGCTGCCCGCCGAGAGCACGGCCGCGGCGGCGCCGTCGGTGAACGACGAGCACATGAGCCGCGTCAGGGGGGCGACCACGACCGGCGAGGCGAGGACCTCGTCGACGGTGACCGGCGTCTTGAACTGCGCCAGTGGGTTGCGTGATCCACAGCGGCGGGCCTTGGCTGCGGCCGCCGCGATCTGCTGCGCCGTGGTGCCCCGGTCCTCGATCTGATGCCGGACCCACGTGGCATTGAGTGCCATGAGCACACTGCCGGCATCGTTGTCGAGGCTGACGCGCAGCTCCGCCCGCTCGTCGGCGGGCAACCCGTCCTCGATCCCGGCGATGGTCTCGCCCCGGTGGCCGGTCCACATCTTCTCGACGCCCACGACGAGGACGGGCGACTGTCCCGCCTTTGCCGCCAGCACGCCGAGGTGCATGGCCGATGACCCACCGGCACAGGAGTTGTCCACGTTGACGACACCGGTCGTGCCGAGATCGACGTCCCTGAGCCAGCTCTGGCCACGGATGCATCCCTGGTCGCACAGGCGTCCGCCCAGGGCATTGGCCGAGATGACGAGGCCCACGTCGGTCGCCGACAAGCCGGCATCGGCGAGAGCGGACCTCACCGCTTGGCTTGCCATGGCCTCGGGGGCGAGGTCGCGCCGGTCCATCGGCGTCATCCCTATTCCGACGATGCTCACGTCCTGTCGCACGACGACCTCACCTCCGAACCGGGTCTTCGACCCGTATGCCCACTGGGTTGGACTCGCCGTCGACCAACCGTGGCGGACTGCTGTGTGGCGGATCCGGCGCGACGTCGGTCGACTCGACGAGGCCTGCGAACTCGCCGGCCAGGTCCTCGAACTGTACCAACGGGTGGTCGGAGGTCACGAAGACCGCCACGTGTTGCGCGCCTGCCTCGCTGAACCGGGCCAGTGCCGTCGCGCACGCCCGGGCGTCCCCGGCCACGAGGTGCCGCGCGAAGGAGCGCGCCGGAAGGCCGTAGAGCGAAGCCATCCACGACAGCCCCCGTTCGCCGTCGTCGGGGCTCCCCACCGAGACGAAGACCACCGCGGCGCGCACCACCGTGGTGGGATCGCGCCCGGCCCGCTCTGCCTCTTTGTCCAGGCGACCCAGAGCAGCTGCGTATTCGCCGGGCGCTAGGAACAGCGGGATCCAGCCGTCGCCGCGGCGCGCGGCGCGCCGCAGTGCCGCCTCACTGGACCCGCCCACCCAGACCGGGACCGGGTCGGGGGCCGGGAGTTGCGAGTAGCGCTCGCCGGGGGAGCCCGCCCACGCCCGGCGCAGGGCGTCGATCCCCTCGTCGAGCCGCCGCCCACGGTTGTCGAAGGGAACGCCGGCGGCGGCGTACTCGCCGGGATGGGTGCCCACACCGACTCCCAGCACCATTCGGCCTCCCGACAGATGGGCGAGCGCGGCCACCTCCTTGGCGACCGACGGCACGTGGCGCAGGGGCAATTGGAGGACGCAGGTCCCCACCGCGGCATGGCGGGTGGCGGTGGCGGCGACGCCGAGTGCGCTCAGCGCCTCGAGCGCCGGCCCGTGCCAGAAGATGTGGTCGCACACCCACAATGCACCTGCCCCACCCGCCTCGGCCCGGCGGCACAGATCGCCTAGGGCCGTCGCGCCCGGGAGGTCGGGACCGTCCTGCGGGAACGTCGGAAGGATGAGCCCGACCCTCCCTGTGGCCGGGGCCGCCACCCGGCGTGCTGGCGCGGCCGTCGTGTCGGAGGGCACGCCGCATGCTATCCGGCGCCAATTGTGACGGTCCGTCAGCTCCCCGGCGACACCCGGGCCCCGACAGAGGCTCCGGTCGGTGCCCCGATGGGGCACGGTGCTGGTCGGCGCACGGCACAATGGAGGGGTGCGCGAACCCAGCGATTCCGCCGTGCGACCCTCCGAGGCGGGCCGATCCGAGGTCGGCCGATCCGAGGCG
>JARLGQ010000086.1 GCA_031292675.1 Acidimicrobiales bacterium
GAGACCGACGACGCCTTCGACCTCGACATGGCGGCCGCCACGGTGCAGTCCAACGCCACGGACGTGCACATCATGTTGAAGGTCCTCGCCGGCCAGCTCGCCGAGGTGCTCGGGCCCAGAGTCGTCGTCGAGCGCGCCGGGGGGATCCTGCGCAAGTCCAACGACGTGAAGGCGCTCGAGGTGACCCTCGGCGACGACGTGCTACGGGCCCAGGTCGAGGGGGCCTCGGTGCGATGCTCGGTGGCCCACTCCTCGGGAGGGATCCGGATCCGCAGCGAGTCCGTCGACCTCGACACCTGGCTCAAAAGGCTTCTGGCCGCGCTCCAGCAAGAGGCGGCCCACAGTGAGGGTGCTCGTCAGGCCCTCGAGAGAATCGTCATCGGAGGCTCTTCATGACCCAACCCACCGACCTCCCCAAGGAGGCGGGCCATCGGCTCGAACAACTCGAGCACGGTCTGTTCACCTCCGACCTCTCGGTCAACGAATTCCTGCTCATCAAGGAGGCGGGCTTCCACCCGCTGGGCTTCGTCATGGGCTCGTCGATCTACCACACTGGCATCCAGGCCCGGCGCTGGAACAAGAGCCAGGAGCTCACCAAGCTGACCGAGGCCATGTACAACGCCCGCGAGCTGGCCATGACCCGGATGGAGGAAGAGGCCGACGAATTGGGGGCGGACGGTGTCGTGGGTGTTCGCCTGGACGTCAACTACTACGAGTGGGGCCGTGACGCCGCCGAATTCATCGCGGTGGGAACGGCGGTGAAGGCCGAGGACGGCACCTCGCACCGCAACGCGCTCGGCAAGCCCTTCACCTCGGACCTGTCGGGACAGGACTTCTGGACCATCATGCAGACCGGGTACGTCCCCCAGGGACTCGTGATGGGCACGTGCGTCTTCCACATCGCGCACCGCGGCATCGGCCAGGCACTGGGCACCGTGGGACAGAACGTGGAGCTCCCGAACTTCACCCAGGCGCTGTACGAAGCGCGCGAGCTCGCCATGACGCGCATGCAGGACGAGGCCAACACGCTCGGTGCCACCGGGATCGTGGGTGTGCGGCTCGAGGAGAAATCCCACCAGTGGGGCTCGCACACCATCGAATTCCTGTCGTTGGGCACGGCGGTGAAGAAGTCGGCCGGTGAGGTGACGCTGCCCAAGCCCACCACCGTGATCTCCCTCGACAACTGATGGACGAACCGGGCCGCCCCGACGGCGACGAAGGCGCGGAGGGCGATCTCCCCGAAGCCGCCGGCCGGCGCCTGGGCGGCGGGTCGTTCTCCTCGGGCCTGACGGTGCCCGACTTCGCGGCCTGCCTGCAGATGGGCCTACGGCCGGTGGGCCTGGTGCAGGGGTTCTGTGTCATGCAGTGGGGCTGGTACGGGGCGGGGTCGCCCTACATGCGCGGGATGACGCCCTACAGCTTCGGCGGCTCCGCTCCCCGGGGCGTCTACTCCGAGAGCTACCGGTGCCCGCACGGCGGCTACGTCTACTCCAACGAGCACCGCATCTGGGGGCAGAACTACCAGCAGCCGTGGGTCGAGTCGGCGTGGGGCCAGGGCTTCGGCTCCGCCTACACGCGCCTGGTGGAAGAGGCCCAGGAGGTGGGCGCCCACGGTGTCATCGGCGTCGTCGACAGCACCCGTCACCTCGCGGAGATGAACGTCACCGAGTTCCACATCCTGGGCACCGCCGTGGTCGTCGAAGACGCTCCCGCGCCTGGCGGGGGCACGCCGTGGACGACGTACCTGGCGGGCCAGCGCCTGGCCAAGCTCGTCGAGGCCGGCTACATGCCGGTGTCGGTGGTGGCGGCCCTGGCGTCGGTGCGGGTGTGGGCCTACTGCGTCACCGAGATGCTCATGGAGGGCACCGTGTCGGTGTGGGGATCGGGCTACCTGCCGGTGTCGGAGATCGAGCAGCTGTCCCGGGCCCACATCGCGGCCCGCTCGCTGGCCCGCGAGCACGTGCGAGGCCAGCTCGGCACCGACGACCTCCAGGGAGCGCAGATCGTCGCCAACACCCAGCGTCTGAGCCAGGGCGACGAGGTCATCGAGTGCACCCTGCGCGGCTCGCGGGTCCGACGGTTCAAGGACTTCGACCCCCTTCCCGCTCCCCGTCCCACGGTGCGGTTGTCGTGAGCGGGACGAGTCAGGGCGCGCCGCCCCCGGCCGAGATCGACATCCGGGCCGAGATGCGGCGGGCGGCGGCCTCGCTGGCGGCAGCGGCGCACGACCGACGCGCCCGGGCCGTGACCTCGGACCTCTCGGTCGACGAATCGCTGCTCCTGCACAGCATCGGGTGGGAGGCCGTCGACGTCGTCTTCGGCTCGTCGGTGGTCTCCATCCCCCCCGGGGTCTGGAACTGGGGATCGGGCGAGATCGCGGCGGCGTCGGAGGCACACAACCTGGCGGTGCGGTCCGCGGGCGACCACCTCGGCGAACAGTGCTCGGCAGTGCGCGGCCACGGCGTCGTGGGCGTGCGCGTGGAGGTGGACGTGCAGCGTCACCACGTCGACGTCGAGCTCACCGGGACCGCGGTCCGACCGGTGAAAGGCAAGGACGCCGCCAACGTCTTCGTGTCGGACCTCTCGGCACGTGACTTCACCTTGCTGCACAACGCCGGCTGGGGCCCGATCGGGCTGGCCTTCGGGGCGAGCTTCGTCTACGCCCCCCGGCGTTCGGTGGGGACCACCATGCGCCAGTCTTCCCAGAACGTCGAGCTGACCAATTTCACCGAAGCCATGTACTCGGCGCGCGAGGCGGGCATGGAGCACATGCAGCGCTCGGCGCTCGACATGGGCGCGCACGGCATCGTGGCCGTCCGGGTCGCCGACGGCCCGATGTGGTTCGCGCACCACGCCATCGGGTTCACGGCGTGGGGGACCGCCGTGCGCCTCGAGGCCGAGTCCCACCAGTACCTGCGCCCCCAGATGGTGCTGCCCCTCGACGACGCCACCGTCGAGTTCGAGGCACAGTCGCTCAGATAAGGGGAGGCGGTGGAGCGCTGTGGGGAGTGCGGGTTCGAGTACGACCTCGGGGGCGCGCCGAAGGCCGGTGCGGCGATCGTCGAGGGCGCCTCGCAATGGGCCGTGATCCTGAGCGACGACACCACGAGCCTGCGCCACAGACCGCGGCCCGACACCTGGTCGCCACTGGAATACGGATGCCACGTGAGAGACGTCCTCCTGGTCCAGCGCGAGCGGGTGTTGGCCGCCCGGCGCACCGACCGCCCGTCGTTCGACCCCATGGGCCGCGACGAGCGCGTCGAGCACGACGGCTACGCGCACCAGCACCCCGACGCCGTGGCCCGGCAGCTCTCCGACGCGGCGGGCATGCTCGCCAACGTCCTGCACCGCCTCGACGCCCGGGACTGGGCACGGTGCGTCACCTACAACTACCCGCAGCGCCTCGAGCGGTCGCTGCGCTGGGTGGCGCTCCACACCGTGCACGAGGTGCGCCACCACCTCGCCGATGTGCGCCGCCAGCTCGCCCCGGGCTCCCATGGCTCGTGACGCCCCCGCCGCCGCCCGCGGCCCGGGGCCGGCGGGTCGTCCC
>JARLGQ010000087.1 GCA_031292675.1 Acidimicrobiales bacterium
CACGGCGTTCATCACCTCGCCTGACGCCAACCTCGGCAGCCAAGCCTGCTTCTGCTCGTCGGTGCCGCCTGCCACCAGGGCGCGGCTCAAGATTTCCGGACGCGTGATGAGCGAACCGCCCGCACCGAGCGATCCCCACGAGAGCTCCTCGGTGGCAACGACCATTCCCATGTAGTCGCTGGCCCCTCCCGTGGCGAACCCTCCGTACGCCTCGGGGATCGACAGGCCCAGCGCGCCCATCTCGGCCAGGCCGGCGATGATCTCCTCGGGGATGTCGGCATTGGCGCGGTGGATGTGCTCGGCGTGCGGGCGGATCTGCTCCTGCGCGAAGCGGTGGAACGTCTCGCGCACCAGCGCGAAGTCCGCGTCGAGGTGGCGGTCCCCGTCCACACCGAGCAGCGACGCGAGGTACTCCGGGTCCCGGTAGGTGGTGACGAAGGGGCGCGCCCCGTCGAGCCAGTCCCCCGAGGTGCCGAACGCGTCCTCACGACCGACGACGCGAGCGGCCAGGTCAGCCAGGGCGTCGGCCACGAACACACACGCGATGTGGGCCTCGTCGGTGCCCGTAGCGCCGTAGGCCAGGGCTGCCTGAGCGGCCCGCACCCCAGCCGCCATGTGGGCCAGGTCGTAGGCCACGACCTGGTCGGCCTCGGCGCCGCCGGCCGCTGCGACCCGACGGGCTGCACCTGACACCACCGACGACGCCAGCGCCACCGCCGCCGTGGCGGCCTCGAGGTCCGGAGACGGGGGACCTGTCACCGGGCTCGGGGGGTGCGCTCGTCCCCGGGGTGCTCGGGCGCCCGGCCGAGCACCGTCACCAGGGGGGGAAGGACCACGGGATCGTCACCGGCGTCGACCTCTGTGAGCGAGGCCAGGTACTCGGTGACGGGCCCGGGACCGACTCCAGCGGGTGCCTCGGCCCAGGCGTCGACGATGTCAACTCCCGCGTCCCGGACCAGTGCGGGCAGGAGCGCCCCCACATCGGGATGCCGGGCGTCGGGCATGGTCAACGGGACGCCACCGACCCGGCCGGCGGAGGTGATGGGCTCCTGGGCCACCACCCACCCCCCGGGCCGCACCGCCAGGCGCATGCGGCGGAGCACGACGGCAGGATCGACGACGTGCATGAGCAGGAATCGGCAGAAGGCCAGATCGACCGCTTCTGGCAGGAGCAGGTCCTCGCCGGCCTGGGTCACGGCGAGCACCTGGCTGAACGCCGCCGCCGCCGAGGCGACCTCGTCGCGGGCGCGTGGGTCGCTGTCGACGGCGTACACGCGCCCCTCGTGGCCCACGATCTCTGCGAGCGCCACCGATACGTCCCCTCCTCCTGCGCCCACGTCGACACACCGCCATCCCGGTGCGACCGCCAGACGCTCGAGCGCGGTGGCGAGAGGTCGCCGATAGACGTCGTCGCGCAGGGCGTCCGGCACGAGGCAAGACGCTACCGGTTGTAGCCTGCCGGGCGTGAAGGTGACGATGCTCTTGTGCGACGCGGCGCAGGTCGCGGACGGGAAGCTCTTCGTGCTGGGGGGAGGATGGTCCCTGACCGGGCCCGATCCGATGCCCTCGGGTATCGCCCTCAAGATCGACGTCGGATGGCACGAGGCCGACCAGGTGCACCACTGGGAGCTCTATCTCGAGGACGCCGATGGCCGGCCGGTCATGGTGGACACACCCGAAGGCACCCACCCGGTGGAGGTACGCGGGGAGTTCAACGTCGTACGCCCCACGACCGTTCCCCTCGGGACACCCATCGACGTGGCGTTGGCGGTCAACCTGGGGCCACTGCCCCTCGAACCGGGCAACCGCTACACCTGGCGCCTGTCCATCGGCGGTGAGTCGGAGGCCGACTGGGCACTGGGTTTCACGACCCGGCCCCGGGTGGCGTCATGACCACCTTCGACCGGCCCTTCGGCCGGTACTTCGAGGACTTCGAGCCCGGTGACGTCTACCGGCACTGGCCGGGCAAGACGATCACCGAGGCCGACGACCATCTCTTCTGCATGATCACCATGAACCATCACCCCCTGCACACCAACGCGTGGTTCGCGGAGCACGAGACGGTGCACGGCAAGAACGTCGTCGTCGGGAACCTCGTGTACTCGCTCGTGCTCGGGATGAGCGTGCCCGACGTGAGCGGCTCGTGCATCGCCAACCTCGAGGTCGAGTCCCTCGTCCACCGGTTCCCGACGTTCCACGGCGACACCATCTACGCCGAGTCGCGTGTGCTCGGAAAGGTGGAATCCTCGTCGAAACCCGACCGCGGCATCGTGACCGTGGAGACGAAGGGCTTCAACCAACGTGGCGAGGAGGTGTGCTTCTTCCGCCGCAAGGTCATGGTGTGGAAGCAGGAGTTCGCCCCGGCGCGTCGGCGTCCCTACGGGGACGACGTCTGGGATTGAACAGGGCACCCGAGCGGGCGGACCCGCGCCGGATCCGCAGCGCCGTCCTGCGCCTGGGTCGATCCGGATTGCGCCCGTTCCCGTGGCGGGAGACGCGTGATCCTTGGGCGGTGCTGGTGAGCGAGGTGATGCTCCAACAAACCCAGGCGCGGCGCGTGGTCCCCTCCTACGTCGCCTTTCTCGATCGGTTCCCCAGCGCCTCGGCCTGCGCGGAGGCCGGCCTCGGTGCCGTGCTCGAAGCGTGGGCCGGGCTCGGCTACAACCGCCGTGCTCGCCACCTCCACCAAGCGGCGCAGGCCATCGTCGACCGCCACGGGGGTGCGATTCCTGCTGATCTCCTGTCCCTGCGCGCCCTTCCGGGCGTCGGGGAGTACACGGCGCGGGCGGTCCTGGTCTTCGCCTTCGAACGGGACGAGGCGGTCGTGGACGTCAACGTGGCGCGGGTGTTGGCGCGGGCCGTGGCCGGAGCACCGTTGGCGCCACGTGCGGCGCAGTCCCTGGCGGATGCGTTGGTGCCGCCGGGCAAGGCATGGGAATGGAACCAGGCGCTCATGGAGCACGGGGCGGCGCGTTGCTCGGCTCGAGCGCCGGCGTGTGCCCGCTGCCCGCTGTCGCGCCGCTGCGCCTGGTTCAACTCCGCTCCGGGGGCGCCCGACCCCGCCCGGCGCGGTCCGCGCCAGACCCCCTTCGAAGGCTCGGACCGTCAGGGTCGCGGGCGCCTCGTCGACGCCTTGCGCTCGGGCCCGGTGCCGGCGCGACGCGTGCGGTTCGCGTGCGGCTGGCCCGAAGACCCCCGACGCGCCCGACGAGTGGCCGACGGTCTGGTGGCCGAAGGGCTGGCCCGTCGCGGCCCGGGGGGCGTTCTCGTCCTTCCCTGATGTCGGACGGGCCCGCCGACACGCGGTTGGTCCGGCGCCGGCTCCGAGATCAGGGCGCGAGGAAGCGTCGGACGTGCTCGCCCACCACCTCTGGTTGCTCGAGATGGAGGAAGTGCCCGGCCCCCTCGACGACGACCAGTTCCGATCCGTCCGACAGCACCGCGCCGACGTCGCCGATGGCGTCGAGGCCCATGGCCCCGTCGTCCGCGCCGTGCAGGTACATGGTGGGCTGGGGAGGGGACTGGGCGGTGGCCGCTTGAGCCTCGTCGTACTCGGGGCTCCGGAAGGTGGGGTCGAAGAGAGCCCGGTAGTAGCCGATGGCCGCCGAGAGGTTGGCGGGGTCCCCGATGGAGGCCTTCACCCGAACGAGATCCCAGGCGGCGTCGTAACCCGGGGACCAGTCGGCCCAGAGGTGGTCGAGGAACTCGAGGCCATCCGCGCTCACCGCCATCTCGGCCAGGGGAGTCTGGAAGAGGAAGATGTAGAAGCTGCGCTTCATCTGGGCATAGGTGAAGAACGACGACGCCGAGGCGGCCAAGGGCGGTACCGCCATCGTGACGACGCGTCGCCAGCGCTCGGGGTGCAACGCCGCCGCCCCGTAGCTGGCATAGGCGCCCCAGTCGTGGCCCACCAGCACGGCGCGTCCGTCGCCTCCGAGGGCCTCGTGCAGTCCGGATGCGTCCACGGCCAGGGCCCCGACCTGGTACACGCCGTCCGAGGGGATCCAGGTGGGGGCATACCCCCTCATCCAGGGGGCCACGGCGTGGTATCCGGCTGCCGCCAGCGCCGGCATGAGGTGGCGCCAGGTGTGGGCGCTGTCGGGGAAACCGTGCAGGCACAGCGCCAGGGGGCCGTCGGCGGGCCCCGACTCAAGGTATGAGAACTCGATGCCGTTGACAGGTACTGCCCGCTGTTGCATGGGGGCAGAGTAGTGTCGCCGCGACAGGGCCATACTCGGTTCCACGCTGACCAGAGTCACGTGGAGGCGAGGCCCACCGGTGCTGTTGGACGGAGGGGGAGGGGGTCGTCCGCTGCGAGTCAGATTCTTCGGCGTGAGGGGCTCGTGCCCGTGCTCTGGGGAGCAGTACCTTCGCTACGGGGGCAACACCGCGTGTGTGGCCGTCGAGATCGGTGACGAACCGCCGATCGTCCTCGACCTCGGCACCGGCCTGCGCCCGCTGGGCCACGATCTCGAAGAGCGCTACGGACTCGACAATCCCGTCGAGGTCACCGCGTTCCTCACCCACCTGCACTGGGACCACATCATCGGCCTTCCGTTCTGCACGCCGCTGCTGCGCCAAGGCGGCCGCATGGACGTGTACGGCCCGCCCCAGGACGGCGGTTCCCTGCACGACATCATCGACCGGGTGGTGAAGCCACCGTTCTTCCCCGTCCAGGTCAAAGAGCTCCAGGGGAAGATCGAATTCAACGAGGTGACCGATGACGTGATCGCCGTCGGTTCGGCGAAGGTCCTGGTCCGACAGGTCCCCCACGTGGGGACCACGCTCGGGTTCCGGATCGAGACCGGCGACTCCACACTGGCGTTCGTGAGCGATCACCAGGCTCCCGAGGACCGCGCCCATGTCGACGCGGCGGTCCTCGAGCTGTGCGACGGGGCCGACCTGGTCATCCACGACGCGCAGTACACCGAAGAGGAATACCGGGCCAAGGCCACGTGGGGACACTCCACCATCGGCTACGCGGTGCACGTAGCCGCCACGGCGGGGGCCCGGCGATTGGCGCTCTTCCACCACGACCCTCGCCACACCGACGACGACCTCGACCGCCTGCTGGGCCAGGCTCAGGCGACCGACGACGCCCGCCGTCTCGACGGCGTGATCGCCGCCAGGGAAGGATTGGCGGTCGACCTCGGCGGCGCGTGAGCGACTCAGGGCCCGGACGCGCCGGAGAAGACCACCAGGGCCCGGGGACGACGAGGGACGTGATGGGCGACGCCATGGACGGTGGGAGCGGGGTTGTCGACGCCGGGGACGACGATCTCCAGGCCGCGGGTGCGGCGTCGTTCGACGCCGGGCGGTTCCGTGAGGTTCTCGGCCATTTCGCCACCGGCGTCACGATCGTGACCGCCTTGGAGGGCGGCGAGCCCGTCGGTTTCACGTGCCAGGCCTTCACGTCCCTGTCGCTCGACCCGCCGATGGTGGCGCTGGCACCGGGGAAGAGCTCCACGAGCTGGCCGCGTATCGCCGCCGCGGGGGCGTTCTGCGTCAACATCCTGGCCGAGGACCAGGAGGCACTGAGCCGGGACTTCGCCGTCTCGGGTGGCGACAAGTTCACCGGAGTGGGCTGGCGCCCCGCCACCAACGGCGCTCCCGTGCTGGACGGGGCGCTGGCCTGGGTGGAGTGCGAGCTCGAGCTGGCCCACGAAGCCGGAGACCACGAGCTCGTCCTGGGCAGCGTGCGGGGCATGGGAGTGCGCCGAGGCCGGCCCCTTGTGTACTACCGGGGCGGCTTCGGGCGTTTCGAGCCGTAGCCCGGGCTCCCGGTACCCCCGCCCCCACCTCGATCCATCCATGCACGGCGATTAGCCTCACGCAATGCCCAGGATCACTCCTTCTGATGCCATCGCCGACGTGGTCGTCGTCGAGCCCGAAGTCCACGGTGACGAACGCGGCCGCTTCGTCGAGACGTATCGCCGATCGTGGTTCCCCCTCGGGCGTGAGATGGTGCAGGGCAACCGCTCCGAGAAACAGGCCGGCGCAGTCGTCGGCCTGCACTACCACCTCCACCAGGCGGACTACTGGTACGTGTTGCGGGGGACGGCCCGGGTGGTGCTTCACGACCTGCGTGTGGGCTCTCCCACCGAAGGGGTCACCCTGGCTCTGGACCTCCGCGGCGAGCGCGACAGCGGGGTGTTCATCCCGCCGGGGGTCGCCCACGGGTTCGCGTCGCTCACCGACGTCCTGCTGTGGTACCTCGTCGACAACTACTACAACCCCGAGGACGAGCTCGGTGTGGCCTGGGACGACGCTGACGTGGGCGCCGATTGGGGCATCGAGGCGCCGGTGTTGTCGACGCGTGACCAGTCCAATCCCCGCCGCGCCGAGCTCCACCCCGCGGTGCAACCCCGCTACGGCCTGCGCACCTGAGCCGAGACAGAGCGCGGCAACGGCTCTGAGCCGTGCCTATGGCACGTGACGCGTCACGCGCCCGACCGGCTGGACTCGTGGGCCGGGAACGTGCACGCTGGCACCGTGGACGAATCGCAGCAGTGGGTCGAGTTCGGGCGCTGGCTCGCCGAGCAGCGCGAGCAGCGCGGGCTGCGGCGACGCGATGCCGCCCGACGGGCCAAGGTCCCCGAGACCTTGTGGCGGGATCTCGAGACCGGGCGCAAGGAGGCCATCGGTGCGATCCGCCTCCTGCCCAATCCCAGCGCGGACGTCCTCGAGCGGGTGGCGGGAGCATTGGAGCTTCCCGTCGAGGACGTCATGGCCCGGATCGGCCGACCGGCCCGTCAGCCCCGGCCGCCGGCGGGATCGTTGGGAGCCTCGTCCCGGGACGAAGACGACGGGTCGCTGCTCGCCGTGAAGCTGCGCCGGCTCTCCGATCGCGACCGGATCCTCGTCGAGCGCCTGGTCGACGCCATGCTCGAGCACGACCACCGCGGCTAAGAGGCCGCCCGTGCGGTTCGGCATCTTCTACGAGTTCCAGCTGCCCCGTCCGTGGCAACACGACGACGAGCACCGGCTCCTCAAGGATGCCCTCGATCAGGTCGAGCTGGCCGATCGCCTGGGCTTCGATTACGTCTGGGAGGTCGAGCACCATTTCCTCGAGGAGTACTCGCACTCCTCGGCGCCCGAAGTCTTCCTGGCCGCGGCCAGCCAGAGAACACGCCGGATCAGGCTCGGACACGGCATCGTCCAATTGCCGATGGGCTTCAACCACCCCGCCCGGGTGGCCGAGCGGATCGGCACCCTCGACCTCGTCTCCGACGGCCGGGTCGACTTCGGCACCGGTGAGTCGAGTTCGGAGGCGGAGCTGGGCGGGTACGGCGTGGAGCGGGCCACCAAACGTGAGCAATGGCGCGAGGCCCTCGACGTCGTCACACGCCTCATGGTCGAGGAGCCCTTCGCCGGTTACGAAGGTCGGTTCGTCGAGCTGCCTCCCAGGAACTTGGTTCCCAAACCTCTGCAGCGACCGCATCCTCCTCTCTGGGTGGCCTGCAGCCGCCGCGACACCATCCATCTGGCCGCCACCTTGGGCATCGGGGCCCTCACCTTCTCGTTCGTCGAGGCGGACGAGGCCAAGGGATGGGTGGACGACTACTACGCGACGATCGCCTCGTCGGATTGCGTTCCCGCCGGCTTCGCCGTCAACGCCAGCCTGGCGTGCGTTCTCCCCCTTATGTGCCACACCGACGAGTCCGTCGCCATCGACCGCGGGCTCGACGGCAGTCATTTCTTCGGGTACTCGCTCGGGCACTACTACCTGTTCGGAATGCACAAGCCCGGCGTCACCGACGTGTGGCAGGAGTTCCAGGACAACCGCGACCGCTTCGGCTTCAGCCGGGAGGTCGCCGCCCAGACAGGCCAGCCGTTGGGTGCCCAGCTCATGGAACACGGTCTCGGGTCGTTGCGGGGGGCGGTGGGCACCCCGTCGCAGATCAGGGCGCTCGTGCGTGAGTACGAGGCGGCGGGCGTCGACCAGTTGATCTTCGTCAGCCAGGCGGGCCGGAACCGCCACGAGCACATCTGCGAGTCCCTGGAGCTCTTCGCCCGCGAGGTCATGCCCGAGTTCCACGAGCGCGCCGACGAGATCGACAAGTTGAAAGCCGATCGATTGGCACCCTCGATGGCGGCCGCACTGGCACGCCGCGATCCCCCCCGACGCGCGCCGGCCGGCTACGCCTTCCCCGCCATGCCCCAGTTCTGACCTCTTGTGGGGGCCTCGTCACGGAGGGCGGTGTCTTTGGGCACGGCAGTGTCTTTGGCCACGGCAGGAAGACTCGAGGTACCCAAGCGCCGCCGCGTTCGGTTGAATGGTAGTGATGACGGCGATCGTGGTCCTCGGCGTGATGGCCCTCGGGGCGGCCATCGTGGCGGGGGTGACGTGGCACCGCGGAGCCGACGAACGCCAGTCCGTTCGCCACCACCAGCACACCCTGGAGACGCTTCGCCATGTGGCCGACCGCCGGCCGCCGTCCGCATGGCCGGTTCCGGGACGCCGGGGTGGCGCTTCGAAGGGTGCCCCGACGCCGAGGCCGCCACCGGGGTCGGGGCGTCCCCCTCGCGCGCAGCCCGACGGCGTGCATCGTCAGGCCGACGGCAACGGAGCAGCGCGCGCCAAACGGGATGCGTCGGCCCGGCGCGGCGCGGTGTTGGCGAGGTGGCCCCGTGAACCGGCAACTGCTCCTTCCTCCTCTTCCTCCTCCTCTTCCTCGGCCAGAGAGTCGGCGAGGGTCGCGAGCGCTCAGCGAGAGACGATGGTGTTCGCGGACGACGTGCCGGGGGGCCCGGTGCGGTCCGCTCCGGTCCCGGTGTCGGCCTCACGTCGCATGGTGCGACAGCTCCCGGGAGCGGCCGAGCAGTCCCGACGCGACGGGCGTGCCCGGGTGCGCCGGACCAGGATCGTGGCCGGGACGACGGTGGTCGTCATCGGCGTCGCGGTCGGGACCGTGCTCGCGCTCGGGGGGTCGCACAAGCCGTCGCACAGCACGTCGCATACCACGTCACCCCCGTCCCACCCCATCATCGGGGCCGGACACGGTACCCAGACCACCGCCACTCCCTCGAACGAGCTCGCACCGACGGCTCCCACGGCGTACGGCGCCACGTACGGCACGCCGTCCCCCTCCTACACCGTCGCCATCGCCGCCTCGGCGTCGTGCTGGGTCATGGCGACAGCGGCGTCGACGGGCAAGGTCGTGTGGACGGGAACGATCGCGGCGGGAGCGTCCCAGTCCATACCGATGACGGGCGGTCTGGTCGTCCGCCTCGGTGCCCCGAGCGACGCGTCGGTCACCGTGGACGGGCGACCGGTGCAGCTGCCGGCGGGCTTCCGGTCCCCGTTCGACCTGACCTTCCGGGCCGCGTGAGAGGTCCGGTGCGCCGCCGGTGTCAGGCGCCGAGACCGACGGCGTCCAGGACGAAGGCCAGCACGAAGGCCTCGTCCTGCCACGCCTCGTAGCGGCCCGACGGGCCGGCGTGCCCTGAGCCGAGCTCGGCCTTGAGCAGCACCCGCCCTCCCGGGTCCGCCGCCCTCAGCTTCTGGACCCACTTGGCCGGCTCCCAGTAGCCGACGCGGGGGTCTTCGAACCCGGCCGTCACCAGGAGGTATGGATAGCGCGTCGACCGGACGTTTTCGTATGGGGTGTAGGACTTCATCACCCGGTACACCTCGGGATCGGCGGCAGGGTTGCCCCACTCCTCCCACTCGATGACCGTGAGCGGAAGGGTGTCGTCGAGCATGGTGTTCAGGCAGTCGACGAAGGGCACCTCGGCGACCATGGCACAGAACAGCTCGGGCGCCTGATTGGCGGCGGCCCCGATGAGCAGGCCACCGGCCGACCCTCCCCGCGCCACGAGGCGGTCCGACGCCGTCCACCGGTCCTCGACGAGCTTGCGGGCGCAGGCCACGAAGTCGGTGAAGGTGTTGGGCTTGGAGAGCAACTTGCCCTCCTCGTACCAGCGGCGCCCGAGCTCCCCTCCGCCGCGCACATGCGCGATGGCGAAGACGAAACCCCGGTCGAGGAGGCTCAGGCGCAGCGACGAGAAGACCGGGTCGATTGAGTGCTCATAGGCGCCGTACCCGTACAAGAGACACGGTGCGGTGCCGTCATGGGGCACGTCCCGGCGGGACACCACCGACATGGGGACCTGGGTGCCGTCGGGCGCGACAGCCCACTGGCGCTCGGTGGCGTAGCGCTCAGGTTCGTACCCGCCGAGCACCTGCTGGCGCTTGCGCAGCACACCCACCCCGCTGTCGAGATCGAGGTCGTAGATCGAGCGGGGGGTGACGAGTGAGGAGTACTCGTAGCGCAGAGCCTTGCTCGTGAACTCCGGGTTCGGGCCACCCCACGACGACGATGGGATCTCGGGGCAGGGGACCAGGTATCCCTCGGGGAGCTCGCGGTCCCACCGGGGGCCGTCCTCGGGGAGCGCGATCACCCTGATGCGGGCGATCCCCTCACGGCGCTCGTAGGTGACGACGTGGCCCGCGAAGACCTCGACACCGTCGATGCGCACGTCGGAGCGATGGGGGATGAGCTCGCTCCAGGTGTGGCGCGCCGGGTTGACGGCCGGTGTGGCCACGACCCTGAAGTTCTCGGCCTCGTCGTTGGTGAGGAGGATGAATGTCCCTCCGTGGTGCTCGAGGCCGTACTCGATTCCCTGCGAGCGCGGCTGCACGGTCCTGGGGACCGCCTCGGGCCGGTCGGCGGGGACGACACGCACCTCGGAGGTGATGCGGGAGTGCATCTCGACGACCACGTACTCACCGTCTTTGGTCCGCCCGACACCGAGGTGAAAGCGTTCGTCGGGCTCCTCCAGGACAAGGGCGTCCTCGTCGGGAGCGCTGCCCACACGATGCCGCCACAGCTGGTACGGGCGATTGGCCCCATCTGGCCTGGTGTAGAAGAGCGTGGTGTCGTCATTGGCCCACGCCACCCCGTACGACGTCGCCTCGATGGCCTCGGCGAGGTCCTGTCCGGTCACGAGGTCGCGCACCCGTAGTGTGAAGCGCTCGTCTCCGGTGGTGTCGGTGGCGTAGGCGAGCCGTGAATGGCCGGGGCTGACCGCCAGGTTGGCGACGTCGAGGTAACCGCGCTTGTCGGCCAGCAGATCCTCCGACAGCCGGTTCTCGTCGAGCAGGACCTGCTCGTCGGGGCTTTCCCGACCCGTCACGACGGGAGGGGTGGTGGTGTCTCGCCCGGGGCCCTGCACCGGGAGCCGGCAGTGGATGACGTACTCGGAGCCCTCGACGGTGCGCTCGTAGTACCACCAGGGCCCCTTGGCCACCGGCACGCTCAGGTCCGTCTCGACGATACGCGCCCTGATCTCGGTGAAGAGGGCCTCACGCAGGCCGGCGAGATGCGCCGTCCGGGCCTCGGTGAAGACGTTTTCGGCCTGCAGGAGGCTGAGCACCTCGGGGTCGTCCCGATCGCGCAGCCAGAACCAGTCGTCGACCCGACGGTCCCCGTGGGCGTCGAGGACCTGGGGCCGGCGGGGAGCGACCGGCGGGCCTGGCTCCGGTGCCGAGCCGTGATCGGAACTGGCCATCAGAGGATGATCCCAGATGGCGATCCCGTGGTCGCGGCGCTGGACGGGGGTTGTTACTATCTAGATAGGGGAAATCCCCCTGGGCGGCCTCGAAGGCCCGGTCCGGCAGTGGCCGGGACGGTGCCGGTCAGGGCAAAGGTGACGGCGACGATGACGACACAGGATCTCGACCTCGGTCGGTACAAGCTCGGCTGGAGCGACGTCGAGGACTACGTCTTCAAACCCAAGAAGGGCTTGAACGAGTCGATCGTGCGCGAGATGTCCGAGATGAAGAACGAGCCGGAGTGGATGCGGGACTTCCGGCTGAAGTCGCTCAAGCACTTTGAGCGCAAGCCGATGGCTCCCTGGTTCGCCGAGCGTATGCCCAAGCTCGACTTCGACGACATCTACTACTACATCAAGCCGACCGGCGGGCAGGTGGACAAGTGGGAGGACCTGCCCGACGCCATCAAGAACACGTACGAGAAGCTGGGGATCCCGGAGGCGGAGCGCAAGTACCTCTCGGGCGTCACGGCGCAGTACGAGTCCGAGGTCGTCTTCCACCGCAACCGCGAGGACCTCGAGGCCCAAGGTGTCTTCTTCTGTGACATGGACACCGCCGTGCGCGACTACCCCGAGCTCGTGCGCAAGTGG
>JARLGQ010000088.1 GCA_031292675.1 Acidimicrobiales bacterium
GACGCCGACACGCTGGCGGAGGTGCTGGCGCCGCGCGGGGTGGCCGTAGAGACCTTCGACGAGCGCCTCACCACGGTGAGCGCGGCGCGCGCCTTGGCCGACGGTGGGCGACAGGGGCGCGACCGCCGGACGCGGATCGACGCCGCCGCGGCGGCGGTGCTGCTCCAGGCCTGGCTCGACACCCATCCGGGTCGGCGCGATGCGTGAGGGCGAGGGCGTCCCGGTGACAGCCGCGCCGGGTGCGCCCCGTTCCTCGGACACGCCCGACGCCGCCGCGACAGGAGGGGCCGGGGCGGGCCCCGCGCCCGGAGGGCGTGCGCGTCGGGCAGGGACCCGTCCGAGGAAGAAGGCGCACGCGCAGCTCGAGCCCGAGGTGTACCGGCGGCGGCGTCTTCTGGTGATCGGCGTGCCGATCGTGGTGCTGTGCCTCCTCGTCGCCGCCGTCACCTGGTACGAAAGCGAGGCGAGCGGGGGGAAGGGGCCTGCCGAGGTCGTGACGGTGGCGTCGGGGTCTTCGATGGGCGCGGTCACGGCCTTGCTCGTACGCGCCCATGTCGTGGGCAGCGCTCTGGCCTTCCACGTCTATCTGGCCCTCCACGGGACGCCTACGGTGCTCCCCGGCACCTACCTGCTGCATCGCAACGAGTCCTTCGCCGACGTACGGGCCGGCCTGGCCGGAGGGCCCGACGTCTTCTCGGTGGACGTGCTGCCCGGCTTCACCGTCGGGGAGGTGGCCGCGCAGGTGGGCCAGGTCCCCGGTCACGACGGCGCGCACTTCCTGTCCCTGGCCACGACGGGCGCCATGCGCTCGCCCTACGAGCCCGCCGGCTCGGACAACATCGACGGCCTGTTGGGGACGGGCACCTACCGCGTGATGGCGGGGGAGTCGGACCAGGCCTTGCTCGGGGACATGATCGCCAGATTCGACGCTCTGGCGTCCGCGGTGGGGCTCGCGGACGGGGCCGCGGCGTTGGGGGAGACGCCGTACCAGGCGATCACGGTGGCGTCGATCGTGCAGAAGGAGGGCGTCTACCAGAAGAACCTGGGCAGGGTGGCGCGGGTGATCTACAACCGCCTGGCGCGCGGGACGCTGCTGCAGATGGACTCCACCGTGCTCTACTCCGAGCACCGCGACGGGGGCAAGGTGACCGCCGCCGACCTCACCTTGAACACCCCGTACAACACCTACCTGCACGTCGGGCTCACTCCGACGCCGATCTGCTTCCCCTCGAAGGCCTCGTTGCAGGCCGCCCTGGCTCCCACGGCGGGCAACTGGCTCTACTTCGTGGTCGTGTCGAATGACGGCACCGAGGCCTTCTCCTCCACCTTCGCCGGCCAGCAGGCCAACGAGCGCCTGGCTCAGAGCCGGGGCCTCGGGTAGGCGCGCCCCATGCCGGCCCGAGAAGAGGCGGCCCGAGAAGAGCCGGCCCGACGTTCACCCGCGACCCGGCGCTCACCGGCATGGCCCTCGGGGGCGTCCACGGTGGTGGGGGTGATCGGGGACCCCATCGCCCACTCACTGTCGCCTCTGCTGCACAACGCGGCCTTCGACGCCCTCGGGCTCGACTGGGTGTCGGTGGCGTTCCCCGTGCCCGCCGGAGCGGCGGACGCTGCGCTGATCGGGATGCGGGCGCTGGGCATCGCCGGGCTGTCGGTCACCATGCCGCACAAGGAACAGGCCTTCGGGGCCGTGGACGACACCACCGAGGTCGCCCGTCGGTTGCAGGCCGTGAACTGTGTCACCGGGCGCGACGGGATGCTGCGGGGTGATTCCACCGACGGGGCAGGGTTCCTGGCCGCGTTGGCCCGCGCCGCGGGGTTCGACCCGGCCGGGAAGCGGTGCGTCGTGGTCGGCGCCGGGGGAGCGGCGCGCGCCGTCATTCTGGCCTTGGCCGAGGCGGGGGCGGTCGAGGTGGTGGTGGTGAACCGGACCGTGGCACGCGCCGAGAGAGCAGCCGCCTTGGCCGGGACGGTGGGACGTGTCGGGTCGGGCGAGGACGTGGCCGGGGCCGACCTCGTCGTCCAGGCGACGCCGCTCGGCATGGACCGGGGAGACGGTGCGGCATCGGACGCGCTCCCCGTCGACCCCGGGGCCCTGCATGCCGGGCAGGTGGTCGCCGACCTCGTCTACCACCCGGCCGAGACGCCGTTGCTGCGCGCCGCGCAGGAGCGAGGAGCACGGTGCGTGGGCGGGCTCGGGATGCTGGTGCACCAGGCCGCCCTGGCCGTGCAGCGATGGACCGGGCGTTCGGTCCCCGTCGAAGCCATGTGGGCCGCGGCCCGGTCGCGACCCACGCAGTGATCAGCGCTGCCAGAGCCTCCTGCCCAACAGCTCGAACAGGTCCTCGTTGTAGGGGGCGAAGTGCCGCCGCAGGTCTTCGACGACCGCCTCCTCCTCGGGCCGTGCCCGCGGTGCGTCGTTGGTGGCGGGAAACGGGGTGGTGACCGGTGACAACCCCAGCCACTCGAGGGCACGGGCGGGCCCCCGCGGGTCGCTCCAGAGCTCTTCGCTCTCCATCACCAGGAACCGGTCGCGCTCGACGGCCGCGAACCATCTTCTGAGCTGCTCGGCGTAGTGGCCCCTGGCTTTGTAGGAGAAGTTGCGGTGGGCGAAGCTCTCTCCCCCTGAAGCCACGATGGCGTCCTGCCCGGCCAGGCGTTCTTGCTCGAGAGCGAGCGCGACCTCGAGGGGCTGGTCCTCGGCGCCCAACCGGCACGAGTGCCAGTACTGGGAGATGGCCCGCTGCACCGGGTCGCGCAACAGCACCACGAAGCGAGTCGAGCGGGGGAGGTCGGCGGCGACCCGACTGGGGGCGGGGGGATAGAACAACAGGTAGGGGGTGGCCTCGACCGACGTGCGGGGCACCAGCTTCAAGGGGAAGTGGGCGCGGTACCAGAGCTCGCCGTTGCCGTAGTGCCGGTCGAAGTAGTGGACCTCTTTGGTCGTCGAGGGCGCCACGTTCGGGTGGGTGGCGAGCCAGTCGAACAGCGAGGTGGTCCCGCCCCGTTGGGTGCCCAGGATCACGACGTCGGGAAGTGTGCGTGCCACCGCGGTGGCTCGGCGCCAGCGGCGCTCGGCACCCGCCTGGGCCCGCCCGAGGCGCGGGCTCAGGGGCATGGTCCTGCCATCAGGACTTGTCGTCGGGCGTGGTCGGCGGCGGCGCCTCACCCGCGGCCGGAACGCTCCCGACCGGGATGAAGACACCCACGGCTTGGAGCCGGCGCGCGATCTCCTCGCGCAGCACCCGAGCCATCGCGGCGCGCTGGGTGGTCGCGGTCCGAACCGAGACCCTGCACGTGAAGGTGTCGGCCGCGCTGTCCACGACCCCCCAGATGCGGGGTGGCTCGAGACACGACGCGCCGTAGCGGGGATCGCTCGACACGGCGTCGGCGCCGGCGCGGATGGCGTCGAGCACGGTGTCGACGGGGGCGGTGACGGGAACGGGAACGTCGACAGTCGCCAGGGCCCATCCCCGCGACTCGTTGGCCAATTTGCGGATCTCACCGTTGGGGACGTACCACACGGTGCCGTCGTCGGCACGCAGACGCGTGACGCGCAACGTCAGGTCCTCGACGGTTCCCGTCGTATCGCCCACCATGATCGTGTCGCCGATGTCGAACTGTCCCTCCACGGTGAGCAGCAGGCCCGCCAACAGGTCGCGCACCATGCTCTGCGCTCCGAAGCCCAGAGTGGCGCCGATCACCGTTGCCCCGGCGAGGAGCGGGGTGAGGTTGAGCCCGATCGTGCCCAGGATGACGAAGAACGCCACGGTGCCGACGACACCGCGCCACACGTTGGCGAGCAGGTTCGTCAGCGTGAGCGCCCGGGCTGCGGCCCGAGGCGAGTCTGCCCGCGCCACGGCCTTGTGCGCGGCCGCACCGACCCACCGCCGGATGACGCGGTTGCCGAGCCAGCCGATCAGCACCGCCACCAGCAGGACCACCGCCACGGTGACCGGCTTGATGACGACTTGTTGCCAGTGCTCGGAGGTGGACTCGCTGACGCCGGCCCAGCGCAGAATGCTGTACAGCCAACCCTGGTCGACCACGCTGGGTGATGTGGCGCCGAGGAGCACGACCGGTATTCTGGTCCGCCGGAGCGCACCGGTTGAGTACCTCTCTCGCACACCGCCCGGCTGCGGGTCGGCCCCTGGCCCTTCGGGTCGATTTCGTGCTCATCCTGACCACGCTGGTCGTGGCCGGGCTGGGCGTGGTGCTGGTCTATTCGGCCACCCGCTCCAAGCTGGCGGCGGCCGGCCTCAATCCCCACTACTTCCTCACCCGGCAGTCGGCCTATGTCGTGGTGGGGGGCGTCTTCATGATCGTGCTGGCCGCCCTCGACTACCGGTGGCTGGAGCACGCCAGCGCCGCGTTGTACGTGGCCATGATCCTGGCCCTGCTCGCCATGTTCAGCGGCATCGGGTCGACGGCCCAGGGGGCGACGCGATGGATCCAGATCGGGGGCGTCCAGATCCAGCCCTCCGCCTTCGCCACCCTCGTGCTCATCGTGACCGTGGCCACCTTCTGCGCGCGACGGCCCGATGGCCTCGGACGGGCCGACCTCATCAAGGTGCTCACCCTCGCCGCCGTGCCGATCCTGCTCGTGATCAAGCAGCCCGACCTCGGCAGCGGGATCGTCATGTGCGTGGTGCTTCTGGTCATGCTCGTCATCGCTGGGATCCCCAACCGCTATCTGCTGCTGCTCATTGCCCTCGCCGCCACCGGTGCGTTCGCGGTGGTGCACCTCAAGCTCCTCAAGGGCTACCAGCTGACCCGGATCACGTCGTTGTTCCAGATCGGCAAGAACCTCCAGAGCACGGGGTACAACGTCGGCCAATCCGTGGCCGCCATCGGCTCGGGGGGGTTGTGGGGAACGGGGCTCTTCCACGGGCCGCAGACCAACCTGGCCTACGTGCCCGAGCAACAGACCGACTTCATCTTCTCGGCTCTGGGTGAGCAACTCGGCTTCGTGGGCGCGGCCGGGGTTCTCGCCCTTCTGGGCGTGTTGTCGTGGCGGCTGCGTCGCAGTGCCCAGCTGGCCCGCGACGCCTTCGGCCGGCTCCTGGCGGCGGGCTGCTTCACCCTCGTGGCCTTCAGTGTCTTCGAGAACGCCGGGATGGCGATGCAGATCATGCCGGTGGCGGGGATCCCGCTTCCCTTCTTGTCCTACGGAGGCTCTGCCACCGTGGCCTTCTTCTCCGCGGTCGGCATCGCCTTGTCGGTGCAACTGCGCGCCCAGCGATGAGTGGTCTCGGCCCCGGCTCCGAGGCCTCGGTGCCCGATCCGCCGGCGGGGACGCCCGTCGAGGAAGGCGCCGCCACCGGGCACGTCGACGCCGATCCCGTCGACGAGACGACCAACGATCCGGCCGGCGCGCTCACGAGCGCAGGGGGCCCTGCTCCGGCGGACGTGGCGCGCACCCCGCTCGAGACGTTGGCACTGTCCCCCGAGGAGTGGAGGATCGTCGCCGTCGCCGGCGTCGACATGGACCTGCCCAGCGCCAATCCCGAGATCGTCCTCCACGAGGCGCAGGATCCCTGGCGGGAGCTGCGGATCCCGGTCGGTCTGGCCGAAGGGACGGCCATCGCCTACGCCTTCCGAAGCATCGACACCCCGAGACCCCTCACCCACGAGATGGTCACCGAGATCCTCGACCGCCACGACGTGAGCATCGAAGCGGTGCGCATCACGGTTCGCCGCGGGCAGCTGTTCTTCGCCGAGATCGACACCATGGGCCCGCGCGGACGGCGTGTGGTGCCCTGCCGTCCTTCCGACGCCGTCGCCTTGGCGCTGCGTCAGAGGCTTCCGACACCGATCCTCGTGGCGGAGTGGGTGTTCACCGGAGCAGACACCCCGACCGGTCTCGCCGGCGCGTCGGACGGCACGGCCGGAACGGCCGGCGCCTCGACCTGAGCCGGCGCGCTCGAGGGCCGCGCCGGGGAGGTGGGTCAGCGGTGGCGGGGGCTCACCGGGCGGGGACCGGCACGGCTGCCACCGGTGGCGGGGGCACGGGCATGGCGGTCGCCTTCTCGGCCACGACGGTGCGCTCACCCTCATCGGAGATCCGCATGAGTAGGGCGATGAGCACGTAGTTGGCCACCAGGGAGGATCCCCCGTAGGCCATGAACGGCAGGGTGATGCCGGTCAGGGGGAGCAGGCGGACGATGCCGGCCATGATGAACAGGGCCTGGAAGCCCAGGATGACGGTGAGCCCGGCCGCCACCATCTGGCCGAATTCCGAACGGGCCGTCTGTGCGGTTCGCAACCCGGCCCCCACGAGCAGCATGAAGGCGAAGATGATGGTGGTCGTGCCGAGCAGACCCATCTCGGTGCCGAAGGCGGCGAAGATGTAGTCGCTCTGCACATCGGGGATGGGGTTGGAGCACGTGCCGCAGGCGGCGACGATGTGGCCGAAGCCGAGCCCTGTGCCGAGAAGGCCCCCCGACCCCATGCCGTAGAGGCCCAGGTTGATCTGGCCGGTGGCGACGGGGTGCAGCCATTCCGAGATCCGCACGTGCACTTGCGAGAAGAGCCGATCGGCGGCATAGGCCCCCCCGACGAAGAG
Source organism: Acidimicrobiales bacterium (assembly GCA_031292675.1). Classification (GTDB taxonomy): domain Bacteria; phylum Actinomycetota; class Acidimicrobiia; order Acidimicrobiales; family UBA8190; genus Chersky-840. The sequence goes on from JARLGQ010000088.1 coordinate 6,566, forward strand.
GACGAGGCCCAACAGGAGATAGTTCCACCGGCCCGAGGTCAGCCACAGCATCGCCATGAACAGCACGAAGATGAGCAGCGCGAACCCGATGTCGTCCTCGCCCCCGAGTACGAGCATGGTGAACCCCCACGCCACGAGGATGGGTACCAGGGGTCGGGGATCGAGCATGAGACGGTTGCCCACCCGCAAGGTGGGCACCGAGAGCAGCTCGCGTTTCTCGACGAAGTACGACGCGAAGAAGATGCACAGCGCCAGCTTGGCCAGCTCGATGGGTTGGCCGTTGACGGGACCGATCCCGATCCACAGCCGCGCCCCGAAGTGGTTCTGTCCCAGGTGGGGGATGAGCGGCGACAGCATGAGCGCCACGGCGGCCAGCAGCAGGAGGTAGCGGTAGCGGTCGAGGTCCCGTGACCGGCGCACGAGCGCCAGGGTCAGGATGTAGGCCCCCACACCGACAGCGGTCCACCCCGCCTGGGCTTGCGCCCAATGTTGGGCGATCCTGGCCAGCATCACGTAGCCGAGCCCGTTCAACAAGGTGGCGATGGGTAGGATCACCGCACTGGCGTCGGGGGCGTAGATCCGGTTGGCGACGTGCGCGGCCAGGCCGAGCCCGAGCACGACGGCGAGGAACGGCCCCAGGTTGGCGGGGATCTTCGACGTGGTGCCGATCGAGGCGACCACGTAGGTGGCCAGGACGATGAACGAGCCGAACAGGAGCAGTCCCAGCTCGGTACGCCGCTTGGGCTTGGCACGGCGGGCCCGCATTCCCTCGGTGGGCGCGAGACGACGCAGGAGTCGGGGCACCGGGTCGAGCCTATCGCCGGGACCCTGCTCACCCTCGGCACCGGGGACCCTGATGGAGGGCCACCGGCAGTACGCTGGAGGGTTGATGCAGGCCTCCGATCCGGCGCGCGGCGCCAGCACGGCCGCTCCCCCCGCACCGCCGGCGGGTGAGGTGGCCACCCTCTCCCCGGTCGGGGCCGACGACGCCCTGACCGCTCTCGGCCCGGATCGGTTCTCCAACCGCGAGCTGTCGTGGCTCGAATTCGGGGCCCGGCTCCTCGAGCTGGCCGGCGACGACCGGGTGCCGTTGCTCGAGCGGTGCAAGTTCCTGGCCATCTTCTCCGAGGGCCTCGACGAGTTCTTCCAGGTGCGGGTGGCGGGGCTCAAGGACCAGGTCGACGCGGGCCTCAGGACCCGTTCCGCCGACGGCCTGCGCCCCAGCGAGGCGCTGCGCGCCATCGGCGCACGGGTGACAGAGCTCGTCGACCGCCAGTCGCACGTCTTCCTCGACTCGGTCGTGCCCGCCCTGGCCGAAGCTGGGGTACGGGTGGCGGACTGGTCGTCGCTCGACGACGCCGACCGCCTCCACCTGACCGAGGCCTTCAACCGCCAGATCTTCCCGGTGCTGACGCCGTTGTCGGTCGACCCCGGGCACCCCTTCCCCTACATCTCCAATCTCTCCCTGAACCTCATCGTGCGGGTGGGCGACCCCGTCAGCGGTGTCGAGCGGGTGGCGCGGGTGAAGGTCCCCCCGCTCCTGCCGCGTTTTGTGGTCATGCCCGACGGCGAGCGGTTCGTGGCGCTGGAGCAGATCATCGCCGCCCAGCTGGCGACGCTGTTCCCGGACATGGTGATCGGGGAGCACTATGCGTTCCGGGTGACCCGCAATGCCGACCTCGTGCTCGAAGAGGACGAGGCCGACGACCTGCTGGCGGCGGTGGAGATGGAGCTGCGCCGGCGCCGGTTCGGGCGGGCGGTGCGCCTCGAGGTGGCCGCGGACATCTCCGACGACATGCGCGACATGCTGGTGCACGAGCTCGACCTCGGCCCCGAGGACCGTTACGAGATCGCCGCGCCGCTTGACCTCGGGGGGTTGTGGGGGGTCTACGAGCTCGACCGGCCCGACCTCCACGAGCAGGCGTGGGCGCCCATGACTCCGCCTCGGCTGGCCAACGCCGGCAACGAGACCGCCGACCTCTTCGCGGTGCTGCGCGAGCGTGACGTCCTGGTCCACCACCCCTATGACTCCTTCACGACGTCGGTGGAGGCGTTCATCGCCCAGGCCGCGGCCGATCCCGACGTCCTCGCCATCAAGCAGACGCTGTACCGCACCTCGGGCGACAGCCCGATCGCGGCGTCGCTCATCCAGGCCGCCGAGGCGGGCAAGCAGGTGGCGGCGGTGGTGGAGCTCAAGGCGCGCTTCGACGAGCAGGCCAACATCTCGTGGGCCCGGGCGCTCGAGGAGGCCGGCGTGCACGTCGTGTACGGGCTCGTCGGGCTCAAGACACACTCCAAGGCCGCTCTGGTGGTGCGGCGCGAGGAGGACGGGATCCGCCGCTACTGCCATGTCGGTACCGGCAACTACAATCCCCGCACCGCCCGCCAATACGAAGACCTGGGCCTCCTGTCGGCGGATCCCGAGCTCGGCGCGGACGTAGGCGACCTCTTCAACTTCCTCACCGGCTACAGCCGGTACGCGCGCTACCGCAAGCTCGTCGTCGCGCCCATGGCACTGCGCCAGCGGATCACCGAGCTCATCGAATCCGAGGCCGAAGCAGGGCCCGAGGGCCGGATCACCATCAAGGTGAACGGTCTGACCGACCCCGAGATCATCGACTCGCTCTACCGCGCCTCGATGGCGGGCGTCCCCATCGACCTCGTGGTGCGCGGCGTGTGCAACCTCCGCCCCGGGGTCCCGGGCCTGTCCGACACGATCCGGGTGCGGTCCATCGTGGGCCGCTTCCTCGAGCACTCCCGCATCTACCGCTTCGGCGGGACCGGCACCAGGCCCCTGACCCTGCTCATGGGCTCGGCGGACCTCATGGAGCGGAACCTCGACCGCCGCATCGAGGTCCTGACCCCGGTCACCGACCCCGAGCTGCAGGCGCGGGTGCTCGAGGTGCTCGAGCTCAACCTGGCCGACGACACCAACTCGTGGGTGCTCGGCCCCAACGAGACCTGGGAGCGCGTGCCCACGACCGAGGGCGTCAGCGCGCAGCGCCGGCTCCAGGAGCTGGCCCGGGACCGTGCCCGGCGCCGGCGCGAAGCCGAGACCCTCGGGACCGGCGCCTGAGACTTCGGGCCGGGGGGTTCAGCCCTCTGCCGAGAGCGCCTCGGGGGTGGGCCGCACCGTGTCGTCGTCGAGGGACACCACCTCGTCGCGTGCGTGGCGCAGTCGCTGGCGCCAGCCCTCACCCGAGAAGCGCAGGGACAGGTAGGCGATGCCTCCGGCCGGGATGGTCAGCCAGAAGTTGACGAGCCGGTAGCCGAGGACCCCGAGGATGGCCGTTTCCCGGGGAACGCCGAAGCCGGCCAGGGTGGGGATGAGCACGCCTTCGATCACGCCGAGACCCGAGGGCGTGATGGGGATGACGGCGAGGACCTGGGCCAAGCCGTAGGCGACCAGGAGGTCGACGGGGGGGACGATCTTCCCCAACGCCGCGATGAACACGAACAACGACGCCGCGTCGAGCAACCAGAACGCCGCCGCCCACCCCACGGCGCGGGTGAGCAGCTGGCGCTCGGCCAGGAACTGGCCCAGACGCTCCGCCACGCGGTGGAGTTGGACGGCGACCATGTCCCCGTCGAGGAAAGGGACATGCGCCGCCCACCGGCGGATGATCTCGATCGAGCGGTTGCGCCCCCGGGTGAGCGCCACCACCACGGTGGCGAACAGGCCCATGAGCACGACCCCGGCCCCGGCGGCCACGGCGTAGAGCGGGTTGTAGCCGTGGAGGAAGACCGACACCAGCAGCGCCGACCACAGGATCGAATTGAGCACCAGGGCGGACCCCACACCCTGCATGGCCAGCGCGAAACCGGCGTCGGCTCCCGTGACGCCGGACTGGGTGAGGAGCCGGTAGGCGACGGCGGTGCCCGGTGCGGTGCCTCCCGGCATGATGTGGCTCACGGCGAGGCTCGACAGGTTGATGCGCAGCAGCCGGGAGCGACGCGGGCCCTCGTGGTGCAGCACCGTGTGGGTGAGCTGGCTGTAGGAGACCAACGCCGCGGCCTCCAGGACCACGCCGGCCACCACGTAGGCGATGTTGATCCTCCCCAGCAGGTTCACCGACTTCCGGGCGCCGGCCAGCTGGGGCAGGACCAGGTACTCGAAGATGAGGACGAGCCCGACCGCGTAGAGGCCCCATTTGACCTGCCTGCGTACCCGTCGGCCCCGGGGGACGACTTCGTCCTTCGCCTCCATCGGCGCCATGCTTCCACGTCACAGGACGCGACACGGGCCATGCTCGGTCGTACCGGCCCTTCGCCGAGGTGCCACCGAGCAGGGCCGGAGTGCCGCGGTCGACGTGACCTCAGCTGCCATGCTGGAGGCAGTGTTGGAGGCTCCCTCACCACCGGTGACGCGGCGCGGCCGGCTCTGGGAGTGGGCCGACGAACGGCGCGTCCCCCTCCAGGCCATCTTCGTCACGGTGGGTGTCGTCGTGGCCACCCTCATGGCCGGGAAGATCGTCTACAAGCTGCGCGACGTGCTTCTCCTCATCGCCGTGGCCGGGTTCATCGCGGTGTTGCTCAATCCCCTGGTCATCCTGCTGCACCGGGTGGGGGTGGCTCGACGGGGCTTCGCCGTGGCCATCGTCACCGTGTTCGCGGTCCTGGCCTTCGCCGGGCTCGCCTATGCCTTCGGCGCCCCCCTCGCCAACGGGTTGGCCCATCTCATCTCCAAGCTGCCCAACTACGTCCAGAGCGCCGAGCACGGCAAGGGGTGGATCGGCGGCCTCGTGAACAAGTACCACGTGCACAACTGGGTGGACAAGAACCTGCCCAAGCTCGAGAACTACGCCAAGAACCTGACCAAGCCGGCGCTCAAGCTCGGAGCCGGCGCCTTCGCGGTGGGCTTCAACATCTTCGTCGTGTTCATGCTCGTCCTGCTGCTCCTCCTCGAAGGCCCCAAACTGCGGGCCGGTGTGCTGCGGCTCTTCGCACCCGAGCGGGCCGCCCGCTACACCCGGATCGCCGGGGAGGTCAACCGCTCGGTCACCGGTTTCATGCTGGGCAACTTCATCACCTCGGTCATCGCCGGGTTGGTGGTCTTCGCGACCCTCGTGGCACTGGGGGTGCCCTACGCGTTGTTGTGGGCGTTGTGGGTGGCGCTGTTGGACTTCCTGCCTCTGGTGGGCGGGGCGTTGGCCGGGATCCCCACCGCCATCTTCGCCCTGGCGCACTCGCTCAGTGCCTTCATCGTCTTCGCCGTGATCTTCCTGGCCTACACCCAGATCGAGAACCACATCCTGAACCCCGTCGTCATGAGCAGGACCGTGCGCATCAACCCGCTCCTGGTGCTCGTCGCCATCCTGATGGGGGCCAATGTGGGGGACTTGGTGGGCGGGTTCTTCGGGGGGTTCGTGGGCACGTTGCTCGCCATCCCCATCGCCGGTTCCGTCCAGGTGATCGTGCGCGAGATGTGGCACTCCAGCGCCCCCGAGGCCCAGTTGGAAGTCGTGGGGGGCGGAGGCCCTCCCACGCCGGTCACCTAGGCTGCCCGCCGTGCGGGTCCTGGTCGTGCTGCCCACGTTCAACGAGGCCGAGAACATCGAACGCGTCCTGCGCCGCATCCGGGCCGCGTTGCCCGAGGCCGGCGTGCTGGTGGTCGACGACGGCAGCCCCGACGGGACGGCCGACATGGCCCAGAGCCTGGCGGGGGAGCTGGGCAGCATCGAGGTCCTCCGGCGGCGGGCCAAGTCCGGCCTCGGCAGCGCCTACCGAGCGGGGTTCGCGTGGGGTCTCCAGCGCGACTGGGAAGCGTTCGTCGAAATGGACGCCGACCTGTCGCACGAGCCCGAGGCGCTCCCCAGCCTGGTGGCGCCGCTCTCGGAGGGTGTGGACCTCGTGGTGGGGTCCCGCTACGTGAGCGGGGGGTCGATCCCCAACTGGCGCTGGCACCGTCGGCTGTTGTCCCAGGGCGGGAACGTCTACGCCGCGCTGGCGCTGGGTCTCCACGTCTCGGACTCGACCTCGGGCTTCCGCGCCTACCGGGCCGATGCCCTGCGCCGGATCGACCTCGATGCGGTGCGGGCCGAGGGGTACGGGTTCCAGATCGAGATGGTCCTGCAGGTGCTCGAGCACGGGGGTCACGTGACCGAGGTCCCGATCCGCTTCGTGGACCGGGTGGACGGCAAGTCCAAGATGTCCATGTATATCGTGGTCGAAGCCCTGGCCCTCGTCACGTGGTGGGCCTTCCGCCGGGCCGGGCGGGTCCTCGTGCGTGGTGGCGCCAGCCGCCCCCGGACGGAGGCTGCGGCCTAGGGTGAGGCGGGGCGCAGGGCTGGACCGTGCCGTGATCTGAGAACATGGACAGGTGAGCACGCTGACCCGGATCCTGGTGGTCGACGACGAGCCCTACATCACGGACCTGCTCGGCGCCGCGCTGCGTTTCGAGGGCTTCGACGTGGAGACCGCCGCCACCGGGGGCGACGCCATGGCGCTGGCCGAGCGGGGCCACCACGACCTGGTGCTGTTGGACGTCATGCTGCCCGATGTGGACGGCACGGAGGTGTGCCGGCGGCTCCGGGCCCGGGGCAACCGGACCCCCGTGCTGTTCCTCACCGCCCGCGACGCCACCGAGGACAAGGTCGGGGGTCTCACCGCCGGGGGCGACGACTACGTGACCAAGCCCTTCAGCCTCGACGAGCTCGTCGCCAGGATCCACGCCGTGCTGCGCCGGACCATACCCATCAAGGAGAACGACAGGCTCTCGTTTGCTGACCTGGAGATGGACGACGAGACCCACGAGGTGTGGCGCCGAGGCTCGCTCGTCGACCTGACGGCGACCGAATTCAACCTGTTGCGCTACATGCTCGAGAACGCGCGGCGCGTCCTCTCCAAGAGCGAGATCCTCGACCGGGTCTGGAACTTCGACTTCGACGGCGACCCCAACATCGTCGAGACCTACATCAGTTACCTGCGGAAGAAGATCGACTGTTTCGAGCCGGCGTTGATCCACACCATCCGCGGGGTCGGGTACACGCTCCGCCTCCCACGCGACAAGGAGTAGCCACGTGCGGCCCGGTTCCCGGCCATGGGCAGGTGAGACCTAGGTGTCACTCAGGCGTCGGCTCGTCGTCGGCATGCTCCTGCTCCTGGTGGCCGGGCTCGTCACCACCGACGTCCTCACCTCGTCGTCGCTGCGGTCGTTCCTGCTCGGGAGGCTCGACGAGCAGATCGACGTGTCGCAGAACCAGGGCTACGCCTACATCTCCCAGGTGTACCAGCGCGACCTGGCGGCCGGGGACCGCGCCCCGGTGACCGACCCCGGGACATGGCTGGCCGAGCTGGGCACGAGGCCCCCCGGGGGCGCCTTCGCGGGGCGCCGGCCCGCCGCCCCCCGCCTCAACAGCTCGGTCCTGGCGGCACGCCTGAGCGACGATTCGTATTCCGAGGTCCTGTCGTCGAGTGGCAAGGTCATCGTCAAGGTGCCCTCGGGCCTGGCCGGCAACCCCGACCCTGCTCCCGCCCTGCCGCGGGTACTGCCGGTCCAACACACTCCGGCGCCCCGTGTGTTCGGCCGGAACCACGGCCCGTATGCGCCCGAGAGCCCTTCGATCGACGTGCCGGCCGTCGGCGCCAATGGGACCCACTACCGGGTCCATGCGGTGGCGGTGCCGGGCGGCACGCTGGTGACCGCCATCTCGCTCGACCCGACGGACAGGACCCTGGCGTCGTTGACCCATATCGAGCTGTACGTGTCGATCGGCGTCATGATCGCGCTGCTGCTCTTGGTGCTGTGGATCGTGCGGTTGGGCCTGCGCCCGCTCGACGACATGACCGAGACGGCCGGGGCCATTGCGAGCGGGGACCTGACCCGGCGGATCCGTCGGGCCGACGACCGCAGCGAGGTCGGCCGCCTGGGAATGGCCCTCAACGGCATGTTGAGCCAGATCGAGGCCGCCTTCGGGGAACGCACGTCGTCCGAGGCGCGTCTGCGGCGCTTCGTCGCCGACGCCTCCCACGAGCTGAGGACCCCGCTCACCTCGATCAGAGGGTATGCCGAGCTGTTGCGCAAGGGGGCGTTCGACACCGAAGACGAGCGACGGCGAGCCGCCGAGCGCATCGAGGGTGAGGCGTCGCGCATGGGCCTGCTCGTCGACGACCTCCTCCTCCTGGCCCGCCTCGACCAGGGCCGGCCTCTGGAGCTGGACCCGGTGGACCTGCACCGTGTGGTCGCCGACGCCGTGGACGCGGCGCGGACCAAGGACGGCTCGCGGCCGGTCACCCTCGGGGTGGAGGGCCCGGTGTGGGTCCGGGGCGACGCGGCGCGCCTCCGGCAGATCGTGGACAACCTCCTGCAGAACGCCTCGGTGCACACGCCGGCGGCGAGGCCCGTGCACGTCGAGGTCGTGCGGGAGGGGCCGAACGCCGTGGTGCGGGTGGCCGACGAGGGTCCGGGGCTCGACGCCGAGCAGGCGGCCCGCGTCTTCGATCGCTTCTATCGGGGCAGCGAGGCTCGTACCGGCGAGGGCACCGGCCTGGGGCTCTCGATCGTGGCTGCGCTCGCCTCCGCCCATGGCGGACGGGCCGGTGTCGACACGGCCCCGGGGGCGGGGGCGGTGTTCGCGGTCGAGATCCCCGCCGCCGACCCCGAGACCACGGGGCCTTCTCCCCATCCCGACGGGGTGGCGGTGCGGGACGGGAAACCGCCTGTGGTGGGGGCCGGTGATGGTGACGAGCACCTTGCGCCGTCCGTTCGTCGTTGACCGCGGCCGGGGCGACCCGGTCCTGTTCGTCCACGGGCAGCCCGGCCTGGGGAGCGACTGGAACCCGGTGGCCGAGCGGTTGGCCGATCACCGGCTGCTCGTCGTCGACCGTCCCGGCTACGGCCGCAGCGGCCGCGAGACCCTCAGCATCGAGACCAACGCGCAGATCCTGGCCGAGCTCGTCGTCGAGCGCGCCGCGGCGCCGGTCACGGTGGTGGGCCACAGCTACGGCGGAGGGGTGGCCATCGTGCTGGCGGCGCGCCGACCCGAGCTGGTGTCGGGCCTTGTGCTCGTGGGGTCGATCGGTCGCGCCGACGGCCTGAACGCCCTGGACCGCCTTCTGGCCATGCACGGCACGGGGGAGGCCCTGAGCGCGGCGGGGCTCTTCACCGTGGGGCGCGTGCTGCCGCGCCTGCGCCACGTCGTCGGGTCCCAGCGTCACGTCGTGCTCGACTGGCTGCGCGCCAGCCTGCCCGACGAGGGCTACCTCAGGGTGTCGGGGCAACGCGGCCGCCAGCTGCGGAGGAGCTTCGTCGACGAACAGCGCACCCTGATGCGCGAGATCGGCGAAGTGGAGGCCGCGCTGGGCTCGGTGCGAGCACCCACGATCGTGATCTCGGGGGCGTGGGACCTGGTCGTCCCCCCGTCGGTGTCGGCCTCCATCGCCGCCGCCATCCCCGGAAGCGAGTTGGTGAGCGTGGCCCGCACGGGGCACTTCGTCCCCCGCGACGCCCCCGAGGTGGTGGCCTCGGCCGTGCGCAGCGTCGAGGACCGTGCCCGGGACCTGAGGGCTCCAGAGTCCGAGTACGACACGCCGGGCTGAGAGTCCCGGGGTGGGAGACTGCGGGCCATGGCCATCGACTTCACATTCGACCCCGACGTCGAGGAGGCCCGCGTCCGCATGCGGGAGTTCGTCGACGCGGAGGTGCGCCCCACCGAGGAACGGCTGGCGGCCGAGGGCACCGGCCGTGGCGACTGGCGGGCGGAGCTCGACCGGTTGCGGGCGCGGGCGCGTGAGCTGGATCTGTGGATGCCCCACATGCCCCGGGACTGGGGCGGGGTGGGTCTCGGGCCCACCGCCCTGGCCGCGGTGTCGGCCGAGGCGGCCAAGGCGCGCTGGGCCTCCTACGTCGTGAATTGCTACGCCCCCGACGAGGGGAACATGCACACCCTGTTGCACTGGGGCACCGACGACCAGAAAGAGCGCTACCTCCGGCCCATGTGCGAGGGCACCGTGCGGTCGTGTTTCGCCATGACCGAGCCCGAGGTGGCGGGATCGGACCCCACGCTCATGCGGACCCGGGGCGAACGCCAGGGTGACGAATGGGTCGTCAACGGGCACAAGTGGTTCATCAGCGGGGCCCGGGGGGCCCGGTTCGCCATCCTGCTGGCCCGCACCGAGGACGACCCCGAGGTGCCGCAGGCGGCCACCACCGCCTTCATCGTGGACGTGCCCTCCCCGGGCTGGGAGATCGTGCGGGACGTCGAGACCATGGCCGGGAGCCACAACCACTGCGAGATCCGCATCACCGACCTGCGCGTGCCCGACGCCAACCGGCTGGGCGAGCGCGGCCAGGGCCATCGACTGGGCCAGTACCGCCTGGGGCCGGCGCGCCTGGCGCACTGCATGCGCTGGCTCGGGCAGATCGAGACGGCACTCGACCTGATGGTGGCCCGGGCCACGCAACGCTACTCACACGGCTCGTACCTGTCGGAGAAGCAGGGGATCCAGTGGTTGGTGAGCGAGTCGGCCATCGAGCTGTACCAGGCCAAGCTGATGGTGCTGCACGCCGCGTATCGGATCGAGCGCGGGCTCCCGTTCACCACGGAGGTGTCGATGGCCAAGCATCACGTGGCGAACACCCTGTGGCGGGTGGTCGACAGGGCGGTGCAGGTCCACGGGGCGCTCGGGTACTCGAAGGACTCGCCGTTGTCGGACATGTTGCTCCAGGCGCGCTGGAGCCGCTTCGCCGACGGCGCCGACGAGATCCACAAATGGCGGGTGGCCGAGGCGGTCATCGGCGCCTACGCCGAGCACGGCACGACGCGCGCCGCCACCGGCGACCTCCCGCTGTAGGGGCGCGGCGACCGGCGCGGGCCGCGCCGGCGATCACCAGGAGCCGATCACCAGTAGTAGCGGTAGACCACCTGGGCGACGCACGAAGGCTTGTCCGAGCCCTCGGTCTCGATGGTGATGTCGAGGACGGCTTGGACCCCGTCGACCCCGACGCTGTCCACCGATCCCACGGCGGCTCCGAGGCGCAGTTTGGACCCGACCTTGACCGGTGACGGAAAGCGGACCTTGTTGCACCCGTAGTTCACGCCGAACTTGAAGCCCTCGACCCGGATCACCTCGTGCAGGATGGCGGGGATGATCGACAGGGTCAGGTAGCCGTGGGCGATGGTGGCTCCGAAGGGCCCCGATGCGGCGCGCTGCGGGTCGACGTGGATCCACTGGTGGTCGCCGGTGGCATCGGCGAACAGGTTGACCTGGTCCTGGTCGATCACGTGCCAGTCGGACCATCCGAGGTGCTGGCCCGACAGCTTGGTGAGCTCCTCGATGCTCGAAACGGTCGTCGTCATGGCACGACACTATGCCGTGGACCGGGCCTCCCGCCCCCGGCGGCGGGCACCGCCGCGCTCACTTGAACCAGATGCGCTCGTACTCGCGGCTCTGGGGATGGAGGAACAGGGCGATGAGCACGGCCATGAAGGCCAGGTTGAGGATGATCCCGCCGAACCCGGTGTCGAAGAGGACGAGCAGGAACACCAGGGCGCTGATCCCGGCCAGCACGACGCCGAGCCAGTAGCCCCAGCGCCGCTCGTTGGCCACGCCGTACCCGGCCACGCCGAGGCCGAGAGAGATGACGAGCGGGTACGCCCCGAACAGGATGAACAGAAGGCTGATGGCGGCGGTTGCGTAGCAGAGCATCACCGCACCCTGCAGCGTCTGGGGCTGCGACGGGTCGAACCAGCGTCGGGGCTCGGCCATCGGGTCATTCTTGCAGGTCCGGGTGGCCGCCAGCGGCCGGCCCGGTCGGTAGTGTCGAGGTCGTGAAGGTGACCCGAGACCTCGAGCCCAGGAGCCGGACGTCCCGGCTGTTGCGCCGCCGGGCGTCATCGGACCACCCGAGCAGGCGCGCCGGGGACGTCCACATGTGGGACCACCACCACCGCAACGTCCAGGGCGGCGGGGCGCGCGCCGCGGTCTTCGGGGTGAGCGACGGGCTGGTCACCAACGTGTCGCTGATCCTCGGCTTCGCCGGTGCCAACGCCGGGCCGAGCGTGGTGCGCCTGGCCGGGGTCTCCCTGCTCATCGCGGGTGCCTTCTCGATGGCGTCGGGCGAGTGGACCTCCATGTCCGCGCAGCGCGAGCTCCTCGAGCGGGAGCTGGCCATGGAGAGGCACGAGATCAGCCACCGCCCCGAGGGGGAGCGGCGTGAGCTCGTGGGTATCTACGAGAGGCGTGGCGTGGACCCCTCGGTGGCGCGCACGCTCGCCGACGAGATGATGCGGACACCGGAGCTGGCCCTCGAGACCCACGCCCGCGAGGAGCTGGGCATCAATCCCGGCGCGCTCGGTCGGCCGCTGCAGGCTGCGCTGTCGTCCTTCGTCACCTTCGGGGTGGGGGCGCTGATCCCGCTGCTGCCGTGGTTCGTGACCCGCGGGAAGGCCGCCATGTGGGCGTCGGTCGTGCTGGGCGTGCTGGCCGCGGTGGGCGTGGGCGCCGCGCTGGCGGCCTTCACCCGGCGGAGTTGGTTGCGGTCCTCGTTCCGCCAGCTCCTCATGACCGCTCTCCCGGCCGCGGTGACCTACGGAGTGGGGGCATTGATCGGCATCGGAGTGCACTGAGGACCTGGCAACGGCGACCCGCTACCGACGCGAGACCCACAGCGTCTCGCGGGCGGACGCCTTGTTCGGGTCGCCCCCATGACCGGCCCGGCCCGCCCGGTGTCTCCGGGGTGCCGTGCGCCGCCCCACGGCGTTGAGGGTGGCCAACCGGTACATGACCCGACGGGGGGTGTCCACGATCGCCAGGAGCGCGAAGCCGAAGATCATGAGGGCTCCTCCCACGATCGCCAACCACTGCGCCACGATGCCGAGGCCGGTGAAGGCCAGCGAGCCGGAGTTGGCCTGGACCACCGGATCGGGCTTGCTCGAGGGATCCGACGTCCCCATGGACCCGTTGGTGGCGCTCGCGCCGGGCCGGGCCGTGGTGGCGGGCGAAGCCGTCGAGGATGATCCCCTCGGGGCCGTCGTCGCCGTGGCGTCGGGGGCCGAGGCCGGGGCGGTCGAGGTCGGGGTCGAGGCGTCGGGAACGGTCGTGGGTGTGGTCGACCACACCCTGGCAGGGCACCCCCGGGGGGGTCCCGAGTTTCCCACCGCCGTGTATAACAGCCCCACCACCCTGCAC
>JARLGQ010000007.1 GCA_031292675.1 Acidimicrobiales bacterium
GGATGTGCCTGATCTCGATCGTGGCCCTGGCTAGTAGCCCCGACACACTGGGCAGCCCGAAGCTCGGGGATCTCGTGCGCGGCTCCCCACCCCGGACCGGGCGTTATCGGCCGGTCAACGACACGACGGGTCAGACCGAATAGATCCCGCCGAGGAAGTAGAGCAGGCTGCACACGGCAATAACGACCAGCGCCGAAGGACCACTGTAGTCGCCGGTGACACGAATCTCGCCCGACTCGACTTTGGCGGTTAGCTTCGTTGGCTTGCCACCAACGGTTCCTCGGATCAGTCCACTTCTAAGGTCGCCTGCAATCGTTGCGTACAGGGAGAAGGCCGTCCCGGCGAAGGAGCCGTCCACATTCACCGACGAGCTACTCTCGCCCGAGGCATGGGTCACGTCGGCGTGGACCGGCCTTCCATTGGAGGTGCCTGTGACAGTTCCCGAGTCAAAGAGGAAGTTCGGCATCAGACGGAATGTTGCGCTTAGTCGAAGGGACTGTTTCGCGAAACTGCCATCAAGCGTCACCGGCAGAACTGTCTGACTTGCTGTGCCGTTGTAGGCGATCTGCCAGGTAGCAGCGACCGGCTCCCCCTCAAAGCTGCCGCCCGCTTTCCCCTGTCCGCTAGGCAACTTGCTTGCCACATTCACACTTCGGCCAGCGAACGTACCAGTCAGTCGACCCTCCTTCGTATACGCCAGGTCAACCGTTGTGTCGTTGCCACCCTGGGTCGAAGTGCACCCGGTGAGCAGGGACGCCACGACGCCACATCCAGTGATGATTGCCTCTCTCCGCCCTACTGCGTAATGCCGGTCTCCCATGAGTGCTCCCCACGCCGACAACTAGGAAGATACTCGACCGCTGCTGATGGTGACGGTACCGCTCGGCCATAAGACCGCACATAGAACTGGCGCGAGCCACGCATAATCGGGACCCCGGTAACACCTTGTAGCCATCTCTGGCATGAGCGCTGGCGTCGGGGTCGGGTAACCGGGCCGGATGGCGACCCGCTCGGGATCACCGCCGCTGAACATTTGCGCGCGGGGTAGGTCAGAGGCGAATCCGTCACCTTCGGATTGACTCGGGAGTGGCAAAGCGGGCACGACCCGCACTGGATCAAGGGTGGTATGTGCGCCATCAGGACGTGGCGTGCGATCCGGACGGGGCGCCCAGGTCCCGGCAACCCGCTCGGTATCTGACTGAACATTCGGGCCACGAGCGAGACCCTTGTTCGGCGGCGTACAGTCGACCCTCGGTCCGATTGGCGGTCCGATGACAAGGAGAGGCGCCGATGCATTTTGTCACGACGTACAAGGTCAAGCCTTACATCACCCAGGAAGAAACAAAGGAACTCATGGCCGTTTTCGCCGCCAACGGTGAAGGACCTGGCACCATTGCTCATTAACGTCGCCGCCGACGGAAGCCATGGGGTGGTCATTTCCGAGGTCGATGATGCGAGTGTGGCTTACAAGAGCGTTCTCCCCTACGCCCAGTGGATTGAGTACCACTCGGTGCCAGTCGTACCGATTGACGACGCCGTCCCGCACATCTTGGAGCAACTTGCTTGAGTTTGGGGGGGGTGGAGTCGGGCGTGCTGGCCCGTTTGGATAGACAGGGTCCCGGGCGTGAGGGCCTGGGACCCTGTCGCCGACGGGTCGGAGTGAGAGCAACGAGGTGATAGGGGGTCCTAGGTAATCGGGGCCATGCGCCCCCGCTGTCTTCATCTGCGTCCGACGCGTTGCACCGGCTTCGGGTGGCCCGGTCGGACGGTGATCCGCTCAGGACACCATCACTGAACATTTCCGTGCGGGTCCCGTGGGGTCTTCCTATTCGGCGACCAGGGCGATGGCACGGCAGATCCGAGCCTGGGAGGCCATCCGGGTCCGGGCTTGATCCCGACCGGCCGTCGGTCGGACCGTGACCCCGTCAGGGCGCACAGAACCGATGCGGGTGGGCCAGCATCACAAGCAGGCTCCTGGCCCGCGAGACACAGATTCAGGTGTTCCGGCGTCTCCCTGCGATGATTTTCACAGGTGCCTGTCGTCTATAGCAGACCAGGCAAGAAGGGCGACTGACAGTGACCGATCCGACCACCTCCAACCCCGCGCTCGCAGAGTTGGCGTTCCTGGTCGGGGACTGGGACATGGCACTTTCAGGTGCTTCGTTCTTACCCGATCCTGAGCAGGTCATCCGTGGCAACTTCGGGTGCTCGTGGATCGAGGGGGGTGCGGCCCTTGCCATGCACCAAGGCGGACCCGAGCCACCGATAGCGACATGGATCATCGGACGAGATGAGGCGAGTGTTGACTACAGCGTCCTTTACTCCGATGACCGAGGCGTCTCTCGGATCTACGCAATGAGTTTGAGGGACAATAGGTGGAGGCTGTGGAGAGACAGTGCACAGTTCGCGCAGCGCTTTGAGGCGACGCTGAGTGACGACCGGAACTCGATCGCGGGCCAATGGGAGAAATCATCTGACGGACGTGAATGGGAACACGACTTCAACGTCACCTACACCCGGCTCTCGTAGCCTTCAACGCGAACCATCCTGATTGTGCGCCGTCCCCGACCGGGGTCCGGCTCAACGGCGAGGGTCGGCGGAAAGAGCGCAATCGGGGATCCCGGTCGCATCGTGTACTTGTGTCACCCGTCCTGGATGCGCCGTTACATCGCCCCCACCTTTCCGTCCCCGGGGGCCTTGGGTCATCCGATAACGCTCTGAGATCTCCGTGACCGGGGTGGCACTACTTCGGCCGCCTAGTTGGGCCACGGGTCGTCGAGTACCCCCAGCTGAATGAACAGACCGAGCTTGTCGGCTCCGATCCATTCCCTGACGACTTTGTCGCCCTCGAAGTGCATGATCGAGACCACCCATTCCTCCACGGCTCGTCCCGTCGGGGCCCGTCCCAGGTACCCCCCCGTGTCGGTGCCCCGGAATGTCATCCTGAGGACGACCGCGTTGCCAGCCACGACCAGCTCCTCGACGTCCAGGTGGAGATCGGGAAACGCCTGGTGGTAGCGGCGGACCGGCTCGACTCTGGCCGAGGGACCTGCCCCAAACGCGTTGACGTAGTTCTCGTCGTAGAGGTCAGCAGCCGCTTCGTAGTTTCTGCCATTCCAGACCTCGTCGACGAACCTCCGTACTTGCCTTTCGCGCTCGGCAACTTCCATCGCTCACCCCGTTCTCTAGCCGTCAAAATTCCAGAAGATCGCCGGAGCTCATGCAGCCGGGCCGCTTTGCGCGAGCTCACTGCGCTGTCCCTACCGAGAGGAGTGCGCCTCCCCCGGCGCCCCCATGCGGTCGAATATGGCTCGGAGTCGCGCTTGATCCCGGGCCGGACTCAGGATGCCTCTGGTTCGCGAGCGGACGGGGTTCGAAAACAGTCCCATTACCCCCACCCGTTGCTCACAGCCATTCTCCTGGTAGATAGGGTTTTTCGGCTCCCATGGCCTGCCAGGCAAATGGTGATGGCTGAACCCCCTGAAACGGCCAATTCGCCCCGAGTGTACGAGTGGAACCGGGTGGGGTGATCGCTGTTCAGTCTTCGGGAAAAGCAGCAAAATCTCGCTTGGTCTTCCTATACCACCCCATTCCTTTGATGGGATTCTTCCACCGGCCCTTCATCTCATTCAAGGCACTTTCGTGCGTTGTGTCACCCGTGGCGACCATTTCCTTGAGATGTCTGTCTTGCGCCTTTATGACCTCGTCTGCGGTCATGCCATGGTGCGGAAGATCGCACGGGCCACCCAATTGTTGGCAGGTCATCGTCTTCATGAGTCTCGCTTCCTTTCACCTTGTCGAACCGTCACTTGAATGCCGACGTGGTCGGTCAGCATCAACCTCTCACGATTTCGCCCGAGCACGGACTACGTCCATGGTCGCCAGCACGTCTGGGTCCGCGATCAGCTCGACCTCTCGCACCAGGCCCGCCTCGACATGGAACACAAAGGCCACCTTGACCGCCCCGGCGTGGATCCAGGCGGCGCCGAGCTCACCGTCGATGGTGACGGGTGCCGCCCCCCGGGCACCGTTGAGTCGGGCGGCCACCGCGGCTGCGCCGTCGTAGACGGGTTCCGTACCCATCTTCTGACCGACCAGGTCGGCACGCATGACAGCGTCGGGCGCGAGGAGCAACAACAGGGTGGCGAGATCCCCGCCGCGGGCTGCAGTGAGGAACGCGTCGACGACGCGGTGACTCTCGGCGCGCGCGGCCTGCGACGCGACCGGTTCCGGCACGCCCTGCACCTTGCGCCGCGCCCGGCTCGCCAGCTGGCGCACGGCGGTACTCGAGCGCCCCATCACAGCGCTGATCTCGTCGAACGGATAGCCGAAGACGTCGTGCAGGACGAACGCCGCCCTCTCGGCCGGCGCCAGGGCGTCGACGACGATGTGCATGGCGTCGCCCATCTTCTCGGCGAGCAGAACGTCGGCTTCCGGGTCGACCGGTGCGGGGTCGGCGGGTGTCTCGGCCTCGGCCAGCGACCTGGTACGTCGCTTGCGCAACTGGTCAAGGCACAAACGTGTAACGACCGTCGTCAGCCAGGCGGGCAGGTCGTCGATATCGCCGGTGCGGGAGAGCCGAAGCCAAGTCTCCTGCAGCACGTCGTCCGCATCCGCCTCCGACCCGAGTATCCGGATGGCGATGGCAGTCAGCCGGGGCCGCTCGGTGTCGAAGTCAGGCACTTCCATCGTGGTCACAACATGTTGACGTGGGCCGTCCTCGGAATGTGACAGCCACGCCTGTTGTCACATCCGGCGAACTGCGTACGTCATAAGGACATGAACACTCTACAATCCATCGTCTACCCAGTCCGCGACCTCGACGCCGCCAAGGTGATCCACACCGCTATGCTCGGCACCGAGCCTCATACCGATCGGCCCTTCTACGTGGGGTTCAACGTGGGGGGAGTCGAGATCGGGCTCGACCCGCATGGTCATGAGAAGGGTCTGACCGCACCGGTGCCGTACATCCGAGTCGCCGACCTTGACGCCGCCCTCACCGAGGTGCAGGAGGCCGGCGCCACGCTGGCCGGCGAACCACAGGACGTCGGCGGCGGCACCCGCATCGCCACGGTGACCGACACGGACGGCAACACCCTCGGCCTCATCCAGGGTAGCTAACCTCTACCTGGGTCCACAGGGAACATGGGGTCCCACGCACGGGCACGTCGACGTGCCAGCCAGGACGATCGGCGTAGGTGACCTGTCGGCACCTCGGGACCGCCTCGCCCGGTTGCGGACCGAGGGCCGACCGGTCGGGTACCGTCGTGGACATGACGCCGGAGGAGATCGCCGACCTCGCGCACCTGCGCCGGGCGCGCGACTTCATAGACCGCAACTACGCACAGCCCCTCGATGTCCCGGCCATGGCGCGTACCGCGCTCATGTCGCCCGCGCACTTTTCGCGCAAGTTCCGTGCGTCGTACGGCGAGACTCCCTACTCCTATCTCATGACGCGACGTATCGAGCGCGCCAAGGCTCTTCTGCGTCAGGGGAAGCCGGTCACCGACGCCTGCGTCGCCGTCGGCTGCACGTCGCTCGGCTCGTTCAGTTCGCGCTTCACCGAGATCGTGGGCGTGACGCCGTCGCAGTACCGCGCGCGCGACCACCGCGATCTCGAGGTGGTTCCGTCGTGCGTGAGTATGTTCGCGACGCGACCGCGGCGTACCATGGTCACGATCTGAGCGCTGCCGACCTGCGCCGACGGGTCGGCAGCGAACGGGGGCTCTGCCGGCGCACCGGACGCCGGACCCGCCCCGACACTAAGCAGGATCGGAGAAGCACACAACGGGTCGGTAACCCTATGGTTATCGCATGGCAATCACCGTCTCCGCAATGTTCATCCCCGTCCACGACCCCGACGCCGCGCTGGGCTTCTACCGCGACGCGCTCGGCCTCGAGGTCCGCGCCGACGTCGCGTCCGAGGGCTTCCGCTGGGTAACGGTTGGCGCCCCGGGGCAGAACGTCGACATCGTTCTGTCCCAGCCGCACGGCGGTCGTTCGCAGGCCGAAGGCGACGCCCTCCTGTCACTCGTGACGCAGGGGTCGCTGCAGGCTGCGATCTTCCGCTCCGACGACCTTGACGCCACCTTCGAGAAGGTCCGCGCCTCGGGCGCCGAGGTGCTCCAGGAGCCGGCGTCTCAACCCTGGGGAGTGCGAGACTGCGCGTTCCGTGACCCTTCGGGCAACCTCGTCCGCATCGCGCAGGCCTGACCGTCCTGGATGCTGTGGTCTGGGCAGAATTCGAGACGAATGACGAGGATCGACGCTCCCCGGACTTCGCCGAGCGCGAATGGATCACGTTCTACCTCCGCTGGTCGCGGCAAGGTCTCGCTCAACAGCAGCATCAGGTGATGACTCCCCTCGACCACGCGGCCTCACCGTGGCATTTGGTGCGGGGGTCGGGGGACGACACCAGGTCGGGTCCGAGACGTGGTCGCGTTGACAAGCGCCTGTTAGGAAAGCGGTGAGGATCACCGAGCCCCGAGCGATCCGAAAGGCAGCCAGGGGGCGCGGCTCGTCGATTGGGTCGGGTCCCGCCCTTGTGGGGATCCCACTGGCAAAGGGGGAATAGTCTCGACCTGTGGCCGCCATCGACCGCTTCTCTCGAAGTAGGCGAGACCAAGAGGGTGCACCCGACCATCTGCCGCTCTTCGCCGGCCCGGTGTCCAATGGCGAGTTCGTGCCGGCCGCGGCAACTCCTCGTGACCGAGCCATAAACGACTTCATTCGCACGTCGATTGATGGCGCGGCGAAGAGGCTGCACATGGACCGCCGACAATTCCTACAGGGCGCAGGAGCGGTGGCGGCGTCTCTTGCCGTATTCGAACTGGCCGGGTGCACCGGGCCTGCGCCTTTGGACCGATCATCGAAGAATCCTCCCCGCGGTCGAGGTGGCACGTTCAATGCACCGAGTCCCGAGGACACCGCGGCGTGTCAGGAGACGCTGAACGGCAACGGTGAATTCATCTTCGATGTGCACACCCACCACGTGATGCCGAGCGGGCCCTGGGTCCAAAACGCTCCGGAGACTGTCGGGCTCATCCTCGACATGCTCCCCGCAGGCTGTTCGGACGATCCGCGACTCGATTGCGTCGACCGTGCCACGTACCTCCATGATCTCTTCCTGGCGAGCGATACGACAATGACGATGCTCACCGACGTCCCCAACTCGGGACCTTTGACGGCACCGGTGCCCTACTCTGACGCTCTGAGCACGCAGAAGCTCACGGCGGGACTAACGGGCGGGGGCGCAAGCCGCCTCTTGGTGCAGAACGTCATCGCTCCCAACGTGGGGCCCATCGGTGCCACGCTCGACGAGATGTCAAGCGCCGTGCAATCAGGTCCACCGGCCGCATTCAAGGTGTACACGGCCTGGAGCCCGACCGCTCAGGGATTCTCGTTGGAGGATCCGACCATCGGTCTTCCGACGGTCCAACATGCACATGACCTGGGAGTGAAGGTGTTCGTTGCCCACAAAGGACTCCCTTTGGTGCAATTCGATCCGGCCTTCAACCATCCCGAGGACATCGTGGCGATCTCACGCCGGTTTCCGGACATGGATTTCGTCATCTACCACGCCGCCTGGCAGCCTTCGCACATCGAAGGCCCTTACGATCCGACTGCGTCCGTGGGTATAGACAGCCTGCTTGCCGCCCTCGACCGCCACAACGTGCCGCCGAACGACAACATATGGGTGGACCTCGCGACGGCGTGGCGACAGCTGCTCACCCAGCCCACCCAGGCCGCACACGCCCTGGGCAAAGTGCTCAGTCGGGTGGGCCAGAACAGGGTCATGTGGGGAACCGACGCCATCTGGTTCGGCAGTCCGCAGCCTCAGATCATGGCGATGCGAGCCTTTCAGATCACTGCCGAGTTCCAAGACCTTTATCACTACCCGGCCCTCACAGACGAGTTGAAGGCCGCCATCTTCGGCCTCAATGCGGCGCGTCTCTTCGGCGTCGACCCGACAGAGACTCGATGCGGGCTCACGAAGGATCCCCTCACGGCGAACATCGAGGAATCAGCCCAGCTTCGTGGTGACGGTGCGCTTCCCTCAGCGTGGACTCCTCACGGTCCGACGACGCGTCGGCAGGTACTGAACTGGCTCGGTTCACCTGCCACAACGTGGATGCCGTCGTAGGGAGCCGAAACGATCGCCGGTTCCAGGCTTGGCCGGACATCGACACTGTGTGCTCAATGCGGCTGGCCGCCGGCACCCTCCTGTCGTCGGCGGATGACGTTGAGCGCGCTGCCTGCTTTGAACCATTCGAGTTGCTCGGCGCTGAACGTGTGGGTACAGCTGAACTCGAGGCGGGTGCCGTCGGCCTTGGTCACGCGGCAGTGCACCTGTGCGTCGGGGGCGAGGGAGGCCAGGGCGAGGACAGAGATACGATCGTCCTCGTCGATCATCTCGTAGGTGGTCGGATCGGCGAAGCACAGAGGAAGGAGGCCCTGCTTCTTCAGGTTGGTCTCGTGGATCCGGGCAAAGGACCGGGCCAGGATCACCAGCCCGCCACGGTACCGGGGCTCCATGGCGGCGTGTTCGCGCGATGAACCCTCGCCGTAGTTCTCGTCTCCCACCACGCACCACCGAATCCCGGACCGGGCGAGGTGTGTGGCGATGTCGGCAAAGGAGCGGGTACGACCGTCGGACGGGTCTTTGCCCTCTCCTGTTGCACCGGTGAAGGCGTTGACCACACCCAGGAACAGGTTGCCCGAGATGTTCTCGAGGTGGCCGCGGTACCGGAGCCACGCACCGGCTGCCGAGATGTGGTCGGTCGTGCACTTGCCCTTCGCCTTGAGCAGCACGGGCAGTTCGGTGTAGTCGTTGCCGTCCCAGGCGGGGAAAGGAGTCAGGAGCTGCAACCGGTCGGACGTGGGCGAAACGGCGACCGCAATCCCGGTGCGATCCGTGGGCGGCGCCACGAATCCAGACTCGCCGGGATCGAAACCGCGGCGGGGCAGGTACTCACCGGTGGGCGCGTCGAGCCTCACGTCTTCCCCGGAGTCCGTCGTGATCGAGTCGGTGAGGGGGTCGAAGTCGAGCGTGCCCGCCAGCGCAAAGGCGACGACCATGTCGGGTGACGTGACGAAGGCCTTGGTGTTGGCGTTCCCATCGTTGCGCTTTGGGAAATTGCGGTTGAAGCTGTTGACAATCGTATTGGGCTTGTTCGGGTCGGCGTTGTTGCGATCCCACTGGCCGATGCAGGGACCACACGCGTTGGCCAGCACCGTGGCCCCGATGGCTTCGAGATCGGCGAGCAGTCCGTCGCGCTCGATGGTGGCGCGGACCTGCTCCGAGCCGGGCGTGACCAGAAGGTGGGTCTTGGACCGCAAACCATGCGACGACGCCTGCCGAGCGATCGAGGCGGCCCGCGTCATGTCCTCATAGGAGGAGTTGGTACACGAGCCGATCAGGGCGACCGAGATCTCCGCAGGCACCCCGTTGTCGTGCGCCCACACGCCGACTTCGCTCACACGGTGAGCCAGATCGGGGGTGTCGGGCCCGTTGATCATGGGAGTCAGCGAGGAGAGGTCGATCTCGATGACCCGGTCGAAGAACCGCCCCGGATCTTCCGCCACCGCGGGATCAGCACGCAGATCGCCGGCGACAGTGGAAGCGAGCTCGGCCACTTCTGCGCGGCGGGTCGCCTTGAGGTAGGCCGCGATATTGGCATCGAACGGGAACAACGAGGTGGTTGCGCCGACTTCGGCGCCCATGTTGCAGATCGTGGCCTTGCCGGTGGCGCTGATCGTCTCGGCTCCTGGACCGAAGTACTCGACGATGGCGCCGGTGCCGCCCGTCACCGTGAGCAGTTCGGCGACTTTGAGGATGACGTCCTTGGGCGACGACCAACCTGAAAGAGACCCGGTGAGTCGAACGCCGATGAGCCTGGGCCAGCGCACGTTGAAGGCCTGGCCGGTCATCACGTCGATGGCATCACCGCCACCCACTCCGATGGCGACCATTCCCAATCCGCCGGCGTTGGGCGTGTGGCTGTCCGTGCCGATCATCATCCCGCCGGGGAAGGCATAGTTCTCGAGGATCACCTGGTGGATGATCCCGGAGCCGGGCTTCCAGAATCCGATGCCGAACCGGGCGCAGGCAGTCCGAAGGAACTCGTACACCTCGGAGTTCACGTCCAGTGCGGACCGCAGGTCAGCCGCCGAGCCCACCTTCGCCTGGATCAGGTGGTCGCAGTGGACCGTGGTCGGTACCGGGACGTCGTCGAGGCCGGCGACCAGGAGCTGGAGCGCGACGATCTGGGCGAGGGCGTCTTGGAGGGCGACCCGGTCGGGATCGAAATCCGCATAGCTGCACCCGCGCGTCAGCTCCTGACTACGAGGATGGCGTAGATGGTTGACGAGCACCTTCTCGGCGAACGTGAGGGGCCTTCCGAAATGCTCGCGTCCCGCGGCAACCCCCCCGGGCCACCGTGCATACACCGGTTCTACGAGGGCTGGCGGGGTCGATGCGGTGGCGGCGAACCGCGTCCCCCGCCGATGACCGCCCTCTTGCTGTCGATCCGGTGGAACTGCCGCCATCACCGTTCTCCCGCTCTCTCGATATCAAGAGAGTTACAGAGATTCTCTCTCGATGTCAAGATATAGTTGTCGAGGAGGTCCCTCGGCCAGGAGGATCTGATGGAAGACGAGGTTGACCGTCTGACGGCCGGATGGCGCCGGGCGTTGCCCGATGTCGATGTGTCGCCCCTCGAGGTGCTCTCTCGCGTCGCTCGCCTTGCCCGTCACCTGGAGCGCCAGCGCACGGTCGTGTTCGCCCGCCACGACCTGGAGACCTGGACATTTGACGTGCTCTCGGCCCTACGCCGTTCGGATCCCCCTCATCACCTGTCGCCTGGCCAGCTGCTGGCCCAGACGCTGGTTACGTCGGGCACCATGACCAATCGGATCGACCACCTCGAGGAGCGGGGCCTCGTCCGCCGTCGACCCGACCCTAACGATGCCCGATCGGTGCGCGTCCAATTGACCAGTGTGGGACGGCGCCGCGTCGACCTTGCACTCCGGGATCTGGTGGCGCGCGAGAACGCAATCCTGGGAACGCTCGACACGAGCGATCGCGCCACGCTGGCCGGACTCCTCAGGCGGGTCGTCGCCCCGTTCGACGCGTAGCCACACACGGGCTGCCGTCGGAGGACTCGGGCCCGTCAGTTGTCGGCGAGGGCGACCCGAGCCAGAGCTTCGACCGGGGCCAGGGCGCCGGGGGCTTGGGCCGCCACAAGGGTTCGGCTCGAGTTGGAATAAGCGTTGACGATGGAACGGCCAGCCGCGGTCATGCCGAAGGCTCCGTCGCCGACGCCCGAGAGTTGCGCCATCGCGGGCGCTCCGGGGGCATGGGCGACCTGGCCGGCGAAGACCGACGCGCTTTGGTGCGCAAAGATCGTGACGCCGGCATTGCCCCCACTTCCGGTGTACTCGCAGACGATCCCACCCCCCGCCGTCGGAGTGCGGATCGGACCGTTGTCGGAGACTCCGAGCGCACCATCGGCTTGGGCCATGGTCGGACAGATTGGGGTGCCACCGGCCACAGCCACCGTCGTCGCAGTGCTCGCCGGCGGCGCCGTGGTCGCAGAAGGAGCGGTCGTCGGGGTGGTCGTCGAGGCGACGGTGGGGCTTGCGCTCGGGCTCTTGCTCCCCGAGCTGCAGCCCGCCATGACCAGGCCGACGATCACGACGCCTGCCGCCAAGAGTGCCCGATTGTTCACCGTTGCAGCATACCCCGGCACAGGCGTGGGACCACCCGCTACCGCGACGTGCAGCTTCGTGTGCGGCTTGAACGGACTACGGAAGTCCATCCGCCCCGACAAATTGTTCCCACCATCAGCAACTGCCGGCGGTGATCGTCACCGTCACGTCCGACGCCTCGCCGCCGTTGAGGATGTCGACGTAACCGGAGTCAGGTGCGGACGTGATGCGGGCACCCGTTGCCGTTGCGCAGTAGCCGTGAGGGTAATGCATGGCTACCGGTACGAAGACGACGGTGGGCTCGGCTATGCGAGGGTCGGCCTCGAATTTGAGCGTGAAGCGGCCCGAAGCGGGGTCGAAGGACGTCGTCATCGGCTTGCCGGCGATGGCTGCCGGGTACGTTCGCGCCAGCACCTCGAGCATCGTTGGCGTGGGCGGGGTCGGGGGCCACAGTCCCGAGGTATGGGAACCCGTAGGGTCGTCGTAGTTGAGCCATTGCCAATAGATCCATCCCACTAGATGCGAGTCGGCATCGGCAGTGATCCGTCCGAGGTCCGCTGCGTCCGTCGTTGCTCCGAATTCGGTCAACAACCAGCCTGGGCCGCCACGTTGCAGAGACGTTGAGTCTCGCGCCCGCTCCGAGAAGTGCTCGTTGAAGACCAAGTTCTCGCTAGGACCACACACGCTCGCAAAATCTGGGGGCTCGGGGCCGTTGGGAATGTGCAAGAAACAGTAGTCATGGAAGTTCAGGACCAGGCGCGGGAACGGCATGGGCCCGATGTGATTGGCGGGGCCGGAATCCGTTGTGTAGTTCCCCTCGTAGAAGACGAGGTGATTCGGATCAGCAGCTTCGATACGGGGAATCAACCCGACTTTGGGGTCGTCCCGTGGACATGTGATCGACTTGCCGGACTGGCTCACTCCGGGATGGGCCGTTCCCGCGTAGAAGCACTGCAGCTCGGCGTCGAATGACGCCCCGTTGCCGTACGGAGGGACTCCCGGCCCGTAGGGCTCGTTGAACGGATCGTACCCGATCACCCACGGATTCCGACTGAGGTGAGCCGCGACCCTCGTCCAGACCGAGTCGAACTCACCTTGCAGGTTCCCGACGACATCGTTGTTCCAGAAGTGCGCATAGGCGGCCGAGACCCCGGGGCCCCGGAGGTTCACAGACCAGTCGGCGACGTTCAATTTCGGCTTGGGTCTCGCGCCATTCGTGCAGACAGCCCAGTCGGGAGCACCTTCGCCACCGAACACGTCGTTGTACACATCTTGGTGCATGTCGACGAGCGAGGAGATTCCGTAACTTCCCAACAGGGCAATGGTGGCGTCGAGTCTCGTCAGGTATGCGTTGAAGACCGAGGAATCGAATTGCCGAGATCCCGTCGTCCGGGGTGTCCCGGGAGCACAGATGGCCGGATCGTTGATCGGTGCCGTGCCGGGCTCGAGACCCTTCCAGATGATCCCGAGGCGTACCACGTCGAACCCGAGCGAGGCCATGTTCTGGACTTCGGGCACAGTCAGCACATTGGGACCCGTGCCGCTCACCTCCACTTCGAACGGCGGCACCTTGTACACGAGGTCGGCACCGTGCATGAGAACGACGCGTCCGTACCGGTCCTCGAGGAAAGGGCCGCCGTTGGCGCTGAGGGGTCCAACCGGTCCTGTCGTGGGATTGCCCGTTGCCGGGATTGGCGCCGGATGGACGGTCGTCGGCGCCGGCTTCGGCGCCGGCTTCGGCGTCGCCCTCCCCGGAGCTCCGGCGCATCCCGACGCAGCAAGGGCAAGGGCGGTCATCGTCACCAGGGGCAATTTGTGCCCGACCAATAGGCCGATACTCGGGTCGACTCGCATTGCCACGGCCCAGAGTCTGTCTGAGCCGCTTCATCACGTCGAGATGTGTCCGCGACCGCAAGCGCTCGGGCCTGACATCTCCGTGGCGGGGTGACCCGGTGGGTCTTACAGTGGGAGCGTGAACGCGCGGGAGCTGTGGGTCGAGTCCTACCAGGGAGAGGTACTCGGCGAGACTCTCTTCGGGCTATTGGCCGGGCGTGAGAAAGACGCTGATCGTCGGCACCAACTCGAGGTGCTGACGCTCCTCGAACGCGCGACCAAGGAGCTCGCTGAGCCGGTATTCGAGCGGCACGCCTTTGAACGAGGCGATACGGATGCCACCGTGATCGCCGCCGCCAAACTGGCCGACGCTGTGTCCGGGATGACATGGGAGGAGTTCCTCACCTCCTTTGAACCGATCACGACCGAATTCCTCGCCAAGTACAGGCAATTGGTATCGCTCGCCTCGGACGACACCGAGCGCTCGATCGCCGAGGCGTACGTGGCCCACGAGGAGGCTCTGGCCGCCTTCGCCCGCCGCGCCCTGGGACACGAAGCCGGTGAACCCCTCCAGGCGATCCTCGCCCTCCCCCACGTCGCGACAGCGCTTCCGGCGTAGCGCTGACCACCACGAGCGAAGGCGCCGGCGATTCGCCAAGCTCGGGCGCGTCAACCGACGGGTGGTCTCGAGCGTGGAACCGGTCAAACGAGGCCGCTGAGTTCGACGGTGGCCGAATCTCCAGGGGAGAGGATAGGGGCGATGTCGGGTAGGCCACGAGGTCGGATTCTTGGCCTCGTGTTCCTGGTCGCCCTCGGAGCCTGCGCAGGGCCCCACCGAGGCGCTCAGCACGACCATGTCGTTGGTGGGACGACGACCTCATCCGCGCCTGGCACGGCGGTGTCCGGCGCCAAGTCCTGCTCGGCACCAGCCTCGTTGCCCAGCGGTATGGCCGTCGGTCCCGCTCGATTGGGCGCCATCGACTTTCTCGCTCCCGCCATCGGCGTGGCTCTCAGCGCCCCGGCGATCTCTTGCCGGGTTCCCGGCGTCGGCGTCTTCCAGCGGGCCCAGCCGGTACGTCTCGCGTCGAGCACGGACGGCGGCCTGCAGTGGATGACGCAGGGCTCCCCTCTCTCGTCAAAGCCGCCTACTGCGAGCACGCAACCGGTCCTCGAGCAGATCGTGGCGGTCTCGGTGACCACCGTCTGGGCCCTGAGCCCGGGCGGCACGCTTCTGTTCACCACGGACAGCGGAACGACGTGGGCGCCCCAACCGCTCCCGGAGCCCGTGGTCAAGGTGGCCAGGATGGGCGACTCGCTATGGGCGTTGGCGTGCCCACCGACGTCTGGCTCGAAGGGCACCTTCAGGTGCAGTCCGGTTCTTGAACGAAAACCGCTGGCGGGTGGCGCCTGGGAGACCGTGCCCCTTCCCTCGCTTCACCCCGACGTGGCCCCGAACCTCTTCGTGGTCTCGCCGGATGTCGTGGTCCTGATGATGTCCGACTACGGGGGCAGTCCCGGCACGTTGGTGGTCACCGCCGACGGTGGCCGGGAGTGGAACCTTCGCGCCTCGCCCAGGGGACCCGGAGATCTCTGCCTGTCGGACGCCAGTTTCACCGCGGCGAGTCCGAGCGATTGGTGGCTGCTGTGCAACGGCGGAGCTGCGGCCGGAAGCAGCACCAAGGCGCTCATGCGCACGTACGATGGCGGCCAGACGTGGAGCACGGTTTCGGCCATCGCCAGCCTCACCGCGCCGATCGCTCCCGGTTCTCTTCCCACCGCTGCGGCGGACTTCATGGCATCCGGTTCAGCGAGCGAGCTCTGGCTCGCAGGCTTCAATACGCTGACCGAAAGCACCGACGGTGGCGTCACCTGGATCGTCGTCCCAGGAGTCAACGAACAAGGCGAAGGAGCCGGCTCCTTCGACGTATGGTCGTCGAGCATGGCCTGGCTCCTTGCTCCGGAGATCGGACTCTGGGCTACCACCGATGGCACCACCTGGCATCCCGTGGGCCCCGTGACCCGTTTCTGATCGCTCAGTGCCATGGCCCGCC
>JARLGQ010000089.1 GCA_031292675.1 Acidimicrobiales bacterium
CGCGTGGGGAGGCGCGCCGCTGCACCCCGCCGCGGTCCACTCGAGCACCGACCTCCTCCGGGTGGCGACGATCGCAGGTGGTCGGGTGGAGGTCCGCTACCGCTACGAGTCGTGGGTCCGGCTCGAGACCCGCCGTCCGGTGCCACGCGTGGACCTGGCCGGCGTGGCCACCGAGCTCTCGGCCCTGGAGGGAACCGGCGCCCGCTGGGTCTTCGACGGGGCGGGCGCTCTCACCGGTGCCTTGCATCTCGCCGACGGGGGAGCGAGCACCCTCGACCCCGAGGACGTGGTCGAGCTGCTGTGCACGAGGCTCGAGAGCCTCGACGCCGGGCCCCCGGCCTGGGACCCCTACGGCATGCCGACTCGGTCCGCCTGACTGTCAGGCTGCCGCGTCTGGCTGGCGCGTCTGGGCGCCGGGTCTCAGGCGATGGGGAGGTCCCACATCGGGAACCACCGCGACAGGTCGGGCTCGATGGGGAGGTCCTCGGCCAGCATGCCCTTGAGCCGGAGCTCGAGCTCGTTGTCCCGTTGCTCGTTGCCCGTCGGCGCGAAGGGGTAGAAGGTGCCTTGCTTGGCCAGGTAGACGAGGTAGAGCGGGCGCGTGATGGCCTCCGCGCTCGACCCGCTCGCCTCGGGAGCCCCCGCCTCGGCGTCGGCTCCGGGTATCTGGGTGGGCCCGGGCGCGAAGCCGAAGACCGAACACAGAAGCTGGGTGCTCCAGCCTGCGTCCTGGAGCGAGGAGTGCACCATGTGGACGCGCGTCACGAGGTCGTCGACCGCGGATGCCTCGACGATGATCCACCGGTATCCGAACTTGTCGCCCACGTGACGCACCTGGGGTGTGGCCGGAGGCCCGGTCGGGGCCGGAGCGGGCGCGCCCGAGGCCGGCGTGCCCGGAGCGGTGGGGCTCGGCGCGGTGGGGCTCGGCGCGGGCTCGTCGGGTGCGTCGAGCAACTGCTCCAGCTCGGCCTGCATCTCGGCGAAGGGTTGGCCCGCCGGCGGCTTGAAGCACACGCCGGCTCGTCCCGTGGGCACGAGACCGGCGGTCACCTGGAGGGTGATCGCCGCGGAGGGTAGGGAGAACAGCGCGTCCAGATTGGCCCGGACGGGCTTG
Source organism: Acidimicrobiales bacterium (assembly GCA_031292675.1). Lineage (GTDB taxonomy): Bacteria > Actinomycetota > Acidimicrobiia > Acidimicrobiales > UBA8190 > Chersky-840. The sequence goes on from JARLGQ010000089.1 coordinate 1,115, forward strand.
GTCCGTCCCAGCAGGGTGTCGAACAAGCCCATCAGCGCGCCGCCGTCGTCGAGCGTCGGGTCTCGTCGATGCTGCCCGGCCTCATCCGGGTTGGTTCATCTCGGCTTCGAGCTTGGCCAGCTGGTCAAGGCGCTTCTGGAGCGGCGGATGGGTCGAGAAGAGCGACGACAGGCTGGTGCCCTGGGAAAGCGCGGGGGTGAAGTAGAAGGCGTTGAAGTGTTCCGCTGAGCGCAGGTCCCGGGTGGGGATGCGAGACATCTCCCCGGTGACCTTCACCAGAGCCGAGGCGAGCAGCGACGGTCTGCCGATCAGGATGGCGCCGGAGCGGTCCGCGGCCAGCTCGCGATAGCGCGACAGGGCCATGGTGAGGAGGAAGCTGATGGCGTAGATGAGGGCGGAGACCACGATCACGGCCAGCTCGATCATGGCGGCCTGCCCGCCGCTGTCGCGGTTGTTGCCGCCGCCCCCGAAACCGCCGAAGAGCCCCGCGTAGATGGTGAACCGCGTGATCAGGCCGGCCACCATCCCGAGGAAGCTGGCGATGGTCATGATGGCGACGTCGCGGTGTGCCACATGGGACAGCTCATGGGCGAGGACCGCTTCGAGCTCGGGCTCGTCGAGTCGGCGCATGATGCCCCGTGTGGCACACACGACGGCGTTCTTCGGGTTGCGGCCCGTGGCGAAGGCGTTGGGCATGTCCACGTCCGCGATCGCCACGCGTGGCTTGGGCATGTCGGCAAGGGCACAGAGCCGGTCGATGATGCCGTGGAGCTCGGGCTCCTGCTCGGGAGTGACGATGCGCCCGTGCATGCCGAAGAGGGCGATCTTGTCGGAGAACCAGTACTGGCAGAACAGGAAGACGGCGGCGATCACGAGGATCACCCCGAGGTTGAGGCCCACGGCGAAGAGGATTCCGATGACGAGGGCGTAGAGAAGGACCATGAGCAGTCCGGTGATGAACATCCGGACCGTCAGGCCGTGGTCGGCGGGGATGCGGCGGTCGATCGCCATCAGGGATTCACCTCGGGTTGCGGGTCTGGGGTGGCGGCTGGGGAACGGGTCGTCTGTGGGGGCGCCGTCGGGGACTCGGCGGCGGGGGGGAGCCCCGCGGCGGGCGCGACGGCCAACTCGGTCTTCAGGGCGGCGAGCTCGCGCTCGACCTCGGACGTGGCGCTCACCTTGTTCAGCTTGGCCTGGATGTCGTCGGTGCTCGAGCTCAGGTCGGTCAGTGCGCCCGACTCCAGGAGCTCGTCGATGGCGCCCGCCCGCGCCTGCATCTGGGAGATCTTGTCCTCGGCGCGCTGCATGGTGGCGCCGGCGTCGCTCATGGAACCAGAGATCCCGGCCACGGCCTCGCCGATCCGGGACTGTGCCTCGGCGGCGGTGTAGGTCGCCTTCAGGGTCTCCTTCCGGGTCCGGAACGCAGCCACCTGGGCCCCGAGACGCTCGGAGGTCTCGACGAGCTTGTCCTGCTGGGCGGAGATCTGGGCGTGCTGGGTCTCGAGCTCGGTCAGCTCCTCGGCGACGGTCGTCCGCCGCGTGAGCGCCTCCCGGGCCAGGTCCTCCCGGCCCTGGCCGAGGGCCATCCGGGCCTGTTCCTGGAGCTTCGACGCCTGCTGCTGGAGCTGGTTGGCCTGGATCTCGACGCGTTTCTTGGCGGTCGCCACCTCGGCGATGCTGCGCCGCATCTTCTGGATGTTCTCGAGCTGCTTCTCGTAGGAGAGGTCGAGGGTGTCGCGCGGGTCCTCGACCTTGTCGAGCAGCTTGTTGGTCTTGGCCCGGAAGATGTTCAGGAACCGCTTGAAGATGCCCATCTCAGATCAGAGCATAGGGGAGGGGCATCGCCGGGTCGCCGCGCGCAGCCCCTGGTGGGGCGGCGTGCACCACGATCCGGCCTTCTTCGGGCTCCCCTCCGGGGCCCGACCCCGGGCAGCCCCGAGACGCTCGACGGCGGCCCCCCGGGCACGGTCCCGACGGCGGCGGCATCCGGGTACCGTGAGGGCGATGAGCACCCGCTTGTCCTTGCTGACCGTCCACGCCCACCCCGACGACGAGGCGTCGAAGGGGCCCGCCACCGTGGCCCGCTACCACGCCGAGGGCGTCCACACGGTGCTCGTGTGCTGCACGGGGGGGGAGGAGGGCGACATCCTCAACCCCGCCATGGACACGCCCGAGGTGCGCGCCGACATCGCCGGCATCCGCCGCCGCGAGCTCGAGCTCGCCGCCTCGCTCATCGGCTACGACGAAGTGGTCATGCTCGGCTACCGCGACTCGGGCATGAAGGACACGCCCGCCAACCTCCGCCCCGACTGCTTCGCCCAGGCGCCCCTCGACGAGGCCGTGGGCAAGCTCGTGGCCGTCATCCGCCGGGCCCGCCCCCAGGTGATCGTGACTTACGAGGACGACCAAAAGGGCTATCCCCATCCCGACCACCTGCGCGATCACGAGATCTCGCTGGCGGCGTTCGACGCCGCCGGCGTTCCCTCCGCCTTCCCCGAGGCCGGCGAGGCCTTCCAGCCCCTGAAGCTCTACTACGTGGGATGGTCGGCAACCCGGGTGATGGCCATGCACGAGAAGTTCGTCGAGCTCGGACTGGAGTCACCCTTCGACGAGGCCTGGAGGGAGCGGGCCAGCAAGATGGTCCGGAACTACACCACGACGGTGGACATCTCGGGCTTCGCCGACGTCCGCCGTGAGGCCCTGCTGGCCCATGCCACGCAGGTCGACCCGACCTCCCCGTTCTGGTTCGGACTGCCTCCCGAGGTGGCCCGCTCCATCCACCCGATCGACGAGTACATCCTGGCTCGCAGCCTGGTGGGCCCGACCGGGGACGCCGTTGTCGAGGACGACCTCTTCGCCGGTGTACGGGACCTCGCCGCTCGGTAACATGCCCCGACGATGCCGAGAGCCCCTCTCAGAGGGTGGCTGTTGCGCATCTGAAGCCGACGACCCAGGGAGGACGACATGTCGAAGTGGCTCAGTCAGGAGTGGCTCGACGAGACCAGGAAGATGGCCGAAGGCCAGCCTGACCGGCCCGGCGCCTCGGCCCGGATGCAGTACGTGGTGACCGGCGCGCCCGACGGGGACATCGACTACTACTGGGTCCTCGAGAACGGCAAGATCACCGAGAGCCAGCTCGGGCGCCTGGCCGACGCCGAGGTGACGCTCACCACCGCCTACCCCGACGCCCTCAAGATCCAGAAGGGCGAGCTCGACGCCAACGCCGCCTTCATGCAGGGCAAGGTCAAGGTGACGGGGAACATGGCCAAGGTCATGTCGCTGCTGCCCATCACCAACTCGCCCGAGTACAAGCTGCTCCAGACCGAGATCGCCGCCATCACCGAGTTCTGATCTCGGGTGGTCCCGGTCGGGGCCCCTCGGAGCTGGCGCGGGGCGGCGCTCAGATCCTGGCCCGCATCAGGTCGCGTAACGGGCGGTAGCCGATCAACGTGACACCACAGTCGTCGAGCGTCTCGCGCAGGTCGGGGTCGTGGACGAGAAGCCGGTGGTCGTCCACGCGGGCTTCCCAGTCGGTGGCCATGGCCTCGAGCTCGGGGCTGTCCACGGCGGGGTGCAAATAGGCCTCGGTCACCCCCGGCTCGAGCCGGGGGATGGCGTCGAGCAGGATCTGGCGGCTGCCCACCCCGGGCACGTACACGAAGTCGTCGGGGAACACCACTCCCTCCTCGGCGGCCAGGGCACGGAACGGGAAGCCGATGAGACCCTCGGTGTCGGCCCCCGAGAGCCTCAGGGGAAGCTTGAACTCCACGGCCAGGTCGAGGTACGCGTCGAAGAACTCCGACTTGATCTGCATGGTGCCCATGTGGGCGTCGAGGTGGCTCACGTCGAAGCCCCACAGGATGGCCCGTTCGATCTGGGCGCGGCACTCGCGGCGCACCTCGTCGAGATCGGCGTGATCCCAGACGTCTTCGACGGTGCGGGGGAATCCCCCGTCGCCGTCGAGAAGGGACGGGGCATGGGTGATGGGCCCCCATCGGTAGAGGTCGAATTCGGCGTTGACGGTGAGGTGCACGCCGACGTCGTCGCCCCGGTAGGCCGCCGCCGCACCGCGGGACCACGGACAGGGGACCATCAGGCTGGCGCTCGTGGCCAGGCCGTCGCGCAGCGCCTGGTACACCCCCACGTTGGCGGCGTGGCAGAACCCGAGGTCGTCGCAGTTGAGGATCAGGAGCTTGGCGTCCTCGGCGTAGCCGAGTCGTTGGGCGAGCGATGGCACGCATCCGACGGTAGCGTCCTCGCCGCCCGCACCGGTCCGATCCAGTCCCGGGCGTCGATCAGGCGGCGTCGGCCCGGCGGTCCTCGAGCGCAGACGACCGGGCCAGGGC
>JARLGQ010000090.1 GCA_031292675.1 Acidimicrobiales bacterium
ACCCGTTACCGGGGCTCAGGCGCGTCGGGTCAGAGGGCGATCCCCGCCACCGGGGCCTGCAACGCCACCCCACCCTCGGACCCGTAGAAGGGGGCGTTGAAGGTGAACACCCCGCCGTCGGCGGCGACCTCCCAGTAGCCCGCCGTCCACGGGTCGACGGCCATGCCCACGACCGGGGCGGCAAGGGGCGTGCCCCCCATGGAGCCGTAATACGGGGCGCCCATGGCGAAGATGCCGCCGTCGGCCGCCACCTCCCGGTATCCCCCCGTGGCCGGCCGGGAGCTGCCGCTCACGGGAGGCTCCGTCGGCTGAGGCCTTCCGAGAAACGGCGCCACGTTGTTGGCCCAGGTGAATGCCAACGGAGGGGCGGCACCGTTCGGTTCCACGAAGACGGCCGCCACGGAGGCGAAACCGTCGACGGTGGCGTATCCCGCGCCCACCAGGCACGTGGTGCACGAGCCCACCGCCAGCATGTTGTTGCGGTGGATCCAGCAGCCGGGCGCGCCCGCCGACGGACAGTCGATGTTGGGGCTTCCGAAGCCGTCGTTGTACATCCACACGAAGTCGGCCTGCAGCGGATTGGCGACGCCGCCGGCCCATTCGGTCCCCTCCCACGCGTATCCCTGCGGGGTAGGGGGGTCTTGGTAGCTCTCGGCTCCGGTCTGGGCCACTGCGTCCCAGATGAAGCTCAGGCCCCTGAAGGGTTGCAGCCCCCGGGCCACGCGTTCCAGGTCGACGACCACGAAGGTCTGCTCGGGCACGCTCAGCGAGTACCAGTTGCTCGGGAGAGCCATGGGGGCGAGGCGCTCGGTGGCCAGGCCGTAGTTGATCTCGGCCAGCAGGGCCTCGGTGCAGCCGACCGAATTGTCGATGGGCTCGATCCGGCAGTCGGTGTACTGGGTGTCGAGGAGTGACTGGGGAAGAGTGAGGTTGGCGGCGGGATCGGTCTGAGCCGCCGCCGCGGGCGACCCCGAGGTGGTGGAGTAGCCGACGGTGCCCGACAGCACGACGACCAACGCGGCTGCCAGTACCCCCACCGAGCGCCGTGTCATTTCCCCCCCGAGGAGTTGCCCGTGGATTCCTCCGACACGAACAACCATCTTTCTTACCTGAACCGGGCCGATTCGGTCCATCGTTAACTTTGACGAGCGACCCGCTTTGACCAGGAAGAGGAGGCAGACCCTCAGCGTGGACCGGGCGCCGTCCGGTTCGGTTCGCGGCGGCGCCGCTGTGTCCGGGGGGCCACCTCGACCGAGAAGCGCGGCGCGGCGCGGTCCGCAGCATGACGGCCGACGTCGATCAGATACGTGCCCGGCTCGACGACCCAGCGTCGGAGTTCCGGGTCGCGCACGGCGACACGCGCCAGCGGAACCCTGATCACGACATCGGCCCGTGCCCCGGCGTCGATCTCGATGCGGGCGAATCCGAGCAGTCGCCGCGCCGGGCGGTCCGACGCGTCCCAATGCCGGTGCCCGCCGTAGACCTGTACGACGTCGGTGCCGCGCCGGGACCCGGTGTTGCGCACCGTTCCCCGCACCACGATCCCGTCGGCCTCGACCGTCGCCGAGAACCCCTCGGACTCGAACGTCGTGTACGACAACCCGAATCCGAAGGGATACGCCGGTGCGTTGCCCTCCCGTTCGAGGAGCCACCAGCCGTGCCAGGGGCCGTAGGTCACCGCGTCGGCATCGCGCTCGAAGGGGGGGAGGTGTGCCTCGTCGGTGGGCACCGTGAAGGGGAGACGGCCTCCGGCGCCGACGGCGCCCAGCAGCACGTCGGCCAACCCGTTGCCCCCTTCCATTCCCGCATACCAGGACTGGACGATGGCCGGCACCCGGTGCGCCCAGGACGAGACGACGACCGCGCTGCCCGCCACGATGGCCACGACGGTGCGCGGGTTGGCGGCGGTGACCGCCTCGATCAGGGCCTCGTCCTCGGCATGGAGGCGCAGCGACCGACGGTCCCCGCCGGGGGCGAATCCGAGCGGCTCGGGACCGGGGACCGCCGTCGACATGTCGACTCCCGGCGCCGCGGCGACGCCGGCGGTGAATTGTCGCGCCAGGTCCGGGTCGTCGGGGCCGGGGAAGAGCTCGGCCAGATGCGCGGTGCCGTCGCCGCCGATGTACTCGCCCTCGTCCTCGCGGGTGTAGCCGACGACGACCAGGGCGACGTCACACTCCGACGCGGTGGCGACGGTGGCGGCGAGGTCGCCCCCGTCGAGGTGGACCACGTCGGCCGAGTGCAGGGCGGCCCGCAGTCCGTCGACGGCGGTGACCACCGTCGGGGCCCACACGTCGCTCGATCCACCGTCGCCGAGGTTCCTCACCGCCGCCAGCCGCCCGGCGACCGCCATGCGCCGCACCGTCGCCGGATCGATCGGGAGCACCGCCGTGCCGGCCACGGGCTCGTTCCGGAGGAGGACCACGGACTTGGCGGCCGCCTCGCGGGCCAGGGCCCGGTGCTCGCCACAGGCCAGCACCTCTGGGCCGGGCCGCGGACCGGCCACCACGCCGTGGAAGCGCAACAGGGTGGCCAGGAGTCGGGTCACGCAGCGGTCGACATCGTCCTGGGACACCTCGTGGCGCTGGAGTGCGGTCGGTAGGCCCTGTGCACGCATCATGCGGTAGGGCATCTCGACGTCGAGCCCGGCCCCCACCGAAGCCGCCGCGTGGCGCAGCCCGAAGATCCAGTCGCTGATCACGAAGCCTTGAAAGCCCCACTCGTCACGCAGGACGTCGGTCAGGAGAGGCCGGTTCTCGCCGCACCAGTGGCCGTTCACGGAGTTGTATGCACTCATCACGACGGCCACGCCTTCGTCGACGACCCGCCGGAACTGGGGGAGGAAGACCTCGTGGAGACTCACCTCGTCGACGGTGACGTCGACGACGAAGCGCGCGTTCTCCATGGAGTTGCACGCCAGGTGCTTGACACACGCCATGGCATGGCGTTGGACGCCTCGGGTCAGGGCCGCTGCCAGCTCGCCCACGTGCACGGGGTCCTCGCCGTAGGTCTCCTGGGCTCGACCCCAGGCCGGGTGGCGCAGGACGTTCACGCACACCCCGCCGTACAGGGTGGCGCCCACAGCCCGAAGCTCGCGCCCGATGGCGTCGCCGATGCGCTCCTCGAGATCGACGTCCCAGGTGGCGCCGCGCGCCATGCTCACCGGGAAGCAGGTCGCCGGCCCGATGACCACGCCGCGCGGGCCGTCGCTGAAGGCGAAGCCTGGTATGCCCAGACGCTCGACGCGGGCGGCCGGGAACGGGCGCTTGTGGTAGCCGCCGGCGCCCAGGTCCTCCAAACCTGCCCAGAAGGGCACGTCGCCGTCGAGGCACCACAGGCGCTCGTCGGGGGTCATCGCCCCGACGATCGATCGGGCCGCCTCGATCGGGTCGGCGCCCGCTGAGACCGCTCGTGCCGCCCGCTCGAAAGTTCCGCTGTCGTCGTGGGCCATCGCGAAACCGTAACGCAGCGTCTCGGAGTGCCGTGTCGGTCGATCTCAAGCGGTGGTCGCGAACCGCAATTCGAAAGGACAACCGAGTCGCCTGCCCTACTGGTTGCGCCACGGGCCCTCGCGGCATAATCACGCCATGACGAAGATCTACTACGAGGACGAAGCCGATCCCGGAGCACTTACCGGGAAGACGGTTGCTGTGGTGGGGTACGGCAACCAGGGACGCTCCTGGGCCCTCAACCTGAGGGACAGTGGGTGCCAGCCGGTCGTCTGTGTCCGGCGCGATTCGACTCGCGAACAAGCGGCGTCGGATGGTTTCGAGACGCACGATGTTTCGACTGCCAACGATGCCGATGTCGTCTGCATCCTTGTTCCCGACGATGTCATACCCCTGCTGGGACTCGCGACGGGCCCACAGTCCTGTGTGATCGTGGCCTCGGGCTACACCCTCGCGTTCGGCCGGCTCGCGACTCAGGGAGACGCGGGCATGGTGGCCCCACGGATGCTCGGGCCTGAAGTGAGGCGTTGCTACGAAGAAGGCGTGGGGTTCATTTCGGCTCTGGGCGTACACCGAGACGTGACCGGCGGTGCTCTTGCTCGCGTGCTCGCGGTGGCAGGGGCCATTGGTGGCTTGCGTCAGGGCGGAATCGAACTCACGCCGATGCAGGAGGCGGTACTCGATCTTGGGGTGGAGCAGGTGCTCTCACCGGCGCTCACGGCCGTCAGCAACGCATTCGTCCAGACGATGGTTGAACACGGCATACCCATTGAGGCTGTGATCACCGAACTGGTGTTGTCGGGTGAAGTGGAGAGGACGTATCGATTGCTTCGAGAGGTCGGCTACGCAGTCCAGTCGGAGTACCATTCGCCGACAAGTCAATATGGCCAGCTGACCCGACGCGGCCGCTACGACCATCTTGACCTGCTTCCGACGATGCGGGCTCTTGCCGATGATATCGAGAGCGGGCGGTTTGCCGATGAGTGGGATGCGGAGCGGGATGCCGGCTATCCGAGCCTCACTGCACTCAAAGAGCAATACGCCGGACCTGCCATCCGCGAATATGAAGCCGAACTACGATTGCGACTCGGTCCGGGTGCCACTCGCCCGTAACGGCCGTCGCGGGTCAGGCACCAGCCTTGAACTTGCAGATGGCGAGGTGAGCGGCGAGCACCGACTGGCGGGCATCACTCGACAGACCCTCGTCGGCCAAGCACAGGTGAGGCGCCATTGTCGCCTTCTACGTGACGCGCTGCGCCGGTGATCTTCTCGTGACCTCATCGAACGTGACCGGCATCGGTTCCTCCTGCTGGGTGCCATCGGACGGCAACATCTTGCCGATCCACCAGCGAGGCACGGGCCGGCTCTCTACCGCACAAGAGCGTCCGGATGACGCGCCTGCACCATCCGACGCATGCCCTCCTGCCACGGCACCGCCGTCCGGCCAAGCACGTCGTGCATCCTCGTCACGTCGGGCCACAGTGGCCACGGCGCGGCATCGTCATAGCGGAAACGGGCCTCCCTGCCGACCAGTGATGCGAGGAATTGGCAGTACTCCTCGGCGCTCACCGTCTCGCTCCCGGCCCAGTTGACCGTCACGGCCGGCCGGGCGGCCCGCTCCAGAGCCCTGATGCCCAGCCGCACGTAGTCGTCTTCGTAGATGGGGTTGTAGTTGTTGGGGCGATCCGGGTGCAGGACGACCTCCTTGTCCGCCAGGATGCGGTCGAGGCGGTCGGCCGGAGCTCCACCGAGAGGCCCGTACGTCGAGAAGATGCGGATGACGGTCAGAGGTACGCCGTGGTCGGCGGCGCTGAACCGGGCGACAGCCTCACCGGCGATTTTGGACAAGCTGTAGACCCCGAGGTGGACCCCGGGGGGATCATCCTCGCGAAGAGGACGCCGACCCTGGTACTCGTAGGTCGAGCCCGACGAGCAGAAGACGAAGCCCCCGAATGCGGACCCCGAGCTGCGGGCGCAGCCGGCGATCAGCCGCCCGGTCGCCTGGGCGTTGACCTCGAAGGTGCGTTGCCAGTCGGTCCTGGCCTCCGCACCGATGCGCGCCGCAGCGTGGAAGACGTGGGTCACGGGGCGCCCTCCGACATCGGCGATCGACCTGGGGTCGAACTCGGCCACGTCGCCCACGATGGGCACGATGCCGGCGGCCCGAAGCCGCGCCTCGTCCCCCGGCCCGGAGCACCGGGCCAGTCCGAAGACGTCGTGGTCCCGGGCGAGAGCCCGGGCGATGGGGAAGCCGATCCGTCCCGTGGCCCCGGTCACCAGCACGGACCACCGCTCTGGCGTGGCCATGGCGCGGCACCCTAGCTTCTGCCCTCGTGGAAGACGCACAGGACACCGCGAGGCAGGACGATCCCGGTCGGGCACGGCTCGACGCGGCGTGGAAGGTGTGGATCGACTCGCAGGAAGCGGCGATCCAGACGGTCAGGACGGCGGAGGCGGTCCCCCGCACCGCCGTCGACGAGGCCGAGGGCTACCGGTGGATCACCCGGTTGGCCTCGCTGGCTCAGGAGTGGTTCATCGAGAAGTCGGACCCGTTGCACCCTCAGTTGTTCCAGTCGCAGACCGAGTACCGCAAGCTCCTCGTGGACAATCCCGACGTCCGCTACGGGTTCTGCGCGCTCGACGAGACGCGGGCCTATCGCCTCGTTGGCACGAGAGGTGAGGCTGCCTACATCGGCCTCACCTTCGGCACGCCGGTCGGGCAGGGCCCGGTGGGTGGCAGGACGGGCACGACGGTCCAAGCCCACGTCGACCAGTTCGAGCTCGGGCCCAACGGCGAGGTGGACATCCTCATCGTGCCCGTCGGCGGTCGGCCCGCCACAGGCTCGAAGAACTGCATCGAGATGGCGCCGGGCACCGGGCAGCTGGCTGTGCGGGAGACGTTCTTCGACCGCCGTGTGGACAAGCCCGCCGACCTCCGGGTCGAGTTGGTGGACGGCGAGCCGCCCCCCGTTCTCGGCGCCGAAGAGCTGGCCGGCAAGCTCGAGTTCGCCGCACTGTTCCTCCAGTTCGTGGCGGCGACAGCCGTGAACATGTGGCACGACACCGCCGACAACGTGAACACGTTCGGAGGAACCGCAGGCGCCCAGCACGTCGCCGCCCAGGACGACGAGATCCGGTCCCACAGCAACGCCGAGATGACCTACCACGGCGGACGCTGGGTACTGGGTGAGGGCGAGGCCCTCGTGGTGACCGTCCACGACCCGGCGACGGAGTTCCTGTACTGGGGTCTGACCACGTCCACGGCATGGATGGAGAGCCTCGACTACCGCTACACCACCACTAACCTGAACAACAAGACGGCGCAGCGTTCGGCGGACGGCGATTGGCGGTTGGTGATCTCTCCGACCGACCCCGGGGTCCCGAACTGGTTGGACACCCAGGGACGGCGCGAGGGCTACATGATCGTGCGGTGGGTGCTGGCCGATGGCCCGCCCCATCCCTCGTGCGAGTTGGTGCCGATTGCGAGCCTGAAAGGGCGCTGACCGGCGGGATCCGCGTTCAGACCTCGGACGGGACCCCGAAACGCTCCCGGTAGTCGGCGACGATGGCCCGGTGTTCGGCGAGGTCGAGGCCCGTGTCCTCGAAGCGGTAATGGTGCTCCCCGACCTCCCGGTTCATGTGACGGGCATCCACGTAGGCGCGCAGCCGGGCGAGCCCCTCGTCGGAAAGCGTCATTCCCCATTTCCGATAGAGGTTGGTGACCGTGCCGATCGGATCGGCAACGAGGTCCTTGTAGACCACGTCGCTGATCTGCTCGGCGGGGAGACTCCCGGAGTCCCGTACGGCGGTGACGTTGTTCATCTGGATCTCGACACCCATGCAGAGGAGCTCGACGAGGTCGGCATGGGCGACCCGATCGGAGTGCATCCAGTGGAGGGTCGCCATGGTGTCGGCCAGGGACCCCATCACCCGCAGCGGGTCCCGGTGCGTCATGACGACCCGGGCGTCGGGGTAGGTGGCGAACACCAGGTCGAGCGACCCCAGGTGTGACGGAGCCTTCACGACCCACGACGGCGTCGGGCGGTCATCGGGTCGGGGACTCCACTGCAGCGTCTGCAGCATGCGGCGGTGCCAGACGTAGGCGGGAGTCTGATCGGCTTCGCTCTTCCAGATCGTGTAGCTCGGCACGTTGTAGAGGCCGGTGAACATGTCGCTCGAGAACTGATGGGCGAAGATGAATATGCACTCGGTCGGTAGATGGCCACCGTTCTCGTGCATGGCGGTGAAGGCCGGCACCATGGCGTCCATCAATGTGATCTCGTCATCCATGAGCCCGGCCCACTCCGTCCCGGCCGGGGGACCTTGACCGTCAGGGGTCTGAACTGCACCCGGCACGGTATGCACCAGCTCCCACAGGAGCGGCGGCCGGTTGGCCGGGTCGCACGCGAGCAGTTCGTGCAGGAGAGTCGTGCCGGAACGACCGAGGCCGGTCACGATGATGGGGCTCCGCACGGTCTCTTGGCCGACCGTGGGCTCGCGCTCCCAAAGATCCACCAGCCGCAGCCGGTTCTGGAGGATGAGCTGGAGCTCGGCGCGAGCGCGCAGGCGACCCGCCAGGTGCAACTCGGCCTCGTCGTCGAGGGCCGTGCACAGGCGTTCCAGCGGGTCACGAAACCAGGTGTCACCGGCGTCGTCCAGGCCGGTGGCCGACCGTGCGGCGGCGAGCAGGTCGTCGGCTCTGAGCGACACGATCGATCGTCCGTTGTCGCCGAGGCCGTGTCCATAGGCGACGACCTTCTCCACCCATGGAGCTCGTGGCGGCGGTGTCCAGCTCATCGGCGGCAGGGTACCGCACCGAACCTGGGCCCGCCGTCCCGATCGGTGGTATTCACCGGTCTGACGGCGCAGGTCGATACGGCGCGGCCGGTCCGCACCGGGCCCGGGATGTCGCGCATGACGCATTCGCCAAGAGTCACGTCGTGTTCATCTGCGATGTGGCGGACATTCAGGCTCCACTAGATTCGCATCGTGAGCACGGGTGGTGGCGAGAACGCATTCCCGGTCTTTGCCTGGGCCGTCGGCGAAGAGGGGTCGGATCCCCTGGTACTTGTCGATGGGGTCCCATTTCGCCACGACCAGTTCGCTCAAAGTGGACACTACTCCCACACAGACGACGACCTTCGTTCGATCGCCGCGCTCGGCGTCGAGATCGTCCGATATGGCGCACCATGGCGTCTGACCGAGCCTGAACCGGGTCATTACGACTGGACGCTTTGGGATCGGGCCTTGGCCGGATGCGCTGAGCACGGTCTCGAGCCCATCGTCGACTTGTTGCACTTTGGACTGCCCGACTCCTTCGCTGGCTTTGCCGATCAGCGATGGGTTGACTCGTTCTGTCGGTACGTAGATGCATTCCTCAACCGTTACCGAGAGCCGCGATGGTTCACACCGGTCAATGAGCCGGGCATCACGGCATTGATGTCCGGCTGCCTGGGAATGTGGAATGACCGGCTCGCATCAGGGCCGGATCATGCGCGGATCCTGGCCAATATCGTGCTGGCCAACCTCGAGGCACTGGCGCGCATCCGTAGCGATCGCGGCGGTTGGTGGATCGGGGCCGAAGCCTTCTCGGTTCCGGTGGCAATCGGGCCACAGGCCGAAGCCGACGTCCAGGCGTTGCGGGCATGGACGTGGCTCGTGTGGGACCTGCACTTCGGGCGCGACCCTCTGCTGGAGTCGGCCCGTTACCTCGATCCCGTGGACGACGCATTACTCGACCGCATAGGTTCTCTTGCGGTGACCGACCGGGTCGTTGCGGGCCTCGACTTCTACCCGACCTCGGTCAATCCCATCGGGGGCCCCGCCCCCGAGTGGTCGGTCGACGAGCGGGTGGCATTCGCAGTTGACGAGTTCCGACGTTGGCACGAGCGATATGTCATGCCCTTTTGGGTGGCGGAGACCTCGAACTTGTCCCTTGGCGTCAACGACCAGATTCCGTGGTTGCTTTCACTCACTGATGGACTCCGCAGACTGCGCGACGAGGGCCTGCCGGTACGCGGGCTCTGTTGGTACAGCCGAGGAGACCAATTCGACTGGCAGACCAACCTGGTGGATCCGAAAGGAGCGGTGACCGAGGTCGGGCTCTTTGACGCTCACCGCGTGGCCAGACCGGTCGCCGCCACATTTGCACAGCTTGCCTCCAAGGACTTCTGACGTCTGCGCCGGAATGCGAGCCATCGTGTATGACCTCTTTGGCCGACGATGCGGATCCCCGTAACGCCCAGCGCCTTGCCGCCAAACGCCGGACTTCAGGGAGCATGTTCCGGACGATGATCACAGGAGACCCTGTGTCATAGGATGAAGCAATCTCACCTGTTGCAGAGGGCAGGATGCTACCGAGACTACGAGGCGGCCCATGACTGATTCCGTCGGAAGACGTGGGACTAAGGGTGCGGCAAGCAAGGGCGGAGCTGGGGGTATCTGGTTTCTAGGCTTCATCGGCGCCCTCATCTATTACGTGCACACGCACTCGGGCACGTTCTGGCTGGTCTTGGTGGCGATCATGAAAGCCATCGTGTGGCCGACGTTTCTCGTGTATCACCTGCTGATGCTCAAGGCGTGACAACATCGCAGCTGCGATCGGCCGACCTGACCGATCGCCCTGGAATCAATCGGCCGGTCATTGAGGAAGCCGTGCGCGGCACCTCTTTCATTCATCGACTACTTCAGAGTCACTCGACCTGACGTTACTGTTATTGAGCTCAGGCCACTTGACTTGCAGGATGCGAGGAGCTGCGCAGCGCTTCGGCTGAAGAATACCGTCGCGGTCGAGCGGGAGCCGTTGTCTGAGCCCGCGAAGGATCCGTTCACCTGGGTGGAACCTCCGGGGTTGGGAAACGTGAATCCAAAGGCGCCAGAGCGGCTCGAAGATGCGCCGTATTCCGAGAACGTGATGAGACTCGGCCGGATTGTCGTTGGAGTCCAAGTGACTTTGATTTTCAGGGAGTTCGTCGTGAGCACACGATTACAGGCGTTCGACGGGCTCGAAATGGTGGCGGTGGCCTTGCCGCCCATCACGCTGGAGACGTTGGAACCTGAGGTCTTGCACCCGTTCGACGACAATGTGACTGCGGTGCCCTCAGCGCTGATTCCCTTGGTCGTGAGTGGAGGAGAGAATGCCAGCGCCCCGGTGATATTGGTACACGTGATACTGCCGGTGGCGACAATGCCGGTTGCCGGCCTCGAGCTCGAGCTGCAGCCGCTGGATGCCAGCGCCACCAACGCGAAAGGGAGGAGAGACACCGACCTCCATCCTCCCAATATCGACATGGCCCGCGCCCTTCGCCGCCTCACCCTTCACACCACAGCGTTCGGCCGCGACGGTAGCTGAGATTCGACCATCGCTGCCCCGAAAACGCGCCGATCGACGCTGGGCCACTACGGTGCGCGTGCCCCGTCTCTTTCGCCGAGCGCACTAGTCCCTCGCGTCCCCGGCATCCAATGCACCACCCAGGTTTCCTGGCCCACTTTTGGTCAATCTCCGAGAAAGACCGGTCAGACGGTGTCGCAGCGGCAGGTGGAAGGGCAGACGGTCGCAGCGCGAGTCTCCGTTCCAAAGGCCCGAACGCTTCTTCAAGGTGCGACGGACAACCGTACGATCTGGTGGTCTTATGCACGACAAACGCACAACTCGGGGTCATAAGCAGGAGCAGAGGACCAAGGTCCCTGGCCCTCGCACGGGCTGGGGTCGACACTGGCTGAGATGACTCCCTCCCTGGCTCACAGACCTCTGTCGAGGTCGCTCGCCTTCGCCGTCCCTCTGGCGCTGGTGGTGGTGCTCTCGGGCTGCTCCTCGAAGGCCTCGACGAGCAGCACCAGCACGACGCGGGCGGCGACCACGACGACCTCGACCACCTCGGCCGCCGCAGCGGCGACGCCCACCACCGCGGCGGGTGGCGCCGTCGCCGTGGGCAGCGTCACCTGCACCAATGTGACCGGAACGATCACGTTCACCCCGCCCTTGTCCAACACCCCCACAGGTCCTGAAACGACCCGCCTCGCGCTCACCGCCACCGGGTGCACCACTGCCGGGTCGAGCGGCACCCAGGTCACGAGCGGAACGGCGACAGCCACGATCCAGAGTTCGACAAACGGGTGCGTCAGCCTGCTCAGCTCCAAGCCCGTTGCCGTGGCCGTGGCGTGGAGCCCGAGCTCGATCCACGCCAGCGTGGCGTCGTTCGGGGGCTACGCCATCGTGACCGACGCCGCCCAGCACACCGGATTCGGCCTGCCGAACGCCAAAGGCTCGGTCAGCGTGGCCGGCTCGTTTGCGGGAACCGACAATGGTGCCAAGTCGACCGCCTCCACGGATTCCAACCTCACCAGCGTCCAGCTGCTCACCGCCTGCGGCACTGCGGCGGGCTTGCAGGAACTGGCCATCGCCAGCGGGACGGTGACGTTCTCCTAGGACCTACACCTAGGCGGGCTTGCGAACGTTCGTCTGAGAGGGAGACACTCTCCCGGCATGAAAGCGGGCACATCGGTCCTTCACTTCGAAGGCAGGGATGGCCTCCGACTCGTGGGTGACCGCCGAGGGGATCGCCGAAATGCGCCGGTCGTCTTCCTGCACGGCGGCGGCCAGACGCGCCACTCGTGGGATGGAACCGCGGCGGGGGTCGCGCAACGTGGCTGGCAGGCGCTCACGATCGATGCCCGTGGTCACGGCGACTCGGCGTGGTCGGACGTCGGTGACTACCGTCTCGAGAGCTTCGCCGAGGATGTCCGCCTTGTCGTCGCGCAACTCGATGAGCCACCCGTGCTGGTCGGTGCCTCTCTCGGCGGATTGACCTCGATCCTGCTGACGGGCGAGCTCGGTCTCGGCGTGGCCGGCGGCGTCGTGCTCGTGGACATCGTCCCCGATATGGAGGAGGCAGGAGCACAGCGCATCGGGGCCTTCATGGTGGACCGTGCCGCCGCAGGATTCTCGTCGTTGGAGGAAGTCGCCGACGCCGTGGCGGCCTACAACCCGCACCGCCCCAGGCCCACCGACCTGGCCGGCCTTCGGAAGAACCTACGCGAGCGCGACGGCCGGTTCTACTGGCACTGGGACCCGAGGTTCATGTTTGCAGAAGGCGGGTCGGGCCCGACCGAGATCCTCGATGTCGAAAGGCTGCACGCCGCGGCCGAGCGCATGGTCGCCGATGTACCGGTCATGCTGGTCCGTGGACGCGTCAGCGACCTCGTGAGCGCGGCGAAAGCAGCAGCGTTCTGTGCGCGGTTCCCCGACGTCGAGTTCGTCGACGTGTCGGGGTCGGGGCACATGGTGGCCGGAGACCGAAACGACGCCTTCACTGCCGCCGTCCTCGACTTCCTCGAACGCCACTCGATTGCCCGTTTCGAGTGAGAGAAGCCTCCTAGCTTCGAACCTCGGGCGGAGCCCAAGATGTTTTCGTGGTCA
>JARLGQ010000091.1 GCA_031292675.1 Acidimicrobiales bacterium
GCCGAGCAGGAGCAGGTGTGGGCGGCCTTCCGTCGCTTCGCCGACGACCGGGGGTGGGTCGTCACCGTGATGGGCTCCAGCGAGCACTGGCTGCCCATCTACCGGGCCACGGGGATGCACGAGATCTATATCGGCGACGAGGCCGTCGTCGACGTGCAGGAGTTCTCGTTGGCCGGCGGACACATGAAAGGTCTGCGCCAGGCCCACCACCGCATCGCCAAGTACGGGTACTCGGCGTCGTTCCACGATCCCGCCCACCTCGACCGCCAGACGGCGATGCAACTTGCCGGACTCATGTCCCAGGGTCGACGCGGCGAGTTCGAGCGGGGGTTCTCGATGGTCCTGGGCCGGATCTTCGATCCCCGGGACGAGAACCTGATCCTGTGCATGGTGACGGGGCCCGACGGCAACCCGGCGGCGATGTGCCAGTTCGTTCCGGCCCGGGGCATCGGCGGTTACTCGCTGGACCTGATGCGGCGCGATCACGGCGAGCACCCCAACGGCCTGATCGACTTCGCGCTCGTGTCGACGATCGAGCACCTGCGCGACCTCGGTTGCCAGGGCGTCAGCCTCAACTTCGCGGCGTTGCGGTCGGTGCTCGAAGGCGTGCGCGGCGACGGGCCCACCCAGCGGGTGGAACGGTGGGCGATCAAGAAGATGTCGAGTTTCCTGCAGATCGAGACCCTCTGGCGGTTCAACGCCAAGTACCGGCCCGAGTGGCTCCCCCGCTATGTCGTGTACGACGCCGTCGAACACCTCGTCCCCGTGGTACTCGCCCTGTTGCGGGCCGAGTCCCTGTCGGAGGTCCCGGTCATCGGGCGGATGATCGCGGCTTCCGAACGCCGCGCCCACGCCACCGCCGATTCCGTCGACTTGTCCAGCGAGAGCGGTGCGACGCTGCTGCGGCTCGAGACTCCTCATCCCGGCGACTCCGAGGCAGAACCTCCCCCCCTTACGCCGCACACTTCCGAGCGCGCCTGAGCCGGGCGACCTGGTTCCCGTCGGCGCTCGTCGCACCTTAGGGTGGGGTCATGACGAGCACTCGGTCGACCGAGTGGAAACCGTTGTCCCGAACCCTCATGAAGATGCGTCTCACCGAGATCGCGGTGGTGGGAGCCGTGCTGGCGGTGACCGCCGTTGCCGCCGCGGGGTCCGCCGGCAAGCCGGTCGCCGGCGCCATCGCGGCGGGCGCCGTCGCCCTGTGCGGGGTCGCCGCCTGGTGGTTCGTCCGCAACCGGTTCCGCGCCTGGGGCTACGTGGAACGGGACGAGGACCTCGAGGTCCGGCGGGGCGTGATGGTGCAGAGGCTGTCGGTGGTCCCCTACGGCCGGATGCAATTCGTCGAGATCACCGCCGGCCCTGTGGAACGCCTGTTCGGGCTGGCCACGGTGAGGTTGCACACCGCGGCCGCGGCCAGCGACGCCCGCATCCCGGGGCTCGATCCCGACGAGGCCGCCCGCTTGCGCGACCGTCTGGCCGCCTTGGGCGAGGCCAAAGCCGCGGGTCTGTGACCGCCGGCGGGACTGCCGCGGTCGGCTGGAGCCGCCTGCACCCGCTCTCCCCCGTCGTCCGCCTGGGTCGCGGGCTGCTCCCGCTCCTCGTGCTCGGGGGGTTGTCGTCGACCCAGGGCCATCACAACCCAGCCACGCAGGAAGTCATCTGGATCGCACTGGCGGTATTCGGCGTGGTCTTCGGTGTCGTGCACTGGTTGGTCACCCGGTGGGCGTTCGACGGCGCCACGCTGCGGATCGAGACCGGCCTGCTGCGACGCGACGCCCAGCAGCTGCCCGTGGCGCGGATCCAGGCGGTGGACCTCGTCCAGCCCTTCGCGGCGCGCCTCCTGGGGCTGGCCGAGCTGCGCATCAGGGTGGCCGGCGCCAAGTCGGCGCACCACCTCTCCTACCTGGCGGAGCCGGTGGCCACCGACCTGCGGGCTCGGCTCCTCGCCGTGCACCACGGCCTCGACCAGTCGGTGCCCGAGCCCGACGAGCAACCGGTGGCCGTCATCCCCACGGGCCGGTTGCTCGGTGCGGTGCTCCTGTCGGCGACCACCCTGGGAGCCCTGGTGTTCGTGGCCGCCCTCGCCGTGCTCAGCACGGTCTCGACGGCGGCGGCGGCGGCGGTGGCGGGATCGCTGGTCGTCTACCTGATCGGGATCGGCCAAGGGATCTGGCGCCGCTTCAACGAGCAGTACCAGTTCACCGTGGCCCTGGCGCCCGACGGGATCCGCGTCCGCCGTGGGCTGTTGAGCACCGTGTCGGAGACCATCCCCGTCCGCCGCGTCCAGGCCGTCCGACAGATCGAGCCCCTGTTGTGGCGCGCCTTCGGGTGGTGTCGGCTCGAGGTCGACCTGGCGGGCGTGCCCGGACACGGCCGCTCGGGAGGTGGGGCACGCCTCACCAAGGCCCTCCTCCCCGTCGGGCCCCGGCACACCGCCACGTTGCTGCGCCAGGTCGTGATCGGCCCCATCGAACCGTCTCTGTCGGGCGCCCCGCGGCGCGCCCATGTCAAGGCGCCGCTCAGTTACCACTTTCTGGCCGCGGGCCACGACCGGACCATGGCTGTCGCCGTCACGGGCCGGGTGCAAAGAGTCAGCTGTTGGGTGCCGCTCGAAAAGGCCCAGAGCGTGCGGCGGGTCCAGGGTCCGGTCCAGCGCGCCCTGCAGCTCGCCACCGTGCACGTCGACGTGGCCGGCCGCAGGGTCGGGGCCAAGTTCCGAGACCGCGCCGTCGACGAAGCCGACAGGCTGGTCGAGGAGCTCGCCGTCCTCAGCCGGGGGGCACGGCGGCGTGTGTCGGTCGACGCCGGCGGAGGGGCCGCAGCGACGCCGGAGGCTTCCGGCGGTCTCGTCCCCGCCACCTCGCCGCCGGTGGCTGCACCGGGGTGGTTCGCCGACCCGGCGGGGCGCCATCAGGCGCGCTACTTCGACGGCAAGGACTGGACCGAGCACGTCGCCGACGACGGTGTCACCACCGTCGACCGGTGGTGAGGATCGCTCGACGCTTCAGGCGGACTTCCCCTTGCGGAACGATGCCAGCAGACGTCCCTTCTTCGAGACGAGCGAGAGGTCGGCCGCCTCGACGTGCATGTCCTCGGTCAGGGTGAACTCGTCGGCGCCACCCCCCGAGCCCGCACCGGCCTCGGACACGGCATCGAGAGCACCGATGACCTCGGCGGCGATCCCGGCCTCGCCCCCGGCCATGGCGTCGGTCGAGTCTTCGAAGCGATCGGGCCCGTCCCCGCCGTACCTGTTGTCGACCTCAGCACCGGCGTCACGGACGTCGTCGACGTCATCGACGTCGTCATCATCGTCAACGTCGTCGCCCAGGTTGGTGAGGGGGAAGACGGGGAGCGGGTCCATCGTGGTGAGCATCAAGGCGTCCTCGACGGCGAGAGGCTTGGCGAAGAAATAGCCCTGCCCGACGTCGGCACCGAGCTCTCGCAGGATCTTCACCTGGCGCGCCGTCTCCACGCTCTCGGCCACGGTGCAGATGCCCAGCGAATGGCTCACGTGGATGATCGTCTCGACCATGGCCCGGCTGACGCCTCCGGTGTCGGCGAGGCCCGCGATGAGCGACCCGTCGATCTTCATGGTCTTGATGGAGAACTGCTGCATGCTCTCGATCGTCGACCAGTCCGACCCGATGTCGTCCACGGTCAGCTGGATGCCCAACCGCGACATGGCGTGCAGGTCGGCAGCGGCCCCGTCGTCGGTCACGCTCGTCTCGGTGATCTCGATGGTGAGGCGGTCGGGGTTGAGCCCGGACTCCTCGATGGCGGCCGCGGCCGCAGTGGCCGCCTCGTGCTGGCGTAGCTGGAAGACCGAGCAGTTGACGGCCAGCTGGAGGTCCGCCTGCCAACTGGCAGCCGCCGCGCACGCCTCGGACAGCACCCAGGCGTTGAGGTCCACCATGTGCCCGTTGGCCTCGGCCCAGGGGATGAGCACGCTGGGCGGGATGGGGCCCAGGTCGGGATCGTTCCAGCGGAGCAGGGCCTCGAAGCCCAGGAGGCGTCCCGTGGCGAGGTCCACCGCAGGCTGGAAGACCAGCTCGGGGTCGCCGTCCAGGCCAAGCTCAGGTCGCGGTCTCATGATGCCCGCGGGGTCGACGCGTCCACGTACATGACATCGGCGGGCCGCCCGGGGTCCTTGAGCGCGCCCGGTCCCGGGCCGGGGCTCCCGCCCCGGCGCCTACCGGAACAGGAGGGTGGCCTGGTGGGCGAGGTTCACGAGGGGGGCCGGCCAGATGCCGAAGAGCACCGTCACCGCCACACAGAGGGCGATGGCCGTGGCCGTGGTGGCGCCCAGCGGGGAGCTCTCGGGCTCGTCGGGGCCCTCGGCCAGCAACGTCAGCGTGGGTGCGACCTCCCCCGCCGCCTCCGGGGTCTCCGCTGACCCGTCCGGGCCCGACGGGGAGGTCCCGACGGGGTCACTTCCCGGGGCGGGAGCCCCCGACACGGCGGGCGGGGAGTACATGAGCAGGATGACCCGCAAGTAGAAGAAGGCGGCGATGGCGGCCGAGACCATGGCGATGACGGCCAGTGCCGTCGACCGGCCCCCCACCGAGGCCGAGATCACCTCGAGCTTGGCCAGGAACCCCGTGGTGAAGGGGATGCCGGCCTGGGCCATGAGCAGGATGCCCAGCGAACCGGCCAGCCACGGCCGCCGGGAGGCCAGGCCCCGGTAGCGGTCGAGGTCGTGGCGGGAGTCGCCGGGCCCCCCGATCACGGTGACCACGGCAAAGCTCCCGATCACCATGAACGTGTACACGAAGAGGTAGTAGAGCGACCCCTCGACGCCACGGGCCGAGGCCACCTGCAGCCCGAGGAGCACGAAGCCGGCGTGGTTGATCGAGGAGTACGCCAGCATCCGTTTGATGTCGCGCTGGGCGAGGGCGACGACCGCACCCAGGAGCAACGTGATGGCGGCGAGCACCCACACCGCCGGCTGCCAATCGGTGCGCAGGGTCCCGAACGACGAGACGAACACCCTCAAGAGCGCGGCGAACCCGCCCGCCTTCGCCACCGCAGCCATGAATCCCGTCGCCGGGCTGGGAGAGCCCTGGTAGACGTCGGGGGTCCACAGGTGGAAGGGCACGGCCGCCACCTTGAACCCGAAGCCGACGAGCAGGAGCGCCATCCCCGCCAGGAGGAGCCCGTTGTGCAACAGGACGTTCCGGGCCAGATAGTCGGCGATCTGGGGGAGGTTCGTGGACCCCGTGGCGCCGTAGACGAGGGCCACCCCGTAGAGGAAGACCGCCGAGGAGAAGGCACCGAGGACGAAGTACTTGAGTGCGGCCTCTCCGGACTCGGCGCGCCGCGCGTTCATGGCGGCCAGCACGTACAAGGCGATGGAGAGGATCTCGAGCCCCAGGAACACCACGATCAGGTCGTTGGCCTCCGCCATGATCATCGCCCCCGACGAGGAGAGCAGCATGAGCGCCTGGAACTCGGGCCCCGTCGCCTGCTCCCGGCGCATCCACCCGTCGGCCACCAGGGCGGAGAGGAAGGCCGCGCAGGTGACCAGGATGGCCACCAACGAGCTGAAGCCGTCCTCGACCACGGCCGAGTCGATCGAGACGTGCGCACCGTGGTTGGCGACGTCGAACCATTGCACGAGCGAGAGCGAGAGAGCCGCCAGCGTGGTCATGACGGCCATGACGGTGGTCGTGGTGGCGTCCACGCGCCGGCGCAGCAACGACGACGCGGCCAGGATGGCGACGGCGCCGCCGAGCATCACGAGCACGGGGAGGATCGACAGATAGGCGATCTTGGGCTGTGCCAGTGCGACGATCGAGACGGCGGGGGTCACCGCCGCCTCCCCACGCCGGCGTCGCCGGCAGCAGAAACCGGTGCGTCGCGAACGGGTCCCGCATTCGCCACCGCGGGCTGGTGGGTTCCGGTGGAGGTCTCGACGTGCTGCACCAGGCGGGTGACCGACGGGGTGATGCGGTCGAGCACCGGCTTGGGGTAGACGCCCAGGACCACGATCAGCGCCACGAGCGGTGCCACCACCGCCATCTCGCGCCACGACAGGTCGCGGACTTTGGCGGTGTCCTCGTCGGGCTCGTGGTGGAACGCCTGCTGGTACGCCCACAAGAGATAGAGCGCGGCCAGCACCACGCCACCGGTGGCGACCGCCGCCCACCACCGGTGGGAGAGGAAGGTGCCGGCCAGCACGAGGAACTCCCCCACGAAGCCGTTGAGCCCGGGCAGCCCGATGGCGGCCATCATGGCCACGGTGAACACCGCCGCCATGACCGGCGCCACCCGCTGCAGACCCCGCAGCTCGTTGACCTGCCAGGTCTTACGGCGTTCGTAGATCCAGCCGATCACGATGAACAGCACGGCGATGATGAGACCGTGGTTCACCATCTGCAGCACACCCCCGGTGACACCCTGGGTGGTGAGCGCGAACGTCCCGAGGACGACGAACCCGAGGTGGCTGAGCGAGGAATAGGCCACGAGCCGCTTCATGTCGCGCGTGACGCAGGCGACGACGGCCCCGTAGAGGATCCCGACCACGCCCAGGGTGAGCAGCAGCGGGGCGAGGTCGACCACGGCCCGCGGGAACAGGTTGAGGTCGAAACGGATGATGCCGTAGGTGCCCATCTTGGCCATGACCGCGGCCAGGATCACGGCTCCCCCGGTGGGCGACTCGGCATAGGCGTCGGGCGACCAGGTGTGGAAGGGGAAGATCGGAGCCTTGACGGCGAAGGCGGCGGTGAAGGCCAGGAACAGCAGCACCTGGGTGGCCAGGCCCAGGTGGGTGGAGCCCAGCGCCACGAGGTCGAAGGTGAGGTGGCCGGTCTGGCGCTGGTGGATGAAGGCGACGGCCACGATGCCCACCAAGAGGAACGCCGAGCCGAGGAACGTGTACACGAAGAACTTGATCGCCGCATAGGCGCGACGGGAGAAGCCCCATCCGGCGATGATGAAGTACACCGGCACCAGGGTCAGCTCGAAGAACAAGAAGAACAGGATGAGGTCGAGCGAGACGAAGCTTCCCAGGCATCCGGCTTCGAGGAGCAGCATCCAGGCGACGAAGGAACGGGGATGGGTGGGCACCTTGCCGGCCACGATCGCCAACGGGAACAGGATCGCCGCCATGAGGATGAGGAACACCGAGATGCCGTCGACGCCCAGATGCCACGAGATCCCCAGCGACGACGCCCAGACGTGCTGGCTCACCAGGCGGTACCCACCGTTGCCGGCCCGGTAGCGCAGGGCGATGGTGACAGCCAGGGCCAAGGTGGCGAGGCTGCCGGCCATGCCGATCCCGTACACCGCCGCTCGCTGGGCGCGCTCGCCCACCGACGCGGGGACGAGCGCGGCGGCGAGCGCGGCCCCCGCAGGGAGGAGCACGAGCACCGTGAGGAAGGGGAAAGCCGTGTCGTGGGTCATGACACCGCCCTCGACAACATCCAGGCGAGCAGGACCACCGCACCGAGCACGATGCCGAGGGCGTACTGGCGGACGAACCCGGTCTGCACCCGCCGCAGGCTCCCTCCCGCGGCGCGCGTGAGGCGACCGACGCCGTTCACGGCGCCGTCGATGACCTTGGCCTCGATCACCGTGGCGCAGAACTGGGCGAAGGCCTGCCCGGGCCGGCCGATCACGGCGTCGTAGACGTCGTCGAGGAAGTACGCCCTCTGGAGCACCACCGGCTCGAGCCCGGGCCGCTCGGCTCGACGTGACCACAAGGAGAACGCCACGCCGAGGCCGACGAGGGCGATGACGGCGTCGACGATCCCGAGCGCCCACTGCGTGCCCGACGACTGATGGGCTTCATAGAGGGCCGATCCGAACACCGGCCCCAACCAGCCCAGGGGGTTCCAGCTCGGGTGCCAAGGAAGATGCAACACACCCCCGAAGAAGGCGAGCACGGCCAGCACCACCAGCGGGAGTGCCATCACCCAAGGTCCTTCGTGTGGTTCGGCCCCCCCGTTGTGGCCGCCCGAAGCACCGCCCGACGCGTCGCGCCAGCGGTCGTCGCCGTAGAAGGCCAATGCCACCAACCGCGTCATGTAGTACGCGGTGAGGGCGGCCGTGACGAGCCCGATGGCCCACAGCACCGGGTAGCGGGCGAACGCGTTGTCGAGGATGTCGCCCTTGGCGAAGAAGCCCGACAGCGGGGGGATCCCGGCGATGGCGAGGGTGCCGATGCCGAAGGTGAAGAACGTCAGCTTCATGTAGCGGCGCAGGTTGCCCATGCGCTTGAGGTCCTGCTCGTCGTGCAGGCCGTGGATCACCGACCCCGCACCGAGGAACAGCAGCGCTTTGAAGAAGGCGTGGGCCACCATGAGGAAGATGGCGGCCTCGTAGGCCCCGAGCCCCACGGCCAGGAACATGTAGCCGAGCTGTGAGACCGTGGAGTAGGCGAGCACCTTCTTGATGTCCTGCTGTGCACACCCGATGGTGGCGGCCACGAAGGCGGTGACGGCGCCGATCGACGCCACCACCAACTGCGCATCGTGGGCGTGGGCCAACAGCGGGCTGATGCGGCACATCAGGTAGACACCGGCGGTGACCATGGTGGCGGCGTGGATGAGGGCCGACACCGGTGTCGGGCCCTCCATGGCGTCGGCCAACCAGGGGAACAGCGGGAGCTGCGCCGACTTCCCGGCTGCGGCGACGAACAACAGGAGACAGATCGCCGTGCCGGTCCCTCCGCCGATGAGCGACAGATGGGAGAAGATCCCCTTGTAGTCGAGGGTACCGGTCTTGGAGAAGACGAGGAAGATCGCGATCAGGAAGCCCACATCGGCGAGCCGGTTGTAGATGAAGGCCTTCTTCCCCGCGCTGGCCGCACTGTCGCGCCCGAACCAGAACGCGACGAGCCAGTACGAGCACACCCCCACGCCCTCCCAGCCCACGAAGGTGAAGAGCAGGTTGTCGGCCAGGACCAGGAGCAGCATCGAGGCCACGAAGAGGTTGAGGTACAGGAAGAACTTCGGGTAGTCGCGATCGCCCTTCATATAGCCGATCGAGTAGAGGTGGATGAGCGAGCTCACGCCCGTGACGAACAGCGCCATCGTCATCGACAGCGGGTCGATCAAGAGGGCGGACTTGACCTGGAGCCCACCCACCGGGATCCAGGTGAACAGGGTCTGGACGAAGGACCGCTGCGGGACCGCCTTGGCCAGGAGCCCGGCGTAGACCACGCACGCCACCACGAAGGACCCCGCCACCGTGGCCGTGCCCAGCCACCCCGCCCAGGGGTCGCCGAGCCGTCGCCCGAGGGCGGCCAGCACGACGAAGCCGGCCAGCGGCAGCAGCGGCATCAGATAGGCGGCGTGGAGCATGTGGTTGGGCGTCCCGGGTCGGTTGGCGGCAGGTCGATGGGCAGGAGGTCGAAGGGCGGGGCGCTCAGCCCCGCATGATGTGGAAGTCGTCGGCGGTGGCGCTCCGGCGGCGGCGGAAGATGGCCACCACGATGCCGAGGCCCACTACCACCTCGGCGGCCGCGACCACCAGCGTGAAGAACACGAGCGCTTGGCCGCCGATGTCGTCGAGCATGCGGGAGAACGTCACGAAGGTGAGGTTGACGGCGTTGAGCATGAGCTCGACGCACATGAACATGACCAGCACGTTGCGCCTCACGAGCAGCCCGAGCGTGCCGATCGAGAACACGACCGCCGCCAGCCCCAGATACCACGCACCACTCAGGCTCATGGGGACACCTCCTCGGAGTGCGGTTCCGCACCGGAACGGGCGACAGCGCCGCCATCGGCGTCGCCTCCGGCGTCGGCGTCAGCGGGGGGCTCCTCTTCCTGGGCCCCCGTGGTGTCGGACCCCGTGATGGGGGCGGGCATGGCGTCGGCGTCCGTATCGGGGTCGGGTCCGGGACGCACTGCGCCGGGCCGGCGGGCGAGGACGACCGCGCCCACCACGGCGATCACGAGAAGAAACGAAGTCACCTCGAAGGCGAAGAGGTAGGTGGTGAACACCGAGCGCCCGAGGGCAGCGACGTCGCCGCCGGACGCGTTGCGCGACGCGCCGGCCACCGACCGGGCCCCCACCGACCAGTGCGCGCCGAAGCCCATGAGGAGCAAGCCGGCCAGCCCCAGGACGACGAGGACCACGGCGAGGGGACGCTGCCCCCGCAAGGGCTCTTCGGCGACGTTCTCCTCGCGGTCGACGCCCAGGAACATGATCACGAACAGGAACAGGACGACGATGGCGCCCGCGTACACGATGACCTGGACGGCGGCCAGGAAGTTGGCCTGTTGCTCGACGAAGAGCACGGCCACGCCGAACAGCGTCATCACGAGCATGAGGGCGGCGTGGACGGGGTTGCGGGCCACCACGACGCCGATGGCGCCGGCGAGCACGATGGCGGCGGCGACGGCAAAGGTCAGGGCGTCGACGGTGGTGGCGGCGAACAACGGGGTCACCATCATGCCCCGCTCTCCGACGAGGAGCCCTCCGACGAGGTGCCCTCCGACGCGGTGTCCCCGCTCTTCGACGAGGTGTTCTGAGCCCACACCGTGGGCTTCGGGGGCGCTGCGGGGGCCCGCGCCGCCATGCGCTGTTCGATCCGGGCACGCAGCGGGGACGGCATGCGCTGTTCCATGCGCTCGCGCAGCCGGTTTGCGATCCCCCGCATCCCCTGCTGGTCGGGCAGCCGGTCGATGTCGTCGAGGTGCGAGGAGAACGTCTCGCGCAGCGGACGGCTGCCGGTCAGCGCGTCGTCGCGGTGCTGGCTCTGGCCCCCTTCGGGGGGGCGCACCCCGTATCCCAGCTCGCCCGACCACTGCACCCGGCCCTCGTAGGCCGCCACCCCCGACGGGGATGTGGCCCGCATCCAGCCCGAGGTGTGCAGGTCGTCACCCTCGCGCCAGTCCTCCCACGGGAGCCGCTGGGGCCGTCCGTCCTCGCCGACCAGCAGCTCGTCCTTGGTGTAGATGGCATCGGCGCGGTTGGTGAAGGAGAACTCGAACAGCTTGGTCTCGGTGATGGCCTCGGTGGGGCATGCCTCCACGCACAGGTCGCAGTGGATGCAGCGCAGGTAGTTGATCTCGTACACGAACCCGTAGCGCTCGCCGGGCGAGACCGGGTCAGCCGGCACGTTGTCGGCGCCGCGCACATAGATGCAGTCGGCGGGACACACCCCGGCGCACAGCTCGCAGCCGATGCACTTCTCCATGCCGTCCTCGTAGCGGTTGAGGACGTGACGGCCGTGATTGCGGACCTGCTTGGGCTTCTTCTCGCGCGGGTACTGGCGTGTGACCCGCTGGCGCGTCATCTGCTCGAGGGTGACCTTGAACCCCCCGAGGAAGCTCAGCTCGTCGCGCAGTCCGTCGAACAGGCCCATCAGGTCACCAGCTCCGGCTCGTCGACGGCGTCGGTGTCCTCGACACGGCTCGAGCCCACCATGACGGACCGCACCAGCAGACCGACCGCGACGAGAAGGGCGGCGATCACCCCGAGCCCCCACCACCGGCCCACCAGGAAGGCGGCGAGCACGAGCACCCAGCCCAGAGACAGCGGGATGAGCACCTTCCAGCCCAGGTCCATGAGCTGGTCATAGCGCAGTCGCGGGAGGGCGGCACGAAGCCACACGTAGATGAAGAGGAACACGAGGGTCTTCCCCAAGAACCACAGCACCGGGATCAGCCACGACAGGATGAACACGTGCGCCGTGGGCCCGTCGGGGCCACCCAGGAACAGCGTCACGACGATGGCCGACATCGTGATGGTGTTCATGAACTCGGCCATGAAGAACAGTGCGAAGCGGATCGACGAGTATTCGGTGTTGAAGCCCCCCACCAGCTCCTGCTCCGCCTCCACGAGGTCGAAGGGGGGACGGGTGAGCTCGGCGGTGATGGCGATCATGAACAAGAAGAAGGGCACCAAGCCCGTGCGGATGAGGTACCAGCTCCCTACGAAGGTGTGGGACTGTCCCTCGACGATGGCCCGCGTCGACAACGACCCGGCCAGGAGCACCACCATGACGACGGTCAAGCCGAGGGCGGCCTCGTAGGAGATCATCTGCGCCGAGGCCCGCACCGATCCGAGGAGCGGGTACTTCGATCCCGACGACCAGCCCGCCAGCATGACCCCGTAGACCGAGATCGACGACATCGCCAACAGGAACAGGATGCCGACGGGCGGGTCCGCCACTTGCAGCTCGAAGGTGTGCCCGAGGACGGTCACCACCCCGCCGACGGGCACGATGGCGAAGGCGAGGAAGGCGGGCAGGATCGACAGATAGGGCGCCAGCTTGAACACGAACCGGTCGGCGCGCTCGGGGAGGAGGTCCTCCTTGAAGAAGAGCTTGATCCCGTCGGCCAGCGTCTGGAACAGGCCCCACGGGCCAGCCCGGTTGGGACCGACACGCGCCTGCATGTCCGAGATCACCTTGCGCTCGAACCAGATCATGAGCATGACCGACACCAACAGGGCCCCGAAGGCGACCAGCACCTTGATGACCACGATGAGCAGCTCGGGCCAGTGCACGCCGTGCGCGTAGAGCGGGTCGCCGAGACCGAGGAGGAACCCCATCAGCCGTCCCCCGCCGTGAGCGTCTCCAGCCGCACGTCGACGACAGGCCGGCGCACGTCGATCAGTGCCGAGGCGCCGCCCGGCACGGTGCCGCCTCCGGCGTCGTCGGCCCCGGCGCCGTGCCCCTCGACCTGCCCGTGGAGGTTGAAGTCGATGCACACCACCCCGCGGGGGACGCCGTCGTCCGCGATCGCCTCGAGGTCCAGCGCGGCGCGCGAGGAGCGGACCCGGACCCGTTGCGAGGTCGAGACGCCCAGGAGGCCGAGGTCGTGAGGATTGGCCCGCACCGTGGCCGCCGGCGCCAGCGGGGCGAGGGACCGACACGCCTCGACCATCACCCCGTGGTCGTAGAGCCGGCGCGCCGATACCAGACGCAACGAGTAGCTGTCGGGGGCGGGGAGCTGCGGCACCTCGACGGGCACGGGCCAGCGCAACAACCGGGGGCGCGCCGACGCGTCGCCGTTCCCGCTGGGCGCGCCGCCGTTCCCACTCGACGCGCGGCGCGGCGGGTTCAGGAGCTCCTCGCCCCCCGGGGGCTCGGCCCCACCGGCCCGCGGCGGCGCACCCTGGGCTTCGACGGCGTCGATCCCGGGCGTGGCCATGGGGTCGAAGGGTGCCAGGGCACTTCGAGCCGTGATCCGCACCGGCTGCGCCGGCAGGGGGGCGACGATCCCGTCGCGCCCGGCCGGGTTGTCGAGCACGGCCCGGGTGATCCCGGCATGGGAGGGGGCCAACCGCTCGATCTCGTCCCAGAGCTCGGCCGCGCTCGAGACACCGAGGCCCCCGCTGAGGCGATCGGCGAGCTCGGCGGCCACCATCCAGTCCGGCCAGCACTGGCCGGGGGCCACCAGCTTCTGCGCCAGGCGCATGACGCGCCCCTCGATGTTGGTGGTCGTCCCCGTCCGTTCGTGGGTGATGGCCACCGGCAGCACCACGTCGGCCAGGGCCGCCGACGGTGACAGGAATCCGTCCACGGCCACGACGAAGCCGGCCGCGCCGAGGGCCTCTTGGGCCAGGGCCCGGTCGGGGAAGTCGCCCACGGGGTCCGACCCCACCAGCACGACCGCACCCATCGACCCGTCCACCAGCGCGCCCAGCATGGCCCGGGCGTCGCGGCCGCGGGCAGCGGGAACCGAGCCCCACGCCGCCTCGTACCAGGCCCGACCCTCGTCGAGACCGACCCGCCCGGGGAGCAGGCCCGGGGCCAATCCCATGTCGAGGGCGCCCATCACATTGCCTCGGCGCAGGGCGGGCAGGAACCGCGCCTGGGGCCACGCCTCGGCCATGGCGGCGGCGGCATCGGCCACGAGGGCCCCGTCCTCGGCCAGCGAGGGCCGGCCCAGGACGACCACGATCCCCTCACCACCGACACCGGCGCGCCCCAACGCGTGGCGCGCCGCCGTCCAGGCGTCGTCCGCCACGGTGTCGGGGTGCTCGTCACCGCCGGCGGCAAGGGCACGGGCAAGGGCCGCCGCCTCGCCGGGCCGGTAGGCGAGCACGGCCGTGGCGAATTCGCCGAGCGAGCCGGGCCGGGTGGTGAGCTCCACGACCGGGACGTCGCCGTCCACCGCAGCACCCCGCAGGCGCAAGAAGAGGACGGGCAGTTCCTCTCGCAGGTCGCCGGAGAGCACCACCACGCAGTCCGCCGCGCACGCCTCGTCGATCGTGGCCCGGGGCAGTCCCAGCACCACCTCGGCGGGCAGGCCGTCCCCGAGCTGGGCGTCGACCGAGTCCGTGCCGATCACCGACTTGGCGAGCTTGGCCCACGCGTAGGCGTCCTCGTTGGAGAGCCGGGCCCCCCCGAGCACGCCGATGGCCTCGGGGCCCTGCTCGGCCCGGACCCTGGCCAGGCGCTCGGCCACCACCGTCAGCGCCTCGGCCCACGACACCGGCACGAGCTCGTCGACGCCGTCGCCCTCGGCGGCGCGGCGCACGAGCGGCTCGACCAGCCGCTCCTCGGCGTTGACCGATTCGAACCCGAAGCGACCCTTGTCGCACAACCAGCTCTGGTTCACCGGGTCACTGTCGATCCCGAGCAGGCGGGTGACCCGGTTCGACGAGGACTGGACCGCGGCCCGGCACCCGAACGCGCACAGCGTGCACGTCGACTCGACCTGGTCGAGGTCCCAGGGACGGGCCGTGAAGCGGTAGGGAGACGCGGTGAGCGCCCCGACGGGGCAGATCTGGACGGTGTTCCCGCTGAAGTAGGAGGTGAAGACGTGGTCCCCGGAGACGTTGACCTCGATGGCGTCCCCGCGGCCCAGGAAGTCGATCTGGGCCTCGCCCGCGATCTCGGCGGCGAAACGGACGCAGCGGCCGCACTGGATGCACCGCTCCCGGTCCAACAGCACGAGCTCGGAGATCGGGATGGGCTTGGCCCAGTGGCGCTTCTCCTCGAGGAACCTGCTCTCCCCGGGCCCGTAGGCGAGGACCTGGTCCTGGAGCGGGCACTCCCCGCCCTTGTCGCACACGGGACAGTCCAGCGGATGGTTCACCAGCAGGAACTCGAGCACCCCGTCCTGATCCTTTTTGACCTTGTCGGAGGTCGTGTCGACCTCCATGCCCTCGGCCACGGGCACGTAGCAGGCCGGTTGCAATGTGGCGCCGCGGGGCCCGGACACCTCGACGAGGCACATCCGGCACATGCCGACGGGCTTCATGCGCGGGTGGTAGCAGAAGCGCGGGATGAACGTCCCCGCCTGCTCGGCCGCCGCGATCAACAACGGGCCCGCCGGCGCGGTGACCTCCCGACCGGCGAGAGTGAAGGTCACCGACGCGCCGGCCTCGACCCTGGGGGCGATGCCGTGGTGCGACGTCACGACGGGATCAGCCATGGGGGCACCCGCCTTCTTTGACGTGCACGAGGAAGTCGTCGCGAAACATCCGGATGGCCGAGGCGATCGACGACGGGATGGAGGAACCGAGCACGCAGATCGTCGTCTGCTGCGGAGGCCACGACACCCCTGGTGCCAGGTTGTCACAGACGTCCATGAGCAGATCGATGTCGGCGTCGCGGCCTTCGCCGTCCTCGATGCGCCGCAGGATCTTCTCCAACCACCCGCTCCCCTCGCGACACGGCGTGCACTGGCCGCACGACTCACGCCAGAAGAAGCGGGTGATCCTCCACGCGGCGCGCACCACGCAGGTGGAGTCGTCCATCACCACGATCGAGCCCGACCCGAGCATCGACCCGGCCTCGCCCACTTCGTCCTGGCCGAGCGGGAGGTCGAGGTGCTCGGGGCCGAACCACGGGGCCGACACCCCGCCGGGGATGAGGGCCTTGAGCTCCCGACCGCCGGGGATGCCGCCCCCGAGGACGGGGGCGAACACGAGGTCGCGGAAGGTCGTCTTCACCATCTCCACCTCGAACACACCGGGATTGCGCACGTGCCCGGCCAGGGCGAAGAGCCTCGTCCCCGTCGAGCGGCCCGCGCCCAGGGCGGTGAAGGCCTCGGAGCCGTTGACCATCACCCAAGGCAGGTTGGAGAGCGTCTCCACGTTGTTGACCACGGTCGGCTCCCCGTAGAGACCAATGGCAGCGGGGAAGTACGGGGGCTTGATGCGGGGGAAGCCCCGCTTGCCCTCGAGGCTCTCGAGCAGGGCCGTCTCCTCCCCGCAGATGTAGGCCCCCGCGCCGGGGTGCACCACCACGTCGACCGAGAACCCCGATCCGAAGATGTCGCGGCCCACCGCCCCGTGCTCGTACGCGTCGTTGAGCGCAGCCTGGACGCGCTCGAGCCCGAGGGCGAACTCCCCCCGCACGTACACGAAGGCGCGGGCCGCCTGGATGGCATAGGCAGCGATCAGGACGCCCTCGATCAGCTGGTGCGGGTCGCGCTCGATGAGCAGGTGGTCCTTGAACGTGGCCGGTTCGCTCTCGTCGCCGTTGACCACGAGGTAGGTGGTCGAGGCCTTGCGCAGCATCGACCACTTGCGCCCGGCCGGGAAGCCGGCCCCACCCCGGCCGAGGAGGCTGACGGCGTCGACCTCGTGGGCGACCTGCTCGGGGGTCATGGCGAGCGCCTTGCGCAGCCCTTCGTATCCACCGGTGGCGAGGTAGCGCTCCAGGGTGTGGGAATCCTCGTACTCGAGGCGCGACGTCACGATCCGGGGGGCTTCGCCGACGACCATCACGTGCTCCCGGTGGCGGTCGCCGCCGCGGCGCGTTCGGTGCGGATGGTGTCGTCGTCCACACGCAGGCCCCCCTGGCGGCGGACCCTGAGGAGGGTTCCGTGCCGGGGGATGTCGTCGGCCAGCTCACCGGCGCGCAGCGCGCCGACCAGGCTGTCGAAGGACTCAGGGGTCACGTCGCCCACGAAGCGGTGGTTCACCGCCAGGCACGGGGCCCGGCCGCAATCGGCGATGCACTCGGTCTCCTCGAGGGTGAACATGCCGTCGGCGGTGGTGGCCCCGGAACGGACGCCCAAGGTGTGCTCCACGTGATCGAGCAGCTCGTACGCGCCCCGCAGCATGCAGGCGATGTTGGTGCACACCGAGATCACGTAGGCCCCGACGGGCTCGGTGTGCAGCATGTCGTAGAACGTGGCCGTGCCCAGGACCTCGGCCGGCGACAATCCCACCAGGGCGGCGATCTCGTCGATGGCCTCGGGCCGGAGCCAGCCGTCTTGCTCCTGCGCCAGGTGGCAGATGGGGATGAGCGCCGAGCGCCGGTGCGGGTACAGCTCCAAGAGCTCGCGGGCCCGGGTGACGATCTCCTGGGACAGGTGGCCCGAACCCGTCGCGGCCGTCACCGGTCCACCTCGCCCATGACGGGGTCGACCGAGGAGATGGTGGCGACGGCGTCGGCCACGAGCCCGCCGTGCATCATCACGGGGAGGCTCTGGAGGTTCACGAACGACGGGGCGCGGATGTGCATCCGGTACGGCTTCGAGGAGCCGTCGGAGACGAGATAGCACCCCAGCTCGCCGCGCGGCGACTCGATGGCCACGTACACCTCGCCCTCGGGCACCTTGAATCCCTCGGTGAAGATCTTGAAGTGGTGGATGAGCGCCTCCATCGACTCGTCGATGCGGGCCCGTGGCGGCGGAGTCACCTTCTTGTCCTGCACCCGGTAGTCGCCCGGAGGCATCTTGTCGAGCACCTGCCACAGGATGCGCACCGACTCGCGGATCTCGTTGATGCGGATGGCGTAGCGGTCGAAGTTGTCGCCGTAGGTACCGATGATGACGTCGAAGTCGACTTCGCCATAGGCCAGATACGGCATGGTGCGACGCAGGTCCCAGGGGACGCCGGTGGAACGCAGGATCGGTCCTGTCGCCGACAAGCTGAGTGCTTCCTCGGCGCTGAGAGCTCCCACTCCCTCCATGCGCTCGCGGAAGATGGGTTGTCCCGTCAGCAGGGCGTCGTAGTCCGCGAGGCGGGAGGTGACGTTGTCGAGGATGACCTCGACGTCGTCCTCCCACCCGTCGGGGAGATCGGCTGCGGTCCCGCCGGGACGGATGAAGTTGTGGTTCATGCGCAAGCCCGTGGTCTTCTCGAAGAACCCGAGCACCAGCTCTCGCTCCCGGAATCCGAAGATCATCATGGTGGTCGACCCGACGTCCATGCCGTTGGTCGCCAGCCACATCAGATGCGACGACATCCGCTGCAGCTCGGACAAGAGCATGCGGATCCACACCGCCCGCGGGGGGAGCTCGATCCCGAGGAGCCTCTCGGTGGCGAGGGAGAAAACGAGCTCGTTGTTGAGCGGTGACAGGTAGTCCATGCGCGTCACGTTGGTGGAGCCCTGTTGGTAGGTGAGCTCCTCCGCGGTCTTCTCCATGCCGGTGTGCAGGTAGCCGATGATCGGCTTGGTACGCAGGACGGTCTCACCGTCGAGCTCCATCATGAGGCGCAGCACCCCGTGCGTCGACGGGTGCTGGGGGCCCATGTTGATGATCATGGTCTCGTCGTCGGGGTACTCGACGTCGATGTCCGACACGTCGACGCCGTGGCTCTCGGGCAGCCGCAACACCGAGCCCACCTCGCGATCGAGCTCCTCGGGCGCGGTGTGGCTGCGGTCCGCCAGCTCCTGCGCACCCTCGGAGGTCTCCTCCGACAGCGACGAGGAGCGGCCGGTGCCGGCAGGGCGCGCGTCGGTGGCGGGCGCGTCGGTGGCCGTGCGACTGCGATCGGTCATCGGGGCCCCGGAGCTTCCTTGAACTGCACTGGGACCCGCCCGACGCCGAAGTCCTTGCGCAGGGGGTGGCCTTCCCAGTCCTCGGGCATGAGGATCCGTGTCAGGTCGGGGTGGCCGGTGAACGAGATGCCGTACATGTCGAACACCTCGCGCTCCATAGCCTCGGCACCGCGGTAGAGGTCCCACAGCGACGCCACCTCGGCCTCGTCCTCGGGGACCTGCACCCGGACGCGGACACGCCTGACCTGGGCCAGCGAGAGCAGCATCGCCACCAGCTCGAACCGCTCCGGCGTCACCTCCGACGGGAGCGTGCGTCCGGGATGTCCGAGATAGTCGACCGCGGTGAGGCCCACCAGCATCTCGAACCCGGCCTCACGGTGGGCCGCCACCACGTCGTGGTACCGGGCGCGGTCGGGGAACACGAGCTCGTGCCCGTCGCCGGACGTCGATCGGGCCACGCCGGGGAGCGACAGTTCGACCGGCGGAGTCTCGGGCGTCAACGCGGTGTCCCCAGCCGGACGGCGTCGGGGCGTTCGGGCACCCAACCAGCCAGCTCTTCGGGACGCTGGGCGGGCGCGCCGCGCCGGCGGGTGATCTCCCCGGTGCGGATCTTCTCGTGCAACGTGAGGATGGCGTGGAGGAGCATCTCGGGGCTCGGGGGGCACCCCGGCGCGTACACGTCCACCGGGACGACCTGGTCGACTCCCTGGACGATGGCGTAGTTGTTGAACATCCCACCGGTCGACGCGCACACGCCCATGGAGATGACCCACTTGGGCTCCATCATCTGGTCGTAGACCTGACGCAGCACCGGGGCCATCTTCTGGGAGACCCTGCCGGCCACGATCATGAGGTCGGCCTGCCGGGGAGAGGCCCGGAACACCTCCATCCCGAAGCGGCTGATGTCGAAGTCCGCCGCCCCCACCGACATCATCTCGATGGCGCAGCACGCCAAGCCGAAGGTCACCGGCCAGACGCTGTTGCGGCGCGCCCACTTCACCAGGTCCTCGACGCGCCCGGTCAGGAAATTGTGCTGAAGGTCCTCGAGCCCCATGACGCCCTCGCCCGGCTTATGCAGCCTGTCCGGCGCCGGGCCCCTGACCGGGCCCGACACGGGCGATGGTCGAATCGGTGGTGCGCTCGGAACCGGCCGGGCGCAGCTGCTTGGCCGGACCCCAGTTCAGCGCGCCGTTGCTCACCAGGTAGAGGAACGAGAAGAACACGGCGGCCGCGAACACCAGCACCTCGACGAGCCCGAAGGTGTGCAGCTCCCGGAACACCACCGCCCACGGATAGAGGAACACGATCTCGATGTCGAAGATGATGAAGATCATGGCCACAAGGTAGAAACGCACCGGGAAGCGTTGGGGGGGCTCGCGATCGGGGACGATCCCGCACTCATAGGGCGCGACCTTCGCCGCCGTGGGTCGCTTCCGGGGGGCGAGAAGGCCCGACGCCAGGAAGGACAGGCCCGCGAAGAGCACGCCGAGCACGAAGAGCATCACGATCGGCAGGTAGTCGCTCATGACCGAATGCGGTTCTACCACGGCGCCCTGCGCACGGGCACATTGAGAACCGATGCCTCTCCGCCCTCCGGGGCCAGGGCCGGAGGGGTCCCGGCGCACCCCCGTCCCCTACGATCTATCCGGTGACCCAGCCCCGAACCCCACGCACGTCGGCCTCCCCGGGGCGACCCGAGGCGGTGGACCACACCCGTGTCCATGACGTCGTCGTCGTGGGCGGCGGCCCGTCGGGCTCAGCCTGCGCGTACTGGCTGGCGGAAGCCGGTTGGGACGTGGTGCTCGTCGAGAAGAAGCACTTCCCGCGCGAGAAGACCTGTGGCGACGGCCTCACCCCACGATCGGTCCGCCAGCTCAACGACATGGGCCTGGGCGGTGCCCTGGCCGGCGCGCACCGCTACGACGGCCTGCGGGCCTGCGCCTACGGGCTCAGCCTGGAGCTACCCTGGCCCGAGCACCCGTCGTTCCCGTCGGTGGGCTACGTGATCACCCGCCACGACCTCGACCAGATCGTCGCCGAGCGCGCCGCCAAAGCGGGCGCCACCGTGTGGGAGGGGGCCGAGGCCATCGGGCCGATCCTCGACCCCGCCACGGCCGGGCCCGTCGGCGGAGTGGGGGCCAAGGCCGAGGTGCTCCCGAGCTGTGCTGGAGCCAGGGTGCTCGACCGCGACGCGGGCCGGAATCACGAGGTTCGGGCCCGGTACACGGTGGTCGCCGACGGAGCGAACTCGCGCTTCGGCCGAGCTCTCGGCACATCCAGGGACCGGGACTACCCGATGGGCATGGCGCTGCGGGGGTACTTCCGCTCGCCGCGCCACGACGAGCCTTTGATCGAGTCCCACCTCGACATCAGGAACGCGGCGGGAGACGTCGTGCCGGGCTACGGCTGGGTCTTCCCCCTCGGCGACGGACGCGTCAACGCGGGCGTCGGCATCCTCTCGGTCGAGGGCCGTTGGAAGGGGGCCAACACGACCCAGCTGATGGACGCCTTCATCCACTGGGCTCCCCCCTCCTGGGAACTGTCCCCCTCGACCCTGTGCGGACCGCCCACGGGCGGGAAGCTGCCCATGGGCCTGTCGGTCCGTCCCCGCATCGGCCCCAACGTGCTGGCCATCGGGGACGCGGCGGGATCCATCAACCCCTTCAACGGCGAAGGCATCGCCTACGGCTACGAGACGGGGCGCCTGGCCGCAGCGTGTGTGGCGAGGGCCCTGTCGGGTGAAGGGGTGCACGCCCTCGTCGACTACGAGTCACAGCTCCAGGCCGCCTACGGCCTCTACTTCAGGATCGCCCGGGAGTTCGTCCGGCTCATCAGCAGGCCGGACCTGATGCGGATCTGCGTGCGGTCAGGCATGCACTCCCGCAGCGTCATGGCGTGGCTGCTGCGCCTCATGGCCAACCTGGTGCGCCCCGACGAGCTCGGTCCGGCCGAGGCTGCCTACCGGGTGCTCACGGCCATAGGCCGCATGACGCCGGGCTGAGCCCGGCCCGCTCCTGCGCCGACGGGGCGAGGTTCCTCACAGCTGGCTCACGCCGATGGTGCGGATCTCCACGTCGCGCACCAGCCGGTTCTGGGCATCGAGGGAGAACACGAAGTTGCTCACCGTTCCCAGGGTGGCCTGCGCGCGGCCGGCGAACACCGCGATCGCCGTGGTCACGACCGTTGTCGTCTGGCCGTTGCCGTTGCCGATGCGTGCGATCTGGAACGCTGCCACCTGGACCGTCTCAGGGCCGTCGGGGACCGGGACGACCACCGGTTGCACGGTGGCGGTGGCGAAGCCCGAGCTCCCGCCACCCGAGGCGTAGGGCAGCATCGCCTGCACGAAGGGCTGGTAGCAGGTTGCGAACAGCGACGGGTCCTGGAAGACGTCCGAATCGGCCTGCTGGATCTGGGGCGACTTGACCACGTCGACCACGGAGCCGACGGCACCTCCGTTGCCACTGGGATCGGCGTAGGCGGGTGAGGTCACCTGGGCGGTGCGCTGAGTGACGGCGCTACCCATGCCGAAGGCCCCGTCGACCGCCGACAGCGGAACGTGCAGACAGCGCGCCAGGACCGTCGAAGACTGCTGCGCGGTCCTGAGCGCGGCCGCCCCATGGGAGGTGGCCCCGGCGGCGAAGGGGTTCCCCATCCTGGACGCCTCGGCGCTCCATCCGGGGAGGTCCCCTGGCTGGATCCCGACTCGGGCGGCGATGGCGGCGTCCGACAAGAAATGCCCGGCCGGCCGCGTCGGGAGCGGCTGCAGGTGGAAGTACCAGACGCCTGCGGCCATGGGGACCAGGCCTACGAGGACCGTCACCAGGATCAGCCGCAGCATTCGTTGGGAAGGCGACAGCGCGGGCCGGCGGGCCTGCCGGGAGTGACCCGAGTAGGGCCGGAACCAGACCCGGGGCTCTGTGGGCAGATCGGCTTCGTCCGTTGCCTCTTCGTCGACCTCCTCGTCGTCGGGATCCGTGCTCCACCGCTCCCGCCGGTATCCGGACGTGTCTACGACGGCGGCCACCGGCGCGGGGACCTCGGCCACCGAGGCCGCCACAGGCGCGGCGGGGGGCGCGGCGAGAACCGGCTCGGTGAGAACCGGCTCGGTGACGAGCGGCTCGGCAAACAGCGGCTCGGGCACCGGCGCGGGGATCTCGACCACCGAGGCCGCCACGGGCGCGGCGGGGGGCTCAGCGAGAACCGGCTCTGCGAAGAGCGGCTCGGCGAGCACCGACGAGGGGAGCGCGACCACCGGAGCCGCCACGGGCGCGACGGGGGGCGCGACGATGGCGCTCTCGGCGCTCGCCTCCGCGAGCGCACCTTCGCCATCCCCGGGATCTCTCTTCGACGGGACGAGCAGCCGCAACGGGCGCCCGTCGACGACGAACTCCA
>JARLGQ010000092.1 GCA_031292675.1 Acidimicrobiales bacterium
ACGGACTGTCGTCGGAGTGTGTCGACGATCAGGGCACGAGGTTCTATCTGGGCCAGCTCTAGACGCCGCAGACGGCTCCGGCCTCGGGGGTGGCCGGCGAGTCTCCGCTACCTTGCGGGGATGACTCCCGACGCATCTCCAGATTCCGACACCTCCTTCCCCGACGGGTTCCTGTGGGGGACGGCCACCGCCGCCCATCAGATCGAGGGCGGGAACACGAACAACGACTGGTGGGCGTGGGAGCACGACCCCACGTCGGGGACCCTGGCGCCGAGCGGGGACGCCTGCGACTCCTTCCACCGCTGGCGCGAGGACATTCAGCTCGTGGCCGACATGGACCTCGGGGCATACCGCTTCTCGCTCGAGTGGAGCCGCATCGAGCCCGCCGAGGGCGAGTTCTCGACGGCCGCGCTGGAGCACTACCGGCGCATGTGCGCGGCCTGCCACGGGCACGGGATCATCCCCGTCGTCACCTTCCACCACTTCACGACCCCGCGGTGGCTGGCCGACCGCGGCGGCTGGGAGGCGCCCGAGGCCCCCGAGCGCTTCGCCCGGTTCGTGACCCGGGCCAGCGCCTACCTCGGGGACCTCATCGGATGGGCCTGCACCATCAATGAGCCGAACGTCGTGGCGGTCATGGGGTATTTCCAGGGCCAGTACCCGCCGGGGGTCAGGGAGGACTTCGGGCGATACGCCGCCGTCAACGAGGCGATGGTGCGCGCCCACCGCCTGGCCGTCGACGCTCTGCGCGCCGGCCCGGGGGACTTCCCGGTCGGGCTCACGCTCTCCATGGCCGAGATCACGGCCGACGAAGGTGGCGAGGCGTTGCGCGACGCGGCCGAGGAGATGCTTGAGGACATCTTCCTGCGGGCGACCGGCGACGACGACTTCGTGGGGGTGCAGTGCTACACACGCATGCACTTCGGCCCCGACGGCCTCGCGCCCAACGATCCCGACGTGCCGGTTACCCAGATGGGCGACGAGCTGTGGCCCCAGGCGGTCGAGCACACGGTGCGGCGGGCTGCCGCGGTCAGCGGGCGCCCGGTCGTGGTCACCGAGAACGGAATCGCCACGGCCGATGACACCGAGCGCATTGCGTTCCTCTCCGATGCGCTCCGGAGCGTCCATCGCTGCCTCGCGGAAGGGATCGATCTGCGGGGCTACTTCGTGTGGAGCCTGCTGGACAACTTCGAGTGGCACCTGGGGTACGGCCCCAAGTTCGGGTTGGTGGCAGTGGCCCCGGACACCTTTGAGCGCCGGCCCAAACCCAGCGCCCACTGGTTCGGAGAGGTCGCCCGATCCAACCGGTTGCTCACAGCGGGTGCAAAGGCGGCTGAAAGGGGGGTCAAATGGCGGCCGGGCTAGGGTGGGCCCCGTGCCTGTTCCGCCCTCGGGGGGTGCAACCCGTGACAACGGGGGCCCTGTGACTGACCACCACGGGCATCCCCCCCTCGCACACATCTGGTCGTCCGATCAGCCGCTGTTCGCCCGGCTGCGCCAGATCATGGCCCACCCGTCGAGCGTGAAGCTGATCAAGTACGCCGGGGTGTCGGTGATCTCGACGATCGTTTCGCAGGTCACCCTGCTCCTCGTCTTCGGCGTGTTCCGCCTGATGTCCGAGGTGCCGGCCAACATCCTGGCCAACGTCCTCGCCACCATCCCCTCGTACACCCTCAACCGCCGGTGGGTGTGGGGGAAGGGGGGCAGGTCGCACCTCTGGCGGGAGGTCGTGCCGTTCTGGGTGCTCTCCTTCATCGGGTTGGCCTTCTCGAGCCTCGCCGTGTGGCTCGCCGGCGACTTCGCCCGCGATCACGGCCTGAGCCACGCCGCCACCTCGCTCCTGGTGAACGCGGCGAACCTCTTCTCCTTCGCCCTCTTGTGGATCGTGAAGTTCGTGATCTACAACAAGCTGTTCCATGTCGATCCCGTCGAGTACGAGGAGCACCACGCGGACAAGATGGCGGCGACATCCGACAGCTCGACGGCTGCTGGCGCCTGACGCAGCGACAGGAGGGGCGATCAGTCCCTGAAGTTGTTGAACTGCAGCGGGATCCCGAAGTCCTCTGCCTTACACTTCGCGATCACCTCTTGGAGGTCGTCGCGCTTCTTGCCCGTGACACGCAGCTGCTCCCCCTGGGTCTGCGACGACACGCCCTTGAGGCCCAGGTCCTTGATGAACTTGTTCAACCGCTTCGCATGGTCCGAGGAGATGCCGGCCCTGATGGCCACTTTCTGGCGGGCGGTGCCCTTCTGGGCCTCCTCGATCTTCCCGGCCTCGAACGCCTTCAGCGAGACCTGGCGCTTCACGAGCTTCTCGTCCAGGACCTGGTGCAGGGCGCGCAGGCGGTCCTCCGTCGAGGAGCGCAGCACGAGCTCGGTGTCACTCAGCTCAATGGCCGAGTCGGTGTTCTTGAAGTCGAAGCGGGTGGCGGCCTCCCGGTTGGCCTGGTCGACCGCGTTGCGTACCTCCTGCATGTCGACTTCAGAGACGATGTCAAAGGTGGGCATGGCGTCAGCGTACCGGCGCCGCCTGCCGTTCCGGGGTGGCCGGCCCGGCTATTCTCGCCGGCTGCGGGTCGGTGTCCGAGTGGCCAAAGGAAACAGGCTGTAAACCTGTCGGTTAACACCTACGGAGGTTCGAATCCTTCCCGGCCCACGCACAATTTCTCGGGACGGCCAGTCGGGGGTCCCATGGCCCTTGCCACCCCCCGGCCTGCCGTTACAATGCTGTTGCAGATCGATTGCGGGTACATGCGCCTCGGGCGTAGGCCCTCCTCCCTCCCCGGGTCGTAGTGCCCGGACACGACAAGCGAGACTGACTACCCCGTGGACGAAAGCGCGATGTCCCCTTCACCACCGGTCCTGGACCGGGTGAGCGCGCGCCTCCGGCGACTCTCCATGCGGGCCGAAGCGGTGCGTCTCAGCCTCACTCCGCGCGTCGCGCTGACCCATCGGGTCGAGGCCGAGTCCGGCGATCCCGGCGACTGGTCCTTCCTGCGCCGGCCCGCGATCCTCGGATTCGTCGCGGTCGTCTGCATCTGCGTCGGCGCATCGCTGCCGAGCTCGCCCTTCAAGCTCGAGATGGGGGGCACCTGGTTCTTCGGGGAGGCCGACTGGCCGTCGACCACGCTGCTGCTGCCGGGAGTCGTGGCCGTCTACGGCGGGATGGTCCTCTTCGTGCGCGTCTGGTTCGGCCTGTACCAGACGCTGCGCGTCCGGCCCGGTGTGCCGATCCGGCGGCTGGCCTACATGCTGGCCCTCTGGGTCCTCCCGCTCCTTGCGGTGGCGCCGCTCTTCAGTCGGGACGTGTTCTCCTACGCCGCCCAGGGCGAGATGATGAGCCACCACATCAACCCGTACCACTACGGCCCGGGCACCCTCGGCTCCGGCCCGTATGTGTCCGGTGTGGACACCCTCTGGGCGAACACCCCGGCCCCCTACGGTCCGCTCTTCTTGATGCTGGCCGGCTGGTCGGCCTCCTTGAGCCTGCACCACGCGCTCGTCACCGTCGTGCTGCTGCGCCTGCAGTCGGTGGCCGGCATCGCGCTGATCGCCTACTGCATCCCCAAGCTGGCCCGCTCGTTCGGCCGGGACGCCGGCCCCGCCTTCGTGCTCGCCGTGCTCAATCCGCTGACTCTGCTCGCCCTCGTGGGCGGGGCGCACAACGACGCCATCATGGTCGGCCTGCTGCTGGCCGGCATCACCGCGGCGCGGTCTCGCCACCCGGTCTGGGGCGTCGTGCTGTGCGCGCTCGCCGCCTCCATCAAGGTGCCCGCGGCCATGGGCATCGTCTACGTGGCGTGGGACTGGGCGGGACCGCTGGCGGACTGGCGCCGCCGCGCCAGCATGATCGTCCGTTCCGGCCTCATCACCGTGGCGGTGATGGGAGCCCTCTCCTTCGTGTCCGGGCTCGGCTGGGGGTGGATCGCCAACCTCGGCACGCCCGGCACCGTGCGCTCGTGGATGGCCCCTGCCACCGCCGTCGGGCTCCTCGTCTGCGGGTCGGCCCATGTCGTCGGGATCGGGGTCGGCCTGGGGGGCGTGCTGACGCTGACCAGGGCGATCGGGCTGCTGGCCGCGGCCGCCGTCGCGCTGTACTGCCTGTTCAACCGCGGGCGGATCGGCGTGCTCAGCGCGCTCGGCATCACCATGTTGGGCTTCGTGCTCCTCGGCCCCGT
This sequence comes from Acidimicrobiales bacterium, assembly GCA_031292675.1. Lineage (GTDB taxonomy): Bacteria > Actinomycetota > Acidimicrobiia > Acidimicrobiales > UBA8190 > Chersky-840. Next base: position 4,179 of record JARLGQ010000092.1, read on the forward strand.
CGTCCAGCCCTGGTACCTGACGTGGGGAATCATCATCCTGGCGCCGGTCGTGACCGGCCGCCTGCTCTATGTCGTGCTCGGGTTGTCGATCGTGACTCCCTTCATCGGGCTGACCGGCGGCGCCGACCTCCTGAACGAGCTGATCCACACCGATCCGGTCAGCATGGTTCTGGCGGTGATGGTGCTGTGGGCGGTGGCGATCTTCCCGCTCGGCAACTGGACGACCTCATGGACGCTCGACCGGTCCCGGCTGCCCGCGCTCGCGTCGCACGGCCAGGGCGCCGTGCTCGAGACCTGAGCCCGGGGCCTGATCCGGGGCTCAGGTCGCTATAACAGGCGCTGGAGCTCGACCACGTCGAGCCACTGGCGGTGCTTGCGCCCGACCTCCCGCTCCACGCCGACTAGCTCGAAGCCGGCCGCCTGGTGGAGCCCGATGGAGGTCTCGTTGTGCCCCGCGATGCGGGCGATCACCGAGTGGAAGCCATGGGCGGACGCAAGGACCAGGAGCTCAGCCAGGAGGGCCTGCCCCACCCCCTTGCCGCGCTGTGAGCGGTCGACATAGACGGAGTTCTCGGCAGTGGCTGAGTAGCCCGAGCGCTCGCGGAAGGGGGACAGGGAGCCGAAGCCGAGGACGATCTCCCCGTTCGCCCCGACCTGGCCGCCCACCCCCGAGCCGGGAGCCTCGGTGGCCACCAGCGCCGGGTGCACCCCGCTGTGCTCCAGGATCCAGGCTTCCTGCTCAGCCCGGGTGCGGGGCACCATGTCGAAGGTGTTCGTGCTCTCGAGGACCTCGACGTTGTAGATGGCCCGGATGGCCTCGGCGTCGGCCACTTCGGCCAATCGGATCCGCATCCGTCGATGGTACTGTTGACGTGCCGAAACCGGGGGAGCGGAGGCAGCCCGTGCCGAGCCCTGACTATCATTGAACGTTCGCGGAAGGTAGCCGCGGCGCCCCCTTAGCTCAGTCGGCAGAGCACAGCCATGGTAAGGCTGGTGTCGTCGGTTCGATTCCGACAGGGGGCTCGCCCATGGCGGCGTAGCTCAGTTGGTCAGAGCACACGGCTCATAATCGTGTTGTCGCGGGTTCGAGTCCCGCCGCCGCTACCAGCCTGAGGGAACGGCCCCCGCCCCGTGCGGGGGCTCGAGAAGGAGCAGAGTCATGGCGAAGAACGAGAAGAGGGTGCAGGTGACACTGGCCTGCGAGGTCTGCAAGCGCCGCAACTACATCACCATGAAGAACAAGCAGAACGACCGGGAGCGGATCGAACTCACCAAGTTCTGCCGCTGGGACCGCAAGCACACCCTCCACAAAGAGACGCGCTGAGCGTCCGTGGGCGCCTCGAGGGCCCGCCGCCGTCGGGGCGCGGGGCGGAGCGGGGGCCGCGGGGCCGTCGGGAGGGTTCCCGCGGCCGGTGATAACGTTTCTGACCGGCCCCCTTGGCCGCCCGGGCGGTGACCGGCGTCCTGGCCGCCGAAGGGCAGTAGCTCAATTGGTAGAGCACCGGTCTCCAAAACCGGCGGTTGGGGGTTCGAGTCCCTCCTGCCCTGCCGATCTGGCCGTCGAAAGGCGTGCGAAGCCGTGAACCGTGAGATGAAGCGCATGATGCAGCGCCAAGGTCAGCTCGAGGCTGACGGCTCTCCCGCGACCCGGAGGCAGGCGCCTCCCCGTGCCCGCCCGGTCCCCCAGCCCGAGACCTCGGTCTTCGGCCGCATCGCCGAGTTCTTCCGCGAGGTGCGTTCCGAGCTTCGGCAGGTGGCCTGGCCCACGCCCAAGGAAGTGGCGAATTCCGCCACCATCGTCTTCCTGACCCTCGTGCTGCTGGTCAGCCTCATCTTCCTGCTCAACTACGCCTTCTCGCACGCCGTCACCTTCCTGTTCAAGTCATGAGCGAATCCGAACTCGAGCCCGGGGAGCACCCCGGGGAGACGGTGGTGCCCTCGTTCTCGGCCCCCGCCGACACGCCGATGCTCTCGGCCGACGCCGACGCCGACGCCGACGCCACCGGATCCGGGGCCGCCGTCGACGCCGAGCCCGGGCCCACCGGATCGGACGGCGACGTCGAGCCCGCCGAGGCGAGCCCCGCTCTGTCGGGGGATGCCGGGGACAACGGCCATGTCGTGGGGGGTTTGGCCGAGGAGGACCTCGACGATGGGGGCTACGGCGAGGACGACGACGAGGAGGAGCTCCCCGTCGTCGTCGAGAGCCCCTATGACCGGCCCGGGCGATGGTTCGTGGTGCACACCTACGCCGGCTACGAGAACAAGGTGAAGTCCAACCTCGAGAGCAGGATCGTCTCGATGAACATGGAGGACCGGATCTTCGAGGTCGTGATCCCCATGGAGGACGTCGTCGAGTTCAAGAACGGCAAGAAGGTCGTGGTCCAGAAGAAGGTGTTCCCCGGCTACCTCCTGACCCGCTGCGACCTCGACGACGACTCGTGGTCGGTGATCCGCAACACCCCGGGGGTCACCGGGTTCGTCGGACCCGGGACCAAGCCCACCCCCTTGTCGCGACGCGAGGTGGAGAGCATCCTCCAGGTGAAGGTGGAGGGTGGCCCCGAGCCGATCAAGAAGACGCGCCCGCGCCTGGAGTACGAGGTCGGCGAGACGGTCCGGGTCAAGGAAGGACCGTTCGCGGACTTCTCGGGTCAGATCGACGAGATCAACGAGGACCAGCTGAAGTTGAAGGTGCTGGTCAACATCTTCGGCCGGGAGACCCCGGTCGAGCTCGAATTCAGCCAGGTCGCCAAGCTCTAGCCCCTCCAGGAGGCTCCCCGTCATGCCCCCCAAGAAGAAGGTCCTCGCCGTCGTGAAGATCCAGCTCCCGGCCGGGAGCGCCACGCCCGCGCCGCCGGTCGGCACCGCGCTCGGGCCCCACGGCGTGCAGACCATGGAGTTCTGCAAGCAGTACAACGCCGCCACCGAGAACCAGCGGGGGACGATCGTCCCCGTCGAGATCACCATCTTCGAGGACCGTTCGTTCTCCTTCGTGCTTAAGACCCCTCCCACGCCCGCCCTCATCCGGGAGGCCGTGGGGATCGACAAGGGCGCCGCCGCGGCGGGTCGGGAGCGGGCGGGATCGATCACCGATGCCCAGGTCACCCAGATCGCCACCGTGAAGCTGCCCGACCTCAACACCGACGACATCGACGCGGCCAAGCGCCAGGTGGCGGGTACGGCGCGCTCGATGGGGATCGCCGTCGAGGGCTGACGCCCCCCCGGCACGACAGAGACGAGAGAGGGTTCCCGACGTGCAAAAAGGCAAGAAGTACCGGGCCGCGCTCGAGCACTTCGACCGGCA
>JARLGQ010000093.1 GCA_031292675.1 Acidimicrobiales bacterium
CCTCGTCCTCGGCCTCGGTCCGCTTGCCCGTCAGCGCCATGAACACGTCGTCGAGGCTGGGCTCACGGATCTGGAAGGTGGTGGGAACGAGTCCGTGCTGGTCGAGCAGGCGCAGCACCTCCATGGCGACCCGGGGCCCGTCGTCCACGGGCAGCTCGACGATGGTGCCGACCACGGTCGGGCTCTTGGCCCCCACCGATCCCAGGAGGCCCGCCACCTGTCGCGCCAGCTCGGCGTCGGGAAGACCGACGTCGAGCACGGTGGCGCCGAGGTCCGCCTTGAGCTGGGCGGGGGTCCCCTCGGCGATGACGCGGCCATGGTCGACGACGGCGATGTCGCGAGCCAGGGTGTCGGCCTCCTCGAGGTACTGCGTGGTGAGCAGGACGCTCGTCCCCTCGCCCACGAGCCGGTCGATCATCCCCCACACGTCCACACGGCTGTGGGGGTCGAGCCCGGATGTGGGCTCGTCGAGGAACAGCACCTTCGGTCGGGCCACCAGGGCGGCGGCCACGTCCAGGCGCCTGCGCATGCCCCCGGAGTAGGTCTTGACCGGCCGGTCCGAAGCGTCGGTGAGCCCGAACTGCTCGAGCAGCTCGGTCTCCCGCTTGGCCACGACGTCGCGCGCCAGGTGATTGAGGCGGCCCACCATGGTGAGGTTCTCGCGCCCGGTGAGGTTCTCGTCCACCGCCGCGTACTGGCCGGCCAGGCCGATGAGGGTGCGGACACGATCCGCCTGCGCCACCACGTCGTAGCCGAGGACGAGCCCCGTGCCGCTGTCGGGGGACAGGATCGTGGTGAGGATGCGCACCGCCGTCGTCTTGCCGGCGCCGTTGGGGCCGAGCAACCCGAAGATGGTGCCCTCCTCGACGGCGAAGCTCACGCCGTCGAGGGCGCGCACCTCCCCACCGAAGGTCTTCTTCAGGTCATGTGCCTCGATGGCGTTGGTCACGTCGCATGTCCTCTCTCGGCGTCGGGGTGCGGAGCGTGGAACACGTGCCACTGCTCGACTCCGTCCAGCGTCTTCGACTCCACCTCGCCGATCAGTGTGCGGGTCCACTCGAGCTCGGCCTCGAGCAGGGCTGTCATGTACTCGAACTCCACGAACAACAACCGCGGCACACCCTGCGCCGCGATCATGTCCCGCACCGTGCGGCGCTGAGCGAGGTCGACCTCGAGATGCTGGCAGCGGATCCCGAGGAGCTGCACCGCCTGGTCGGGCGTCAGGACTGGCAACAGAGACAAACCTGCCTCGAATTGCAGGTATTCCTTGCCCGGCACGCTGATGAGCTCGCTCAGCCAGTCGAAGAGCTCGGCCGAGCCGGCTTCGGTGATCCGGTAGACGGTGCGCTCGGGCCTTCTCCCCTCGCGCTCGGTCTCCTGTGCCTCGATGAGCCCATGGCGCTGGAGCGCATCCACCACGGTGTACAGGGACCCGAAGTTGAGCTTGATGCTCTCGTCCTTGTGGCGGGCCCGGAGGGTGGTGGCCATCTCGTAGGGGTGCATGGACCGTTCCTCGAGGCTGGCCAGCACGACCAGGGCCAGGGGATTGGCGACCTTCCGCCGCGTCACGGCTGGAAGAGGGGGATCGGGGGGTAATGGTCCATGGCTGATATCCGGTCCCGGATATTAAGTCCCCGGGTATGGAGCGTCAAACAACGGAGTTGCAATGCTCCCGGGCTGCCGGCTCGTTCGGGACGATGCCGTGGTGGGGGCCGCGACCGGGCCCAGAGGCGATGGGGAACCCTCTCCGGGGCTACAGCGCCACGACGTGGCGGTCGGCGGCGCTGCGCCGGACGGCGTCGAGGACCTCGAGCACCGCCACCGCGTCGCGTGGATCCACCGGGGGCGCCACGCCGTCGCGCAGCGCCCGCACCACTCCTCGGTAGAACTCCACCCAGCGCCCCGGGGCGCTCGGGACGGGCTCTTCCTCTTCGCCGCGCACGAGCCGCCCCCAGCGCTCGGCCGGCTCCTCCCCGAATCCCGCCTCGTCGGGCCGGCGCCCGGCCCGCAAGGCGTCCTCCTGGCCGTCGAGGTAGGGGGCCAGGTACCCGGCACCGGTGCCGAGCACGCGCAGCCGCGGTCCGGGCGCGGCGGCCACCGCGCTGGCCCACAAGTGCGAGCGCGCCCCCGACGCGTGCTGCAGCGCCGCGAACACGTCGTCGTCGGATCCCCCGCGGCGCGCCGCCACCTCGCCGTAGACGTGGGTCACGGGCCCGAGCAGCGACCGCGCCTGGTCGACGAGGTGCACGCCCAGGTCGAGCAGCACCCCGCCCCCGTCGTCGGCCGACAGCTCTTCTCGCCATGCCCCGGCAGTGCGCTCAGGACGCCACCGCTCGAAGCGCGACTCGAAGCGCGCCACGTCGCCGAGGGTCCCGGCGGTGACGAGCCGGCGCAGCGTGAGGAACTCGGCGTCCCAGCGGCGGTTGTGGAACACGGTGAGCATGACCTGCGCGGCGGCGGCCCGCTCGACGAGGGCGCGGGCCTGCCCCACCCGCGGCGCCAACGGTTTTTCGACCACCACGGACAGCCCGGCGTCGATCGCGGCGGACGCCAAAGGTGCGTGGGTCCCCGAGGGGGTCGCCACCACCACGAGATCGAGCTCATCGGCGCGGGGCCACACCTCGTCCGCGTGCGCCACCACCGCGGCCCGGGGGAAATCGCGTCCGGCCCGGGCCCGTCGGTCGGCGTCGGCGGTGACGATCGTCGTGACCTCGAGGCCCGGGGTGGCGGCCAGCAGCGGGCCGTGGAACACCGAGCCG
>JARLGQ010000094.1 GCA_031292675.1 Acidimicrobiales bacterium
CACCACTCGCACGTCGGGAGCGCAGGCGGCTCCCGCACCGCGCCGCTGGCCGGGCTCCGGGTCCGGGATCGGGCCGGGGTCCGGCGTGTGGGCGGCGGAGGGGGCGCCCACCGCCGTGGCACAGCGGAACTCGACGCCCTCGGCCCGCAGCTGGGCGAGGCGGCGGTCGAGCACCGCCTTCTCCATCTTGAACTCGGGGATCCCGTACCGCAGCAGGCCACCGGGTCGCTCGGCGCGCTCGTAGACCACCACCCGGTGCCCGGCCCGCGCCAGTTGCTGCGCGCACGCCAGCCCGGCGGGGCCGGACCCCACCACGGCGACGGACTTGCCGGTGCGTACCGTGGGGACCTGAGGGGTGACCCAGCCCTCACCCCAACCCCTTTCCGCGATCTCGTACTCGATGCGCTCGATCGTCACCGGATCGGCGTTGATGCCGAGCACACACGCCCCCTCACACGGTGCGGGGCAGAGGCGCCCCGTGAACTCGGGGAAGTTGTTGGTGGCATGGAGCCGCTCGAGGGCTTCGGGCCAGTTGGCGCGGTACACGAGGTCGTTCCATTCCGGGATGAGGTTGCCGAGCGGGCATCCCTCGTGGCAGAACGGGATCCCGCAGTCCATGCAGCGCGCACCTTGACGGACGACCTCGTCCTCGGGGAACGGCTCGTAGACCTCGCGCCAGTCCCGCAGCCTCACCGGCACGGGGCGGCGCGGCGGCAACTGTCTGCCGAACTCGAAGAACCCTGTGGGCTTGCCCATTGCTCGCCGCTCCTGATCGTCCGGGCTAGGCGCGCGGCGCGGCCATGACCGCTACGTCCACCGACATTCCTTCGTCGACGGCCCTCCGGGTGGCCTCGAGCACCCGGCGGTAGTCGCGCGGCATGACCTTCACGAAGTCACCCAGGGCCTCCCCCCACGACGCCAGCATCCGGGCGGCGACGGCGGAGTCGGTCTCGAGGTGATGCCTGGTCACGGTCTCGAAGAGCCACTGCCGGTCCTCCTCGTCGAGCGGCTCGAGATCGACCATCTCGAAGTTGACCCGGTCGGCGAAGTCGCGGGCGGGGTCATGGACGTAGGCGATGCCCCCCGACATCCCCGCCCCGAAGTTCCTCCCCGTCGGCCCGAGCACCACGACCCTTCCGCCGGTCATGTACTCGCAGCCGTGGTCGCCCACGCCTTCCACCACCGCGGTGGCGCCCGAGTTGCGCACGCAGAATCGCTCCCCCACCTGCCCGCGCACGTAACACTCCCCTCCGGTGGCCCCGTAGAGGATGACGTTGCCGGCGATGATCTGCTCCTCGGCGGCGAAGGGTGAGGCTTCGTGGGGGCGCAGCACCACCCGGCCGCCCGACAACCCCTTGGCCAGATAGTCGTTGGCGTCCCCGATGAGCCGCAGTGTCACGCCGCGGGGCACGAAGGCACCGAAGCTCTGCCCGGCCGAGCCTCGGAAGGTGATGGTGATGGTGCCGTCGGCGAGGCCCGCACCCCCGTGACGCGTCGTGATCTCGTAGCCGAGCAGGGTCCCCACAGTGCGGTCGACGTTGGTGATGGGCAGCTCCAAGTCGACCGGCGTCCCGTGGTCGATGGCGGGACGGCACGCGGCGAGGAAGCGATGGTCCAGCGCCCGGTCGAGACCGTGGTCCTGGACCCGGCAGCAGTGGCGGTCGGTGGGCGGCCCCACCTCGGGTTGCGCCAGGATCGGGGACAGGTCGAGGCCCTTGGCCTTGAAGTGGTCCGTCGCCACCACGGCGTCGAGAAGGTCGACGCGGCCCACCGCGTCCTCGATCGACCTGAGCCCGAGCGCGGCGAGGTACTCGCGGACCTCCTCGGCGATGAACTCGAAGAAGTTCTCCACGAATTCGGGTTCACCCGTGAAGCGCTTGCGCAGCTCAGGGTTCTGGGTGGCGATCCCCACCGGGCAGGTGTCGAGGTGACAGACGCGCATCATGACGCATCCCGACACGACCAGGGGTGCGGTCGCGAACCCGAACTCCTCGGCACCGAGCAGCGCGGCGACGATCACGTCACGACCCGTCTTGAGCTGCCCGTCCACCTGCACGACGATGCGGTCGCGCAGGCCGTTGAGGACCAGGGTCTGCTGGGTCTCGGCCAGGCCGAGCTCCCAGGGGATCCCGGCGTGCTTGATCGAGGTGAGGGGACTGGCGCCGGTCCCACCGTCGTGGCCCGAGATGAGCACGACGTCGGACTTGGCCTTGGCCACTCCGGCCGCGACGGTCCCCACCCCGACCTCGGCCACCAGCTTGACGTGCACCCGGGCAGCCGGGTTCGCCGACTTCAGGTCGTGGATGAGCTGGGCGATGTCCTCGATGGAGTAGATGTCGTGGTGCGGCGGTGGTGAGATCAACCCCACGCCCGGAGTCGAGAACCGCGTCTTGGCGATCCAGGGGTAGACCTTGTGCCCCGGGAGCTGGCCACCCTCGCCGGGCTTGGCGCCCTGGGCGATCTTGATCTGCAGATCGTCGGCGTTCACCAGGTACTCGCTGGTGACGCC
>JARLGQ010000095.1 GCA_031292675.1 Acidimicrobiales bacterium
AAATCCTGGGTTGCCTCGGTGCCAGGTCCTTTTGGGCTGCCGCCGCAGGCGGTATCACCCGTACCAGTGCGGGTGACGCTCCGTCTGCCGGAGCCGAATCAGTCCGAAGGTGACGGACTCGCCTCTGACCTGACCCATCCGACGCTCCTATGGTTTGTCAAGGGGTAGTTCTCGGGCGGCATGACGGCGGGCAATGCAATCAGGAGCCACTCGACGGACGAGGGCAAGCTCTTATTAGGCCAAGCGTCAATGCTCTCCGAGCGGTGGTTCCGAGCGGCGGATCGGCAGATCGGATGCAGGCCAATCCCAGGGACGGCAGCTATCGCTAGAGCCAGATCCGCCACTCGGAGATCATCTAGGTGTGGCGGAGCTGCTTGAAGACCTCGCGCGCCACATAGCGCTTCAAGATCCGGATGACCTCGCGCTTGGAACGACCCTCCTTCGTGCGGCGCTCCATGTACTCGCGGGTGCGCGGGTCTGTGGCAAGGCGAGTCATGACGATGCGCCACAGGGCTTGGTTGGCGTGTCGATCTCCACCACGGTCGAGCCGATGCCGCGTCACCTTGCCCGAGGAGGCTTGGATCGGTGCCACCCCACAGAGATGGGCCCAGGCGGCCTCCGAGCGCAGGCGTTCGGGGTTATCGCCAGCGGTCACGAGCAGGGTCGCGGCGGTGTCGATCCCGACGCCGAAGAGCCTCAGCATCTCCGGCGCACACGTTGTCACCAGATGGCTCAGCAGCTCGTCGATCCCTGCGAGCTCGTGTTCGAGGCAGAGCACTCGACGTCCAAGTGAAGTGAGCGACACCTTGGTGGCATAGACAACCGGATCTCCTGAAGCCCGGGTCCGCATGGCGGCCGTCGCGGCGACAAGTTCGGTGATGGACAGCCCCTTCAGGCGGGATCGGAGCTGGTCGGGGCCGGTGTAGCTCAGCTGGCGCATTTGGTGGAGGGCCCGCAGACGAGCCTCGCGAGCCGATCGCTTGGCCACCAGCAACGCCCGGATCGCCTCGACGTTGCCGTCTCGGGTCTTGGGTGCGCCAGTGACCCGGCCGCTCAACACGGCTCGTGCCGCCTCGACGGCGTCGGCGGGATCGGACTTGCCTTTGGTCCGCCGGGCCTGGCGATTCGGGCGGTCGACCTCGATCACCTCGACGCCGGCCCGACGCAGGAAACGCCCGAGCCCCGCTCCATAGGCGCCAGTGCCCTCCACGCCCACCTTGGAGATCGTCCCGAACGCCCCCATCCACTCGAGCAGTGCCTTGTAGCCACCAGGAGTGGCCACGAAGGACTGCACTCCGAGCACACCGCCGATGGGGTCCAACGCCGCGGCCACGTGGGCGTCGAGGTGGGTGTCGACCCCACCGACAATGGTGCGGCCAGCTTCTACGATGGTCATGTCCATCCCTTCTCTCCTTAAGTCAAGGGGTGGCGCGGCCGTCCCGTGAAAGAGGTGACGGTGATTTCCGCCCTGCGTCAACAGGGCGGTCCATCACCCCTCTGGAACGGGGCGCGCCGTTTCTGTGGTCCGAGATCCGGCCGACAGAAAAGCTGCTCCCAGTATCAGTAAGTCAGGCCAAGATCTCGGTCCCCCCGACGGTAATGAGACTCAACCCTTCAGCGGTGGACCGCTACCCGAGAGGACCTCTTCATTCTGATTGCTATCACTCAGCGGGCGACGCGAATACTGCGTGGGTTGCCTTTCGGCCCGGATACCCCACTCCGACGCAATCCTCATGCCACTGGTGGATACACGGCAGCGCATACCCCGAATACCGGTCGGCCTGTCGGTCGGCCCCGTCGTCGCCGTCCAACACTACGGGGCACCCCACGGCCACTTGGCAATGCGCCATCGGCACGAGGGTCCGCCACTTGCTGGGCTCTGGTGTCGACATGTGAGGACACGAGGCAGCTGGGCAAGCGAGGGGCTGAATGTCGCGCTTAGGTCGACCGCACCCGAGGTGGCGTTCACGGCGGTCACCCCATCCAGGTAAGTGCAGAATGACCGCGCACTGGCTTGTGGCGGAGCGATGATCGATGGGACGCGGATGTCCATCAGCACCCAGTCCAGCACCGTGCCCGGATACGGGTTGTAGTCGGACCTGTCAGCCAGGACGAACCGGTAGATGCCGGGGGCCAGGGGGAGCAGAGACTTCCAAGCTTGGCGGGCCGAGACAAGGGGTTGGGCGCCGGTCGGGGGCGGTGCGAAGACAAAGCTGGGTCCACTATTGAAGCTCAGCTCGGCGGTGAACTTGCCAAGGGTCGGCATCTTTGGTGGCTTGAGTGAGTGGGCCGCTGCCCCGCACGAAAGGGGGGCTGCCGAGTGCCGCGCTGGACCGCCGCACGCCGCCGCCAAGGGCATGAGGAGCACGAGGCTCCCGATCCATACGCGGCTCTTCACGAAGGTCGAGCCCTCACGTGCCGCACCCGGGTCCACCAGACACCCCCACATTGTGTGTCAACGGGAACGAAACGCCAAGCTGCGTCGTCCAACTTTGAGTAGGGTGGTAATGGAGGACGAGTTGGTAGGAGTCACTCGATACTGGGTTGCGAGGTTCGCCCCTTTGGTCCTCGCGGCTGGCCTAATGTCGGGTTGCGCATCAGTCGCCGACTCGACTGTCTTGAATGTGGGATGCAATCCAGAGCCTGCACTTGGCACACCTCCGATGCCGTCTCCTCAGCGCCTCGCCACTCCTCTCGCCTTCAGCTTTAACAACATTCGTCTCTATCCTCCATCAGCCGCACTTTCGCCCAAGATCTCGGCGGAACGAGCGTGGAATGCCGTGGTTCATACAAGAGACCCTGCCCACGGGCTCCAACAGAACGGTAGGTACTCCCTGGTCCTGGCCGAGTGGAACTCCAAAGATCCAACAGTCGTAAGTAGTCCGGGGTCAGGCGAGCGACTGCTCGTATGGCTGGTAATCGGAAGGCACATCTGGGTGAGCACTCTCACCGGTGCAAATCATGTTCGCTCGCCTAGATGCATCTACGAGTCGGCCATGTGGCCGGTCAATGCGACCAGCGGACAGCTTTATGGACAGATGGCTTATCCGCCGTCGGCAGAGGCGTTGCACTAGGCCGAAGTTTCCGATGGGGCATGAATGCGTGAACGACGGAGGGCCAAAGGACCTGGTGTCCGGTAACACCCTGTAGCGGATAGTCGAGTTGCGTCCTCGAACTGAGCGGCTCCTGCCATACCGAAGTGTCCCCGGCGCGCCCTGGCAGTGATTGAGCCGTCCGGTAACGCTCCTTCTCCTGAGGCTGCGGGATGATGCCGTCCGGCGTCCAAACCCCCTCCGAAGGTCGCTAGGTTTGCCCCCATGCCACAGCTCCGACCGAAACGTGGCGCAGGGCGATGTCAGCGTTCCTCGGTGCTTGGTGCAAGGAGGACCCACGCCGTTCCGGATTGGGTTACCCCAATAGGCGGTAATCGGCGGGTGCCTATTTGGCGTACCCGTCACGACGCACCTTGGCGTGACGGATGGCCAGCCTGATGACCTGGCCTTCTACCAAGGGAGCAAGGTTCGGATTCTGGGAGGCCGGGGGCGCTGAAGAATCCCGTGGTGACCCGCCTTGCGACTCTCACGTGCTTGGTGTCGTCGTTCGCCCGCGCTTCTGTCGCGGATCAATCCGCGGTATCGCTCAGGGGCGGGCAACCGGGGCCGGCACAGCTCTCCCGTGAACGTCGTCCTCATCACCAGCGTCGATGTTTCAGAAGTTCGCCGGGTCCATCAGGAGAACGAGTCATTCTGTGCCACTCTTCTGTTTGATCACGTCACCCAAGATCGTTTCAACGAAGCGATCAGCCCACTCGTCGATCTCTTCGTCGCCCATGTCCGGGTCGATTCGCCAATAGTGACGCCTCGTCCCGGGCGCTCGACGGCGGAAGGGCATATCGGTCACAGTGGACCTCCCATCGACGGTGGCGTTCGCACCTTGCGCGTCGGCAGGTTGCGGCGGAGTCGACGGGCCACGTCCCTCGTCCGCTCTGGATGGACAGTGGGTCCCAGATTACATTGCCGCAAGGTCTGAACACCGGGCACGTTCGCCCTGCCGGTGCACCACGTGCCAGAATCAGCCGTGCGCCCGTGGCCGAAAGTGGCTTGGATGACGTTGAGCTTGTTGGTGGGAGCAAGCGCGCTCACCGGCTGCGGGGGAAACGCCCAAACCGCCGTCCGCACGACCGGCGGCGAACCGGCCAGAGCGTACGAGTGCAAATACAACACAAATACCGATGCGTTCACTGGCGCCTACGGCACGGCGTCGGCAATCGGATGGGAAGGCAACTATCAAGGTGTTGTCACCTGTCTCGGTGGAACCTTCTACGTCCAAGATGACATCAACAAGGACTTCGGCTTTGGCATCTACGATGGCGCCGTCACGACATGGACGGATGCGGACGGGTACCTTCCCGCGCAAGTCACCACCTTCCGGCGCGCTGGCGCCATCGTTTCCATCACAGAGTTCGCCGACAAGCTGGAGCTTGACGGCGATGCCTACGTCGCCGTGTACAGCCGCGTGTCGGTCCGGAATTCGACCAACCGAGTCGTCATGGCAAATCCCGACCCCTCCTCCGGCTTCGTGCCACTCAACACCGCTCCCAACGCGGTGAAGCCTCATGGGTCGGTCAAACACGACTACGTGGTGGCTGTGGACCGCTTCGGAAACTACTATCCGTGGCCCAGCGCTCAGGCATTGGCCACCGATGGCAGCCTCGATCAACATTACGCGCACATGCGGAGTTTCTGGAACCAGCAACTGGCCGGTATCGCCGGAATCAGTGTCCCGGATTCCTCACTCGACAATGCGTACCGGAGTGGGTTCATCTACACCCAGATCGCTCGGAGCGGCAACGATCTGAACACCGGTGTGAACGGCTACGAGTCGGAGTTCAGTCACGATGTCATCGGCATTCTGAACAATCTCTTCACCCAGGGATACTTCTCCGGCGCCCACGCTCTGCTGCTTGAGGCGGGCAACGTCGAAGGCTCCCAGGCCCAGTACCCGGACGGAGTCTGGACCTACGCCTGGCCTTGGGCGATCTACCTGTTGAAGACGGGAGATCTGAGCTTTGTCAAGGAACACTTCGCCTCGATCAAAGGCACCGCGCACGACATTGC
>JARLGQ010000096.1 GCA_031292675.1 Acidimicrobiales bacterium
AGGTGCGGCGTCGAGGTTGTCGAAGGAGGTTCGGTGTGGCAGCCTGACGTCGTGGGCCTCCGGACGGCGCTCGGCCAGGCGCTGCACCGGGCACCCGAAGGCCTGCGCCAAGGGCTCCCGCGCCCCGTGCGGGACCGCGTGCGGCGCCGGATCGGCCCCTTCGCCCCCTGGGAGGCGGGCTTCACCCACACACCCCCGTCCCTCGGGGCCGGCGAGCGGGCCGGGCCCCCCGACTTCGTCGGGATCGGGGTGCAGAAGGCCGGCACCACGTGGTGGTTCGGCCTCGTCGTGGACCATCCCGGGGTCTTCCACCGCGCCGAGATCCACAAGGAGCGCCACTACTTCGCCCGCTACGCCACCGAGGCGTTCGGGCCCGACGAGGTCCGTGGATATCACGCCTGGTTCCCCCGCCCGACCGCCACCATCACCGGGGAGTGGACGCCCGACTACGCCTACCAACCCTGGGTGCCCCCGCTCCTCGACGCGGCCGCGCCCGACGCCCGCCTGCTGGTCATGGTGCGCGACCCGGTGGAGCGCTTCGTGTCGGGTGTGGCCCACAGCGAGATGGTCCCGGGCTCCCACCGGGGCACGGTGTTGGCCGAGGCCCTGTGGCGCGGCTTCTACGCGACGTCGCTGCGCCGGTGGGACACGGCGTTCGAGGCGGGTCGGATCCTCGTGCTGCAATACGAGCGGTGCGTGGCCGATCCCGAAGGCGAGCTGGCGCGTACGTACCGCTTCTTGGGGTTGGACGACGGGTACCGCCCCCCGGCCCTGCGCCGGGTGCAGAGCCCCACGCGCCAGGCCAAGGCCGGGCTCGACGAGGCCGCCCGCCGGCGCCTGGTGGAGATCTACGCCGCCGAGGTGGAGGGCCTGACCGAGCTCGTCCCCGACCTCGACCTCGGCCTGTGGCCGAACTTCGGCCCTCGCTAGGACCGGCACCACCGAAGAGGCCGGGGCCCAGGCCTTGGCCCGGTCACCCACCGGGCCCCGGAACCGCGCCGGCGCGCCGGGCCGTGCGATCGGGGCCCGCCACGTACAGGCGCGTCAGCCGGCGCGCCGTCTGCCCGCGCCGCCCGCTGCGCACCAGGGCCCGAGGCACCAGGCCGAAGAGCGTGCCGGCCCGGTAGAACGCCCAACCACCGCTCCCGAACCACTTCCGCACGTAGCGCTCGAGCGAAGCATGCAGTCGCAACTGGAGCCGGGCCGGGTCGCTCTCGGTCCCGCCCGACCCGTGTACGGCGGTCACCTCCGGGCACAGGCGGATGCGCCAGCCCCGGTCGACGGCGCGCCGTTGCCAATCCTCGTCTTCGCCGTAGAGAAAGAAGCGCTCGTCGAACAACCCCACATCGGCGAGCGCGCTCCGGCGCAGGAGGAGCACCGCCCCCCCCAGGAAGTACCGCTCGGACTCCAGGCGGCGACGGCTGAGGCCGATCGCCTCGGCCCATGCACCCATCGGCGTGTGCCAGGGCCAATGGGCGCGGCTCGGGGCCTCCGAGCCCGGGAGGTGCTGGCGCGGTGCCACACAGGCGAGGTCGGGTCGGGAGTGCAGCTCGGCGTGGAGCCGCTCGAGCTCGCCGGAGGTGATGCGGGCGTCGGGGTTGAGGAGCAGGACGTCCGCGTCGGTGTGGGCCAGTCGCGTCATGGCCAGGTTGACCGCGGCCGCGAACCCGAGGTTCCTCCCCGGGTCGACGTACCGGGCCCCCGACGCGCTCACCACGTCCCTGGTGGCGGGCGACGACGCGTTGTCGACCACCACCACCGACGGGCCCGGTCCCAGTGTCTCGAGTGCTTCGGCGACCCCGGCCACGGGCCCGTAGGCCACCACGATGACGTCAAGGTCGCGCTGTGCTGTTCCGGGCACGTCGCGCCCCGGTGCCCTCACCCGGCGCGTACGCGGGACCGGCGCGCCCATCGTCGGTGCCCGACGGCGACTGCGATCGTCAACCCGAGACCGACCACCACGACGGCGGCGACCACGAGGCCGTCGCTGAACAGCGGTGGCCAGTAGTGGAGCTCCACCACGTGCGAGCCGGGCGGGATCCGGGCCTCCACCATGGAACCGCTCGCCCACGGCTCGAGCGCCAGGGGCCGGCCGTCGAGGGTGGCCTGCCATCCCGGGACGTTGGTGAGCCGGAGCCGGAGCACCAGGTTGCCCGTGCCCTGGACCGGGACGCGCCACGAGGCCGGATCGGGGTGCGTGACGGGCACGGCGGCCCCGGCGGCGAACAGCGGCGGCTCCGCCCGGTTGACGAGGGGCACGATCGTGGCGTCGGCCGCGCCGGGGATCGAGTAGAGGCCTTCGTCGCCGACGAGGCGGTCGAAGACCGAGCCGAAGGGCCCCTTCCGTCCGGCCGGCTCGAGCACGTACCGGACCCCGTAGAGCCGGGCCTGGTTGAGGGTGGCGATGCGGGTGCAGAAGATGCCGAGCTGGGCCAGCGAGTGCGGCGTGGGGGCACCGCCGGCCGCCACCCACGACTGCAGGTAGGACGTCGGGAGGATGGGGTCGTAGATCGCCATCTCCCGGATGCGGTACGCCACGTTGGCGTCGGGTCGGATGCCCACTTCCTGCTTCGACGACGTCAGGTACGCCAGGGCGCGGCACGACCCGTACCCGACCAGCGACGTGCCCACGCTCTCTTGGAGCTCGGTCACCGCCGGGTTCGTCGGGAAGTACGACGGGCTCACCGACCAGAACGACGCTCCTGTGCTCAACAAGAAGGCGGACTCCACGGCGAACAGCACCACCGCAACGCCGCGACCGATGGCGCCACCGCGCCCGTGCGGCGGCCCGCGCCGGGCCCGCCACCACAGCACGGCGCCCACGGCCAGTCCCACCACGGCCTGGGCGGCCGGCCACAGGAGGCTGTGCTGGTGTTTGTTCAGGTGCGAGATGCCCACCACCGATCCCGCCAACAACAACAGGACCCCACCTCCACCGATCGCGAAGGCGCCGCCCACCCACCGCGCCAGCGTCCCGGCAGCCTCGCTCGTGTCGCGGTCGGACCGGACGAGGGCGTCGATCCCGAACGCGGCCAGCACCGCCACGGCGAGCGCCAGGATCATGACGGCCCGGTTCCAGGTGACGGTGTGCGCCCCCGGGATGTGGTCGAGAAGCTGGTCGACGGGGGACAGGAACGTCAACGCACTGCTCACCACCACCAGCACGGCCAGCGCCCACACCTCGGGTCGCTTCCTTCCCGCCCAGACGCCGACGGCGGCCAGTGCCAGGGCGATGAGGCCCACGTAGGCCGCGGTGGTGAAATCCGGCCCCTGCAGCCCGGCGGCCACCAGGTTGGGGAGATGGGTGAGGGGGAACGCCGCGACGCCCGAGCCGTTGCGGCGCACCGAGAGGAGCCCCACCTGGGACCCGGGCAACAGCAGGGGGGCGCCCAGTCCCAGACCGCACACCCCGGCCACGAGCAACCAGGCGAGGGGGCGCACCGTCGGGGCCCGGTCCACACGGGCGCGCCCGGCCAGCCACACCACCACGAAGACGAACAAGGACACCCCGAGCACGACCAGGCTCTCGGGGTGGCCTCCGTACACCGCGGCCGCCACCAACACCGCTAGGAGCACACTGTCGCGCAGGCGATGTCTGCCCCGCACCAGGAGCACGACGACGGCGATGACCCAGCCCGCCCAGCACGTCACCGCGGTGTGGGGCCATCCGGCGTGGTCCACCATGGGGCCCGACA
>JARLGQ010000097.1 GCA_031292675.1 Acidimicrobiales bacterium
AGGCGAGGTTCGCTGCGGTCCGGGGTCGGAAGCGGTCGAGCACGTCGAGGGCGTAGAGCTCTGACAGCCGTGTCCGGGCTCGGCGTTCCCCTGCGAAGCCGACGTCGGTCACCTGTGCGGTGGTGAGCACTCGGTGGTCTTCGAGCAGACGACACAGCTGACGGTCCCGTTCGGTGCTCCGACCGAGCACAGCCAGAAGTCGATGATCGAGATCCCGCCAGCCCCGTCGACCCGCAGGGAATGAGCCCTTGGTCCTTGACCTCGAGCCCGACGACGTTGCAGAGCCCTTCGAGACACCGCCTGCGTCTCCGTGCGACGCCAGTCCGGGTGCCCCCGCTGCACGCATCGGCCCTGGGCCGGTCATCTCGACGTCCTCATGACCCCTCACCCCCTTAAGTCCGCCCACGCCGCGGACCCCCCACCACCGCCGTGACCCGGGGTAATGACACCGAGTGCGGGATCCGATGCAGGACGGACCCCCTCGCAGAGTCCCCGACGGACCCCCTCGTGGAGCCCCTCACGGGGAACACCCCCGCGCTTGGAGCCCGCGCCGGAGTCCAGAGACCTCGAACTGTCGTGGGTGAGCTGGGGCACGGCGATGTCGGTTCGCCCTGCACCGGAAATCCCGAATCTGGTCGGGCGCGAGGGGCTGGTCGTGGTGGTAGTCGTCATCGTGGTCTTGCACGCTCGGCTTCCAGTCGTGGGGTGTCGAAGAGCGCTCGTCCGGTCGGTGGTCCGTTGAGCGGTGTTGGTGAAGTCAATCCCCCACCAGAAGAACAAGGGATTGTCATGCTCTTTTGGACAAACTCGAGCGACAAATAGTCTTCAAGACTCGCTCCTGCGGACGAGTGCGTATCCAGCGGACGTCGCCGTTGCCGTCGCGCCAACCGCGCCTGCCCGCCGAACCCCGCCCGCATCACACCGGGCCACGGCCGCCACTAAGGCGGTGAGGGCTCCCACCTCCAATGTCCTTACCCCCGTCAGGACAGCGCCGCACCTGTGGCCACACGGCCCGACGTCAGCCCCGCAGGACCACCCAGGCCCGCCAAACCCCGCGCTCCGCCAACCAGTGGGCCCGAGCCACGTGCACCCCCCATGACGGCGTCGCACTGGTAATGCCCCATGGTGGGATGTCACGCCATCGCTTGGAGCTCCCCAAGGGCGACGGCTCGATCGGAAAGGCCGGTCAAGCATGTGCCGCCGGGGGCGAGAGGCCGCACGGGTGTGATGAGAAATCGAACGTCCTCTCCAGGGAGTCGGAGGGCGCGTCGTGGAGAACGCGACGAGCTGCCTCGGGATCTTTTCACTTCGGAGCTGGTATTCAGACACAGGACCTCCCCCGCTTTTCCCCCGAATTGCACCCGTGAGGCGCTACCCCGTCACTACCCCGGATGCGGGGTAGTCATGGAAGCAACGAACGAGTCAGAGGCGTTTGCGCAGCTCAGCGCCGCGGGGTACTCGGGAGACGGGCGCGGGGTACTCGACCCGCCATGAGGTCCCAGATCCCCGACGGAGATTTCTCAGACAAGTGCTGCGGCGCGGTGTTCGAGGACGCATCGACCACTACCCCGCGTGTGGGGTAGGGGGTACCTCGCTTTGGGTTGTCGCGCCAATGGGGGTGCGAGGTGAGGTGCACGTCGCTAGCGGGACCACCGAGAAGTGACAATCCGGCAGCGGCCCCGCTACACGGGCGCGACCGGGACCGGGGTTATGACCGGGAACGAGAGCCCGCGGCGGTCGTCGCAAGGAACCGCGACTCGTCCGGGGTTTCGGGTCAGGTCCACTGCCCGCTGTCGGGCCAGCGGCCCCATCAACACCGCGTTTGCCGCCCCTTGCGGCACGTGCGCCGTACCCGCCGAGGTTGCTCATCGAGCTGAGTTGGCTAACAGATTCCGAAGCATGATCGCCAGGGCCCCTTGACTTCGTGAGCTGATAGAGGTTTCATGTCCGTCCGGCGTCGCCTCCGGTCGTGGGCAGCCCATGGCCACCAATCCCCCGAGTCTCGGGCATTCCGGTCACACGGCCGCTTCGTTGTCGCGCCAAAGAGCCTGTCGGCAACGACCTGTGGTGCTCTCGCCCGCTCGCCATGTCGAGCTCGACGATGCCCACGAGCAGGCAGCCCTCAGCGCCTTGGCCGACCTTCTCGCTCCGTACCAGGAGCGACCCTCAAGGGGCGATGCGGAGGCCACTTGATTCTCCGACGCCTCAGAGGTCTGCTTCGCACATTGACCGATTCCGAGGCCAGAGGAGCCTGCCCATGAGAATTGCCACCTACACGCGGATCTCAACCGACGAGGACCATCAGCCCTACTCCCTCGATGCCCAGGCCGATCGTCTCGGCAACTACGTCGCCAGCCAAGACGGCTGGGAGTTGGTCCGGCGATTCACCGACCAGGCCTCAGGGGCAACCACCGAGCGCCCCGGTCTCAAGCGGGCCCTCGCCGAAGCCAAGGCCGGACGCTTCGACCTTCTCCTCGTCTACCGGGTGGACCGCTTTGCCCGTTCGGTTCGGGGCCTGGCCCAGCTCTTGGAGGAACTGGACGGCGTCGGCGTGGCCTTCCGCTCGGCCACCGAGCCCTTCGACACCACCACGCCAGCCGGGCGCATGATGGTCCAGATGCTCGGTGTCTTCGCCGAGTTCGAGCGAGCCACCATCGTCGACCGGGTCATCGCCGGCATGGAACGCAAGGCCTCTCGTGGCGGCTGGTGCGGAGGGTCACGGCCCTTCGGGTACGCCAGTGACCCCGCCACCGGATTCTTGGTCCCTGTGGAGGGCGAAGCGCCCCTGGTCCCGCTCATCTTCGACCGATACGCCCACAGCCGGGAGGGAGCGCGTTCGGTGGCCACGTGGCTGAACGAGGCCGGACACCGCACCCGGGCCGGTCGCCCCTGGAGCCACACGGCCGTACTCACGCTCTTGCGCAACCCGGTCTACATCGGCCAGGTCTACTTCCGGGGTACCTTCCACCCTGCTCCTCATGAGCACCTGGTCGACGGAGAGCTCTTTTCTCAAGTTCAGGCTCTGCTCACCGAGCGGGGCGAGAACTACTCCAAGCGGGCCTCGGCGACCTCTGAATACCTCCTGGCCGGCCTGATTGTCTGCGAGCGGTGCGGCAAGCACTTCGTCGGCAGCTCAGCGATGGGAAACCGCTACCGGTATCGCTACTACACGTGTTTCACCCGCCAGCGCTACGGCGTCGCCCACTGCGACGCAGAGCGGCTCCCGGCCGAGGAGATGGACGACGCCGTCCTCAGAGCCCTGCGCACTACCTATGAGCGCAGCGACCTCATCGAACGGGCAGTCCATGGAGCCAGGGACCGGGCTGAAGGCCAGCGCGCCCGTCATGAGCAAGAGCTGGCCTTCACCGACACCGAGACAGCCAAGGCCGAAGAGGCCATCGAGCGCTACCTCTGGGCGTTTGAAGCCGGCACGCTGTCCGAGGCCCAATGCGGGGCGCGACTCGCCAAGCTCGGCGCGAAGATCACCGATCTGCGGTCCCGCCGGGAGGATCTGCTCTTGGCCATGGACCAGGCTTCGGCAGAGGTGCCGAGCGACGCCGAACTGTCGACGGTACGTGCACATATCGACGACGCACTGGCAAACGGTGCCACCCCGGCGCGCAAGGCGTTGCTTCAGGCGCTTGTGCATGAAGTACGCGTCCAAAGCCGCGAGGAGGTTGTCCCCTGGTTCCGGGTCAGGAGCGACGCCTCAGTGAAGGTTCGCGCCCTGGGTGGTTTGGCGCCCCCGGCAGGACTCGAACCTGCGACGCACGGTTTAGGAAACCGACGCTCTATCCTCTGAGCTACGGGGGCTTTTGGCTGACAAATCGCCAATTCCGCCCGCCTGCCAGGGTTCCATCCCATCAGATTATCCCAACAAGGCGGTCTCGGTGAGAGGTTCCATCAGGGAGAAGCGTACGGGTGTTTTCGAGCTTCGGGTGTACTTGGGGCGAGATCCATCCACGGGCAAGCTCCTTCAGCGAAGTGAAACCTTCAGGGGAAACAAGGGAGCCGCAGAGAACCGCCTCAGCGAACTGGTCGTCGCAGCGATCGGCAATCGCCTCGGTGACCGAACGCAGACCGTTGGTTGGGCGTTGGACCAGTGGCTCAATCATCGCAAGGCACTCCGACGCAGTCCTACGACTATCAGGAACTACGAGTCAAAGATCGGCAGAATCAAGGGTACGTCCCTTGGTGCGGTTCCTCTTCCCAAACTGAAGGCTTCGCATATCAATAGCTTCTACCGAGATCTCCTGGATGCGGACCACTCCCCGACCACAGTTGTTCATTATCACCGAATCCTTACCGGCGCTCTAACCTTCGCCGAAAACAACGATTGGATCAACTGGGGAGGAAGGTCACCAGCCGCCAAGGCGTCACCTCCAGCTCAATCCACCGTCGAAGCTTTCGAGCCCTCCGTGGAACAAGTCTTGAACTTGATAAATGCGGCGCAAGCCTCACGGCAACCGACCATG
>JARLGQ010000098.1 GCA_031292675.1 Acidimicrobiales bacterium
CCTCACCGGGGCGGGCGGGGCGTTCTGCTCGGGTGCGGACCTCGAGGACGCCGGTGTCATCCCCAACATCGCCGGGCTCACACGCACCACGATCGCTCAGCGCTCCATGGAGCTGCTCGACGACGTCATCCGGGCCATCCGCAAGATGCACCAGCCCGTCATCGGGGCCGTGAACGGGCCGGCCATCGGCGGCGGCTTCTGCCTCAGCGTCGCCACCGACATCCGCGTCGCCTCGGACCACGCCTTCTTCCGCGCCGCCGGGGTCAACAACGGCCTGACCTCGAGTGAGCTCGGGCTCAGCTACCTGTTGCCGCGCGCCGTGGGCTCGTCGCGCGCCTTCGACATCATGCTCACCGGGCGCGACGTCGACGCGGCGGAGGCCAATCGCATCGGGCTCGTCTCGCGCGTGGTGGCCCCCGGCGAGCTCCTCGACACCGCCTACGAGATCGCGGCGCGCATCATCGGCTTCTCACGGGTGGGCATCGAGCTCACCAAGCGCCTGCTGTGGGCGAGCCTCGACGCCGGGAGCCTGCACGGTCACATGGACCACGAGGGCACCACCCAGCTGTACGTGCGCCTCACCACCGAGAACTTCGAGGAGGCCGTGCGGGCCCGGCGCGAACGACGGGAGCCGGACTTCCACGACTGACGCCCCAACACCGCGTCAAAGGCTCCGATAGATTTCGCGGCGGTGCCCGACTCGAACCACGAGCACCAGCAGCACGTCGTCTCGAATCTCGTAGACAACCCTGTAGTCACGGACCCGCACACGCATGAGGTCCGTGCCCTTCAGCTGCACCGCACCTGGAGGCCTGGGGTTCTCAGCGAGCGTTTCGACAACTTGGCCGATCGTCGCCTGGACACCTCTGGGCAGGGCGCGCAATTGCTTCGCGGCACGAGGCTGGACCTTGACGGTGTAGCTCACAACCCAAGGTCGGCTTTCACCTCGTCCCAGGGGATGGGCTCGCCCTCCTCCGCCAGGGCGGCTCGGGCCTCTGCGATGTCGATGGCGTCCTCGGCCAACTCGATCAGCCGGTCGAGATCCTCGGCGTCGATCACCGCCGCCAAACGCTTCCCGCGCCGGTGGAGGTAGACGGGCTCGTGCCGGCGTCGAGCTTGGTCGATGACGTCGGCGAGGTGCTCTCGGGCCTCGGAAACGGTCACATTAGTCATCATGTACGAATCGTACCAGTCGTACAAGTGGCTGGGCCAGGCCCACGACCGAAAGAAGCAGCAATCGGCCCTATCCGGGCAGGAAGTCGAGGAGCAGCTCGTTCACGGCATCGGGCGCCTCGAGCTGCATCCAGTGCCCGGGGCCCTCGATCCGCTCGTAGCGCCACGCCCCCGCCACGTGGTCGGCGGAGCCGAGCATCTGGGCTTCGGTGAGGGCGAAGTCACCGCTGCTCCACACCCCCATGGTGTCGGCCTGCACCGCGGGCAGCTCCAGGGGTGGGGACACGAAGGACTCGGGGGGAACGTTGGCCCGGTAGTAGTTGAGTGCGGGCGTGAGCGACTTGGTGCGCTCGAGGTCCGCGATCACGCCGTCGACGTCGGGGTGCCCTCCCCAAGAACGCAGGTTCGCCCAGTCGTCGTTGGACAGCCACTGCTCGGCGATGCCTTCGAACTGGAACAACAGCATGTACCACGACTTCTCGCGCTGGGCGACGCCCGCCGACATGAAGGCGCCGGGGTGGCCCACCGACAGCGCCACGAGGTGGTCGACCCGGTCGGGCAACAGCGAACCGAACGCCCACGCCAGTGCCGCCCCCCAGTCGTGGCCCACCACATGGGCGCGTTCGACGCCCACCGCGTCCATGACGGCCACGACGTCTCCGGCCAGGAACGGGATGGAGTACGCCTCGACCTCGGCGGGCTGGTCCGACGCGCCGTAGCCGCGCAGGTCGGGGACGATGGTGGAGAACCCGGCCTCGACCAGCGCGGGGACCTGGTGACGCCACAAGCGCCCGCTGTCGGGGAAGCCGTGCAGGAGCACGACCGGCGGCCCCTCCCCCGTCACCTCGTACTCGATGCCCACACCGTTCACGTCGACGCGCATCACACGCTCCTAGCCCACCGGCGCCCGATGGCCCGGCACATGTCAGGCCGCCACGATGGACAGCAACTCGCTGCGGCTCGGTCCAAATCGGGGCGCGTCGCGCCAACCTGCCCCCAGGGTCAGCACCTTGTCGAGCAGGGCCGTATCGGCGAAGACCCCCTCCGAGGTGCGCAGCAACCCGAAGATCGACAACAGCGCCCGCAGGCAGTCGGGGTCCTGGCCGGACGCGAAGAACATGCTCTGGGTCAGGTTCCAGTCATCGCCTTCGGGCTCGTAGCGCTCGCCACGGATCTCGGCATCGATGTCCGCCAGGCGGTGACGGTCGAAGCCGACCGTGGCGCGGTACCAGGGCTCGACGACGGTGTCGGTGGCCTGGGCCCATGCCGCGCTGAAGGCGGCCGGGTCCTCGACCCCCACGGCGCGCACCGTGTCGCGCAGGGCCAGGCTGTGCATCAACCCTATCGACGCCCCCCGTCCGAGCGACGGGTTGGTGCACGCCCACGAGTCCGCCACCGCCACGACCCCGGTGGCGACGGGGAGGCCGTCCACGGTGAAGCTCCGATGGCGGTCCTCGATCTTGGCCATCACGACGACCCGGTCCTCGAGAGGCTCGCCGTCGAGCCAGTGCGCGATCAGCGGAAGGCTCTTCACGACGGCGGTCCAACGCTCGATGTGGCGCAGCTCCCGCATGGCCTTGTCCGCCGCACTGGTGATCACCCCCACCCCCCACGTGCCGTTGTCGGCGGGCAGGGTCAGGGTCGACACGCTCCCGTGGGTCTGGGCCAGGGGCCCCAGGACCGGTGGTGTCGTGCCGTCGGGAGAACGGAAGTGGCGGCCGTAGTACACGAACCCCGAGTCCTCGAGCTCCTCGACGGGGCGACGCCCCCCTGCCGATTCGAGCCAGTCCGGCAGGGGGGAGCGCCGGCCGGTGGCGTCGACCACGAGGTCGGCGGGGATGTCCTCCCCCTCGGTCGTCCGCACCCCGGTGACGTGGGCCACCCCCCGGACGGCCTGGACCCCGGCCACGAGACCCCCCACCGCCGCACCTCGGCGCACCGTCAATCCCGGGGTGGCGAGCGCGGCGGCCGCCATCACGGCCTCGACCACGGGGCGGCGACCGGTCACCGTCTCGAAGTCGTCGTCCCCGGGACGGACCCCACCGGTCAGCTCCACCGGGGCGCCGCCGATGGGGCTCATGCGCAACGCCCCGGCCGACTCGAGGGCCTTCACGACACGGGGAAGCTCTCGCTCGAGCTCGACCCGGAACCTGGGCTGGAAGAAGTGCAGCAACCGGAATTGGTTGACACCACGGCGCTCCCAGTCCTCCCACGCCTCGGACGGAGCAGGGGGCTCGGCCCCGTCGCGCTCGAGCAACGTGACGTCGTGGCCGTCCTCGGCCAACAGCATGGCCGCGACCAGCCCGCCCACTCCCCCGCCGGTGACCACGATCCCAGCCATATCCACCTCGGTTCGCCGCCGGAGCACCACTCCGACCACTGCGACGTCCGCAAGCTACCAGCGCGGCCCCGTGCCTCTCCAGGGGTTGCGGCACTTCGGGTGCCCTGTCTCCCCCGGCGGGGGGCGCGCCGGTCTGGGATGATCGAACGGGGGACCCGGCCCGCAGAGCCCGGGCGCGAAGGGAGCGACCATGCACGTCCCGCTCACGATCGGCGACTTCCTCGAGCGCGCCGCGCTCGTGCACGGCGCGGACCGGGTGGCGGTGGTCGACGAACCTGGCGTGGCGGGATCGTTGGGCGCCATCACCTACGCCGAGATGCACGACCGGGCCCGGGGGATGGCGCTCGCCCTCGACGCCATGGGCGTGGCCCACGGGGAACGCGTCGCCATCGTGAGCCCGAACTCGGCCCGGTTCCTCATCTCGTTCTTCGGCGTGAGCGGCTTCGGGCGCGTGCTCGTCCCCGTCAACTTCCGGCTCAACGCGGACGAGGTCGCCTACATCGTGGAGCACTCGGGGGCGTCGGTGCTGCTGGTCGACCCCGAGCTCGAAGGACCACTGGCGGGGGTGTCGGCCAAGGTGCGGATGCTGCTCGACGGCGAGGAGGACGCCGAGCTCTTCACGCCGGCCGCGCCCGGCGCCAGCCCGGCACGATGGGAGGGCGACGAGAGCGCCACCTGCTCGATCAACTACACCTCGGGCACCACGGCCCGCCCCAAAGGGGTGCAGCTCACCCACCGGAACTGCTGGCTCAACGCGACGGTGTTCGGATGGCACACCACCGTGAGCGAACGCGACACGCTGCTGCACACGTTGCCCATGTTCCACTGCAACGGCTGGGGCATGCCCTACGCGGTGACGGCCATGGGTGGCCGCCACGTCGTGGTGCGCAAGATCGACGGCGAGGAGATCCTGGCCCGCATCGCGGCCGAGGGCGTCACCATGCTGTGCGCGGCACCGGCGGTGGTGGCCGCCATCCACGGCGCCGCCGCCGAGCGCCCCCCGCGCCGCGCCGATGTACCCGGCCCGGGGACCGGTACGGTGGTTGTTGGCCGCGCACCCCCCCCCTCGAAAAAAATAGACGCGGTGGAGTACCAGCTCGGGTTTGAAATAAAAC
>JARLGQ010000099.1 GCA_031292675.1 Acidimicrobiales bacterium
CGTCCTATGACCGACGCCATGGAGAGTAGGTCGTTCGACACCGGTGACAGGCGTGACAATCGTCGGCCAATCACGTCGCGCACGCCCTCGGGCACAGCGAAGGTGCCCGGGTCCTGAAGAACCCAGCGATCCTCCTGGCGGTACACAGCGCCGATCTCGACGAGGTGGCGCAGGACTTCGCCCACGAAGAATGGATTACCCTCGGTCTCGTCATAGACGGTCGCAGCCAATGCCAAGATGTTCTCGTCGAGATCGTGACCGGCAGCCGCCTTGATGAATCGCTGAACCTCCTCGGCATTGAGTCCTTCGATAGACAGCCGATCCACCGCAGGCCACCGGCGGAGGTCGGCGAGCACACCTGAAAGGGGATGCGACCGGTCAATGTCGGTGTCCCGGTACGTCCCCACCACGAGCAGGTGGGTCGAAGTCTCTGCGGCGATCCCGGCCCGCAAGACGTGCAGGAGCAAGAGCAACGTTGGCTTGGTCGCCCAGTGCAGATCATCGATCACCAGAACCACGTTATGCTCGCGAGCCAACTCAAGGAGCCACGACGCGGTGGACTCGAATAGGAGGTGTTCCTCAGAGCGCGGATCCGAGGCCACCGGGGGAGCCAGACCCGGGACGCGTGTAGGCAACTGTGGCAGGAGCCGTACCAGCTCGCCGGGAAGCCGACCAAGTACTGGTTCTGATGAGTGTTCCGTGTACCAGTCCAACGCCTCCATGAGAGGCTGGTACGACAGGCCGAGGTCCTCGTCACAGCGCCCGTACAGGACGACCGCTCCGTCGCCGTGAGCACGGCGTGCCAGTTCGGCGGCTGTTCGAGTCTTGCCCACCCCGGGTTCGCCCGCGAGCAGAACGATCCGGCATCCTCCACTTGTTGCCGTCGCTCGGGCGACATCGAGTTTAGCTAGCAGCTCATCACGGCCCACGTAGCCGGTCGCCGATGTGCTTGACAGCAATGTTGGGAACGCGACGTCAGCGAGATGCGCCGCCGCGTCGGCAAGTTCGAGCGGTTCCCAAGGAACCCGACAGGCCGGCACGGGCTCGGGCAGACCCTTGAGCTCGAGATTGCCCATCGGCTCGAAGATGTGATTGCCCCGGCCACGAGACAATGTCCTCACGAGTTCTGCGGCAAGAATCTCCCCACCGGCGGCCGCCGCACAAAGTCGGGACGCTTCGACGACGGGTACTCCAAAGACGTCGGAGGATTCGACGGTTACGTCACCCGCGGAGATGCCGACTCGAACGGCGAAGGCCTGCTCAGGCTGTTGGTGGGCATGGAGGTCGACCGCTTGCTGGATGGCCTCGGCTGCAGACACCGCGTCGGCGGCAGACTGAAACGTGGCGAGAATGCCATCGCCCAACCCCTTGACCACCTGACCCCCGTGGGAAATCACGGCGTCGGCGAGGAGGCGGTCATGGGTACGACGGAGGTTCTCTGCTTGGTCCTCACCCACACGGACCCGTAGCTCGGTCGATCCGACGAGATCCGTGAACAGCACCGACCGCATCTCGGTCTGGGCTTGGTGCTCGGTCATTTCTTGTGGCCTTTCCCCGCCGGGATGCTAAGGATAGGCGAAAGCCCTGGTAGTCGGTCCGATGTATGGCCGGTCAGCTATGGGGCGGCCACGTGCCGCCGAGCGGGATCTCGGGGCGACCCGATGATGGGCACGTCAGTGCCAGCTCGTCGATCGTCCGGTTGACGACGCGCAACTGGCGAATCTGCTCGGGCACCCAACGGACCCGCCCAGGCCAAGCCGGCGATTTTCTGGCTCTCGGGCAGCGGCACCCGGTAGATCCAAACGAAGTCGTCGTAGTGATGACCATTGACGTCGAGATGCCAGTGGGTTGCCGTGCCCTTGTGGGGCAGTGCGTTTCCGTCCGCGACGGCGTCAGGAGGTCCAGCCGCACGTCAGGCAGGGGAAGTTAGTAGCGCGGTGGGAGCCCCGTCTCGAACAGGATTCGGGGCTGGCGCGAGTCGGCGATGGTTTCGCCGTCGACGACGACCTGGACGTGCCGGGAGCTGGCCAGGATGTCCACCCGGGTGTACGGGTCGCGAGGATGGACGTAGACGGGCTCGTCCTCCTCCAGCCATTCGTCAATGACGTTCCACTCGAGGTGGACGGCGTCGCGAATCTCCTCCATCGGCGAGGCCGGATACCGCCGGGCCGCGCCCGGAGCGGTGGCACTGGAACTTCCACTTCTCAGTACATGTTGTCTGAACCGTGTGAATTGGAGTCGTTTGACTCTCAATCGGAATCAGATCCAGGTCGATGGAAATCTGTGGCATCCGCCGGGGACCGTCTGACTGACCGAGGCCGGCATCGACCCTTTGTGGTCGGATCGGTGCTGGCGGGGTTCATGACGGTCGTCTTCTTTCTGTGGATCGTATTCAACGTCGATGGCACCCACGTCACCCTGCAGGTCGACGATATCGGTCAACTGGTCGCGGCTTGGTGCGCCACTGTCGTGTGTTGCGCGGCTGCCTTCCGAGTCTCGGTGGGTAGGGCGACGTGGGCGCTTTTTGCTGCTTCCAGCTTCGCCTGGGGCGCCGGAGAGCTCGTCTGGTGTTACTACGCCCTCATCAAGAACATTCCGGTGCCGTTTCCGTCGTTGGCCGACGTCGGGTTCCTCACCGCCGTTCCCCTGGCGTTTACCGGACTCTTGGTCTACCCCACCGGTCAGCGTCGGCCGGTTGCTCGCGTGCAAGGAGTTCTCGACGGTTGCATCATCGCCACGTCGCTGCTCTTTGCCAGTTGGGCAACTGTCCTCGGCCCGCTCTACCGGTCTCATCAGGGCGGTGTCTTGAAGCAGACCATCTCTCTGGCCTACCCGATGAGCGATGTGATCATGGTCTCTCTGGTCATCATCATGATCGCACGGGTGGGACGCACGGGACGAATTCGCCTGGAGTTGGTCATGGCTGGCGTCGTGGCCTTTGCCGTCTCTGACAGCGCCTTTTCGTATCTCACGGAAGTCAACAGCTACAACGGCGGGAACTTCTTGGACACGGGTTGGGTGGCGGGCTACCTGTTGATCGGCCTGGGTGCGCTGTGGGCGATGACCTCGCCAGCGCCTGAGGTGTCCGATACCGAGGAATCGACGGTCTCATTGGTAGCTCCCTACGTCCCCGTGCTGGTCGTGCTGGCGGTGACGGCCTTTCAACTCCTGCGTGGGCGCCACATAGGGACCGTCTCGTGGCTCATGGCATTCGCACTTGTTGTACTGGTCCTCGGTCGAGAGGTGCTCCGCTTGTTGGGTCAGGTCCGCACCGAGGCGCATGAGACTCATTCCATGGGTACCGATGACGGTCCTCTCTTTCCAACTAACCCGGATACCGAATCCGCGCTCCTGGGGCGCTGAGTCGTGATGACTGGGTTCTCGCCTGGCTCCGGGACACGCGGGCCTTCAGTGCGTCTCATGAGTCCCGGCGTAGGGGCTCGCCCGACAGCTCACAAGAGTCCGGATACGCGATCCACCAGCACGACCAACGCCAGGCGTCTAAAGGCATGGATCGTCCGTTCGATCATGTTTGCAACCACCGGGTTTGCCCTGCTTGACCTCTCGCTCCTGGCCTCAAGTGGACAC
>JARLGQ010000100.1 GCA_031292675.1 Acidimicrobiales bacterium
CCCACCGGTGATCGCGCCGAGCTCGACTTCGAGCCCAACCCCCGCGCCTGGTCGGCGCTCTCGGTGTCGGCCCGGGAGTGCCCCGGCGCCTTCCGGTGTCCATCGGGCACGATCTGCTTCGCCGAGAAGGCGCGCGAGCGCGCCGCCGCGGCCGACGTCGTGGTGGTGAACACGCACCTCTATGCCACCCACGTCGCCAGCGACGGGGCCGTCCTCCCCGAACACGACGTGGTGGTGCTCGACGAGGCGCACGCCGTCGAGGACGTCATGACCGAGGCGCTCGGGGTGGAGATCACCGCCGGCCGCGTGCGGGCCGTGGCCCAGTCGGCGCGCGGTCTCGTCGGCTCCGACGGGGCGCGCTTCGCCGACGGCGTGGCCGAGGTGGCCGACCGTCTCGACGCGGTGCTGGCTCCCCTCTCGGGTCAGCGCGTGCTCGGACACGACGGGCCACACGGCCTTGGCGCCGCCTCCCAGGAGCTGGCGGCCGTGCTCGAGCTCGGCGGAGGGCGCCTCGACGCGCTGTCGGGTGCGCTGCGGCGGGCCGAGGCCGCGTCGGGAGGGGCCGGGGCTGGCGTCGGCGGGGACGGCTCCGACGACGAGGGTGCGCGCCGCAACCGCACCCTGCTGACGGTGGGCCATCTCGGCGAGGAGCTGTCGAGGGTCCTGGCGCTGGGCGCCGAGCAGGTGGCGTGGGTCGAGGCCTCGGGGCCGGCGGGGCGGACCACGGCCCTGCGTGCCGCTCCGGTCGACGTCGGTCCGCTGCTGGCCCAGCGGCTGTGGCCCAACGTCACGGCAGTGTTGACCTCCGCGACCGTCCCCCCGCAGCTCGAGACGCGCCTCGGCCTCCCGCCGAAGGGAACCGACCACCTCGACGTGGGGAGCCCGTTCCCCTTCCGCACCTGTGCACTGCTCTACTGCCCCAAGCACCTGCCCGATCCGCGCCGGCCCGAGGCGCGCCAGGCCGTGCACGACGAGCTGGGCTCGCTGATCACCGCGGCCGGGGGGCGCACGTTGGCGCTGTTCACGAGCTGGCGCGCCATGCACGAGGCCGCCGACGCCCTGCGGCCGACGTTGCCCTTCGAGGTCCTCGCCCAGGGCGACCAGCCCAAGGGGCGGCTCCTCGACGCCTTCTCCACGGACCACGCCGCGTGCCTCTTCGCCACCATGTCGTTCTGGCAGGGAGTCGACGTGCCCGGGCCCACGCTGTCGCTCGTGACCCTGGACCGGCTGCCGTTCTCCCGGCCCGACGACCCCCTTCTCCAGGCGCGCCGCGACCGGGCCGGCGCAGCCGCGTTCCGCATGGTGGACCTGCCCCGGGCCGCCACTCTGCTGGCCCAGGGAGCGGGCCGGCTCATCCGTTCGTCGACCGACCGCGGCGTCGTCGCCGTGCTCGATTCGCGCCTCGCCACCGCCGGCTACCGCCACGACCTGCTGGGGGCGCTCCCGCCCATGCGGCGCACGGTGGACCACGACGAGGTCGTGGCGTTCCTGCAGGACATCGCGGCGGGCGCTTCGGACGCGACCGGAGCCTCAGGTCAATAGCCGAGCCGCTCGATCATGTCGGGACGCTGCTGCCAGTGCTTCTCGACCCGCACCCGTAGCTCGACGAAGGCCCCGGGAGGCAGCTGGGCGCGCACGGCGGTCCCGACTTCCTTGAGCATGGCGCCGCCCTTGCCGATGACCATCCCCTTCTGCGAGTCGCGCTCGACGACGATCTCGATGCGCACGCGTGGCCACTCCCATTCCGTGACG
This sequence comes from Acidimicrobiales bacterium, assembly GCA_031292675.1. GTDB lineage: Bacteria > Actinomycetota > Acidimicrobiia > Acidimicrobiales > UBA8190 > Chersky-840. The sequence goes on from JARLGQ010000100.1 coordinate 1,753, forward strand.
AGGCACGCGATCGAATGCGGGAGCTCTTCGCGCACGTGCGCCAGAAGCTGCTCGCGCACCAGCTCGGCGACCCAGAACGCCTCGGGCACGTCGGTGACCATGCCCGGGGGGAAATAGGCCGGGCCTTCGGGCAACCGGGCCAGCACGGCGTCGACGAGCGCGTCGACGCCCTGGCCCGACACCGCCGACACGGGGAAGTACTCCACCCCGGCATCGGCGCCCTCCCCCTCGAGGACGCGCCGGGCGCCTTCGAGCCGCTCGAGGATCTGGGCCCTGGAGGCACGGTCGACCTTGTTCACCGCCACCAGCACCCGTGACAGGGGGCCGGTCGCGCCCGCGGCCGCCGGTCCCCGGCAGGTGGCGGCGGCGCGCTCGAGCACGTAGCGGTCCCCGGGGCCGATAGGCCCGGTGGCGTCGAGCACGGGGACGACCACGTCGATGTCGTCGAGCGCGTCGGCCACCTGCTCGTTGAGCCGCGTCCCCAGCGCCGTGCGCGGCCGGTGCAGGCCAGGGGTGTCGACGAACACCCCCTGCAGGCCCGGCCGGTGCAGGACGCCGCGCACGGCCCGGCGCGTGGTGTTGGGCCGGGGCGAGGTGATCGTGACCTTGGTGCCCAGGATCCGGTTCACCAGCGTGGACTTGCCGACGTTGGGACGGCCCACCACGGTCACGAAACCCGAGCGGAGACTCTCCTCGCCGCCCGCCACGACCTCGCCGCCCGCCACGACCTCGCCGCCCGCCACGACCTCGCTGCGCTCGCCGTCCTCGCCGCCCGCTCGGCTCTCGACGTTCCCGCCGTCGGGCCCCCCGCCGCCCTCGGGCACGGCGGGCTCAGTCTCCGTCGTGTGACCCGGCACGGTCCGAGCCCGCGCCGGCCGGTGCGGGCGCGCCGGCCGGTCCCCTGGCGCCGTCCTCTCGCTCCGAACCC
>JARLGQ010000101.1 GCA_031292675.1 Acidimicrobiales bacterium
CGGCTGGCCAGGCGGAGGGGCAAGGAGCGCCTCATCGCCGAGACGGGTGCGGGGCAGCACGGCGTGGCGGCGGCCACCGCCGCGGCCTTGTTCGGCATGTCGTGTGTCGTGTACATGGGCGAGCTCGACACGGCGCGTCAGGAACTCAACGTGTTCCGGATGGAGCTGCTCGGTGCGGAGGTCCGCCCGGTGCGAGCCGGGAGCCGCACCCTCAAGGACGCCGTCAACGAGGCGTTGCGGGACTGGGTGGCGAACGTGGCGCACACCCATTTCTGCCTCGGATCGGTGATGGGGCCCCATCCCTATCCGTGGATGGTGCGCGAGCTCCAGCGTGTGGTGGGCGACGAGGCCCGGGAGCAGTGCCGGGCCCTGCTCGCCGGGGCCGACCCCGACTGGGTGGTGGCCTGTGTCGGGGGCGGGTCGAACGCGGCGGGGACGTTCGCGGGATTCGTCGACACGGCCGCGCAACTCGTGGGAGTGGAGGCCGCCGGTGGTGCCGCCATGGGCCGCGGTGTGCCCGGCGTCGTGCACGGGATGCGGTCCTATTTCATGCAGGACGAGGTGGGCCAGATCGCCGAGGCCCATTCGATCTCGGCGGGCCTGGACTACCCGGGCATCGGGCCCGAGCACGCCCATCTGTCGGCCACCGGCCGGACGCGCTACGAGCAGGCCGGTGACGACGAGGTCCTGGCCGCATTCCGTCTCCTCACCGAGACCGAGGGCATCATCCCCGCGCTGGAGCCCGCCCACGCCCTGGCCTGGCTGGTCCGGGAGGCGGGCCGGTGCGTTCCGACGGGTGCCACCGTGCTCCTGACCCTCTCGGGCCGCGGCGACAAGGACGTGGCCCAGGTCCGTGAGCTGTTGCGATGACGGCGCCGTCGGCAGGCGGGCCGGCCGCGGCGCGCCACGCCCGCACGGGAGCCCTCGAGTCGCACCTGCGGGCCCGCCGGGACTCGGGGCACAAATTGCTCGTCCCCTACGTGACCGGCGGGATGGGGGACGATTGGATCGAAGCGGTCCACGCCGTGGCCGAATCGGGTGCCGACGCGTTGGAGATCGGCATCCCCTTCTCCGACCCCATGATCGACGGGCCCGTCGTCCAGGAGGCATCCCTGCGGGCGCTGCAACGGGGGACGACCCCGACGTCGGTGCTCGACGCACTGGCGCGTGCCGATCTTGCCGTGCCGCTGTGCGTGATGACGTACTACAACATCGTGTTCCGTGCCGGGCTGCGCCGCTTCGCACGCTCTGTGGCCGACGCCGGTGTGGCCGGCGCCATCATTCCCGACCTTCCCCTCGAGGAGGCGGGGGAATGGTGTGTCGAGGCTGACGACGCGGGGGTGGCCACGGTGCTCCTCGTCGCGCCCACCACGCCTCCGGCGCGGGCCCGCTCCATCTGCGATCGGTCGCGGGGCTTCGTCTATGGCGTGGGTGTCATGGGCGTGACAGGGGAGCGGGCGACCCTGGCGTCGAGCGCGGGGGACGTGGCCAAGATGCTGCGCCCGCTCACCGATCGGCCCGTGTGCATCGGCATCGGCGTGTCGACTCCCGACCAGGCGGCACGGGCATGTGCCGACGCCGACGGCGTGGTGGTGGGATCGGCCATCGTGCGCAGGCTGCTCGACGGGGCCGGGCCCGCCGGGGCCGGTGAGTTCGTGGCCTCGTTGCGCGCCGGCATCGACGCTGCGCCCTGACCCCACGCGCCTGACGGGCGCCGATCTCGGTACCGGCCAGTCAGCGACCGAGGAGCCACGACCCGGCCCGCGTGGCGGCGCGTCGCGCCCCGCGCCCGACGCCGTTGGCGCCCACCCCCACGAGGATGCCCAGGCTCAAGGCCACCAGTGCCGCACCGACGATCACCATCCACATCAGGGCCGGGCCGGGCCCCGTGACGGCGAGGGCGGTGGGCGCGCTGCCCGCGGGGACCGGACCCGAGGAGCCCGGCGCCGTGGTCGCAGAGGAAGCCGCCGAGGGGGAGACGGCCGGGGCCACGGCGGGGGCCGTGACCGCAGCGGTCGGCGTCGGGCCGGTGCCCGTCGGGTTCGTGGAGGCGGGCCTCGTGGTCGGGGTCGTGGGTGTGGCCGGAGCCGCCGTGGTGGGCGGGGTGGTGGGCGGGACCGTGGTCGGTGTGGGTGGGGCCGCCACCTTGACCACGGAGAACCCGCCCACGCCGTTGCCCGTCACCTGGCCCGCGGTGTCGGTCACGAACGTGTAGAGCGGCGCGCCGTTGTAGGTCACCTGGGAGGTGCCGTTGGCCTGCACGACGGCGGCCACGGTCCCGGTCACCCCTGGGCCCGCCGTGGGGGTGGTACCGGCCGGGACCGTCAACGCCGGCCACGCCGTGAGGCACGAGCCGGTGCAGTTGCTCATGCCGCCCTGGTCCATCGAGAACGTGTACAGCGCGAAGCCCTGGGCATCGGTGAGGACGGTCCCGAAGGTGGCGGTCGTGGCGACGTTCACCGTCGCCCCCGCCGCCGACGCGGCCGGAACGAGCCCGAGCACGGTCCACACGACCACGACAACCACGACAGACACTCCAGCCACGGCGCCGCACAGCCGGCGCGCCGGGCGCTCGGGCGCGGGGGGACCTTTGGGATCGTGGGGCTCGTACATGGCGAGAGGTCCTCTCCTCTTTCGGCGTGTCCGCCGGCGCCCAGGAATACGGCCCCGGCCCCGCGATCGTTCAGGATGGGGCTGGTAATCCACAGTTTGACCACAGGATGGCGGCGTACCGTGCCCTCGAGAGCCCCCCTTTGCCGACGCGAGTCAGAGAGGCTGAGAGATGAGCGACATGTCAGCGACGCCACCTGCGCCCCAGGTTCCGTGGGCCCCCGAATCCGGCCCCCGGCCGCGCGGGAAGCGCCTGCTCAAGTTGGCCGTGGGGGTGGGCGCGGCGGCGGGAGTGGCGGTGGGCGCCACCGCGCTGGCCCAGGCGGCCACGTCCTCCGACGGTGCGCCCCAGGCCGGAGCGGCCACGGCGACGGCGTCGGGTTCGCCTTCCACCACGACGACGATCCCGTCCCGGCATGGCTTCGAGGGGCCGGGCCGTCGGGGCGGCGGTTTCGGCGGCCCGGGTGGCTTCGGAGCCATCGCCGGTCCGGGCTTCGGGGGCGGGCCGTTGCTCTACGGCCAGTTCACGGTGCAGGGCCCCAACGGCTACGAGACCATCGCCGAGCGCAGCGGCACCGTCTCCGCCGTCACCGACACCTCGGGCAGCACGTGGTCCTTGACGGTGAAGAGCGCCGACGGCTCGTCGGGGACCTTCACCGTCGACTCCGGGACGAGCGTGAACGGGGGCGAGATGGGCATCGGGAGCGTCAAGACCGGTGACACGGTGCACGTGACGGCTGTGGTCTCGGGGGGAACCTCGACGGCCAAGGCCGTCACCGACCAGACCGTGCTGAAGGCGAACGGTGGGACCTGGCAACCAATGCGTCCCCCGCTGGGCTCGACGGGCGATTCCGGGGCCGGTTCGGGCACGTCCTCCTCGCAGAGCGACACCCCACCCGTGTAGCGGGCCGTCGGGAGACCAGAGGCGCCGGGGGCGACGCCCCCGTCGTCTAGCGAACCCGACGCCGACGCCAGCCCCGGACGCGGCGCGAACCGTGGCCGCGCTGGTGCTGCTCCAGACGGCGCCGGATGAGCTCGCGCCGTTCCTGGAGCTCGCGGTAGGTCATGGCGTCGACGGCCTCGGTCACGCCGAGCGAGGCGCGGATGCCGGCGACGTCGACGGCCGGAATGGTCCCCGGTTCGACTCCCATCTCCCTGGCGATGCGATCGCCGTGGCGCTCGTGGAAGTACATGACGACCTTGACGATCTCGCCGATGACGTCCACGTTGGGCGCCATCACGGCCAGCGCGCCGTCCAGGAAGAGCATGTCCTTCACGTAGAGCATGAGCTCCTTGGGCATGCGGGCGCCGTAGCCGAGGAGCCCCTTGGTGAGGTTGCGGATCTCGGCGGTGAGCTCCTCGGCGGTGAGGGTGGTGGGATCGATCGGTGGACGGTCGAGCCCGAGGTCCTTGATCACGGCGTCGATGTCCACGTCGCGGGGGAGTGCGCCGAGGTCGCGCATCGCCGCGATCTGCCCCGGGATGTCGTTGGCGGACGCCGCCATCACGAGGCGGAGGAACGCCAGGCGCCGGGGCTCGTCGAAGCGGCCCGTGATGCCGAAGTCGAGGAGGGCGACGCGGCCGTCGAACTGGACGAGCAGGTTGCCTCCGTGTAGGTCGCCGTGGAACACGCCGTAGAGCAGGGCCCCTTCCAGGAAGGCGATCAGCGCGGCGTGCAGGACCGCCTCGGTGTCGATCCCCGAGGCGCGCATGGCCTCGGCGTCCCCCCACGCGAAGCCCTCGAGGCGCTCCATGACCAGGACCCGCCGAGTCACGAGCGACGGATGGGGGCGGGGGACGACGATGGCGCGCTGGCCCGTGTCGGCCAGGACCCGTGCGACGTCCATCATGTTCTGGGCCTCGAGCCGGAAGTCGAGCTCCTCGACGATGGTCTCGGCGAACAGCTCGACCAGGGCCGGGGGGTTGGCGAGGGCGGCGACCGGGATGCGGCCCACCAGGAGAGGCGCCAGCCAGCTCATGGCGGCGAGGTCGCGCCGCACCAGCCTGGCCACGTCGGGACGCTGCACCTTGACGACCACGGCTTCTCCGCTCCTCAGGCGCGCGGCGTGGACCTGGGCCACCGAGGCGGCGGCCACGGGGGTTTGCGCGAACTCGCTGAATTGCTGTTCGAGGGGCAGGCCCAGGTCGGCCTCCACGATGCGCCGGACCATGGCGAAGGGCTCGGCGGGGACCTGGTCGCGACACAGCCGGAATTCGGCGACGAGCTCCTCGGGGAAGAGTCCCTCTCCCGAGGAGAGGATCTGGCCCAGCTTGATGTAGGTGGGCCCGAGGTGCTCGAAGGCGCGGCGAAGGCGCCGAGACAGGCCGGCGCGCGACTCGTGCACGCCGCGCCGGCGATCGCCGACGTACCAGGCGCCGAGGGCCGTGCCGAGAAAGGCGGCGACCCGCACCACCCGCGACCCGGGCGGGACCCGGCGCCTGCGGGTGAGCCGGGGGGCTTCGGCTCGGGTCCGGGCCCGGAGCTCGTCGATGCCGGTGTTCCACGACAGGTGGTCGAGGTCGAGCACCCACGGAGGATGTGACGAGAAGGCGCCGAAGGCGAGGTCCGCCGGGCCCGGCCCCACGGTCGGCCCGCCATCGGCAGTGGTCATCGTGTCGACCGTACCGTGCGCCGCGGCGCCACGGTGCGGAGTCGTCCGGTTACCGAGGAGGAGGACCGAGGACGAGGCAGCCGTTGTGGCCGCCGAAGCCGAAGGAGTTCGACAGGGCGGGGGCCGGATCCCACATGCGGGCCTCCCCGTGGACGACGTCGAGATGGATCTCGGGGTCGGGCTGCTCGTAGCCGGCCGTGGGGGGGATGCGGCCCCGGTCGATGCTGAGCGCGGTGGCCACGGCCTCGATGGCGCCGGCCCCGCCCAGCGCGTGGCCCGTGACCCCCTTGACCGAGGTGACCGGGGGGGAGGGCGAGCCGAAGACCTTCTCGATGGCTTGGGCCTCGGCGAGATCGTTGAGCGGGGTCGAGGTCCCGTGCGCGTTGATGTGCCCGACGTCGGCGCTGCGTACCCCGGCGTCGGCCAGGGCGAGCTCCATGCACGCCGCCGCCCCGTTGCCCCCCGGGGCGGGCGCGGTGATGTGATGGGCATCGGCCGTCGACCCCGCGCCCAGCAGCTCGGCATAGATGCGGGCGCCCCGGCGACGAGCGTGTTCGAGGTCCTCCAAGACGAGCGCGGCCCCACCCTCGGCACAGACGAACCCGTCGCGCCGGGCGTCGAAGGGCCGGGACTTCCCCTCGCTCGACAGGGCCGTCATGTTGCTGAAGGCGGCCAGGCCGATCCCGACCATGGCAGCCTCGGCACCGCCTCCGATGGTCACGTCGCAGCGACCTGTCGCCACCAGACGCCCGGCGGCGGCAATGGCGTGGGTGCCGGCCGCGCACGCGGTGGCGATGGTCTCGCACGGGCCGTGCCACCCGGCCCGCATGGAGATCTGCGCCGCTCCGGCATTGGCCATCATCATGGGGATGAGGAACGGCGACACCCGGCGCGGTCCCTTGTCGTAGAACACCCCGATCTGCTCCTGGAGGGTGGCGAGCCCGCCCACGCCGGTGGCGAAGACGACGCCCGAGCGGTCGGGATCGGCACCGATCTCGCCTGCGTCGACGAGGGCCATGTCCGCCGCGGCCACCGAGAACTGGGCGAAGCGGTCGACGCGCCGGACCTCTTTGGGCCCGAACCACGCCGAGGGGTCGAAGTCGCTCACCCTGCGCTCGCCGTCGGGTGCAGGCCGATGCAGGCCTTCCCAAAAGGCGTCGAGGCCGGTCCCGCAGCACGCCACGATGCCCATGCCGGTGATCACGACGCGCCGTCCCCCGACGGGCCCGTCCGGCCCGACGCCGAGGAGCATCAGAGCTTGGCCGAGATGAGGTCGTAGGCCTGGCCGACGGTCTCGATCCCCTCGAGCTCGGACTCGTCGACGGTCACGTCGAACGCCTCCTCGAGGGCCATCACCAGCTCGACCAGGTCGAGGCTGTCGGCATCGAGGTCGTCACCGAAGCGGGCTTCGGGCACGACCTTGTCCGGTGGTACCTGCAACACGTCGATCGCGCACGCCTTGAACTTGTCGAAGCTGGCGTCGTCGCTCATGCTTCCTCCTTGTTCGGGTTGTGTCCGGTTCGGGTTGTGTCCGGTTCGGGCTGTGTCCTCACATCCCCATGGCCAGGCCGCCGTCCACCGGAAGGACCGCGCCCGTGATGTACGCGGCGTCGGCTGAAGCAAGAAAGCCCACCGCCCCCGCGACGTCGGCGGGGCTTGCCTTTCGGCTCAACGGCACCATCGCCAGGAGCTGCTCCACGCGCTGTTCTCCCAGGCTGGCGATCATATCCGTGTCCACCACGCCGGGCGCGACCACGTTCACCGTGATGCCCCGGCTCCCGACCTCACGTGCCAACGAGCGGGCCAGGCCCACCAGGCCGGCCTTGGCGGCGCCGTAGTTGACCTGGCCCGGGGACCCCAGGAAAGCCACCACCGAGGACACGAGCACGATGCGCCCACGGTGCGCCCGCACCATGGGCCCGAGCCCGCGTCGCACCACTCGGTAGACGCCCGACAGGTCGGTGTCGAGGACCTCGTTCCACGCCTCCTCGCTCATGCGCAGCAAGAGCGTGTCCTTGGTGACCCCGGCGTTGGCCACGAGGACCTCGACGGGGCCCAGGGCCTGTTCGACCGCAGCGAACGCCGCCTCGACCTCCTCGGGCCGGCGAACGTCGCACGGCACGGGCAGCAGGTCCGGGCTCTGTGCGTCCTGCCCGCCCAGTGCGGCGGGCGGCGACGTCCGGTACGTGACGGCCACCCGGTCGCCGAGAGACTGGAAATGGCGGGCACAGGCGAGACCGATCCCGCGCGAACCACCGGTGACCAGCACCACCCGTCCCCCGGTGCCGCCGTCGGCACGGGGAATGCTCACGGCTCGCTCGCCCCCGACGCGCCCCGTGGCCCCGAGCCCGGGCCCGGGGTGGTGTCTACGGCCCAGCGCACGACGGCACTGGCCCACGCCATGCCGGCCCCGAACCCCGTCATCAGCACGAGGTCACCGGGCCCCAGGCGGCCGGCGTCGGCGGCTGCGGCGAGCGCCAGCGGTACGGAGGCGCTCGAGGTGTTCCCCGTCCGGTCGACGACCACGGCCACGCGGTCCATGGGAATCCCGAGCCGGTTGGCGGCGGCTTCGATGATGCGCAGGTTGGCCTGATGGGGGACGAACAACGCGATGTCGCCCGGGGCCAGCTCGGCCCTGTCGAGGGCTTTGGTGGCGGACTCGACCGTCACGCGCACGGCTCTGCGGAACACCTCTTTTCCCTCCATGACCATGGTGCCGCCGTGCGCGCAGGTGAGAAGGTCGTGTGCGCTGCCGTCCACCCCGAGGTCGACGGCGAGCAGGCCGTCGTCGTCGTCGTCGGCCTCCAGCACGACCGCGCCGGCACCGTCGGCGAAGAGCACCGCCGTGGCCCGGTCGTCGGGGTCGGTGAGCAGCGACACACAGTCGGCCCCGATGAGCAGGACCCGTCGCGCCGCGCCGGCGCTGACGGCGCCGTAGGCGGCGACCAGCGCGTAGACGAACCCGGAGCACGCCGCGTTGACGTCGAAGGCACCCCCCGACAGGCCCAGCGCATGGTGCACGGCGGCCGAGGTGGCCGGCACAGCCAGGTCCGGCGTACACGTGGCGAGCACGAGGAGCTCGACCTGGGCCGGCGACACGCCGGCGCGCTCGAGGGCGCGCCGTCCGGCCTCGGTCGCCAGTGCCGACACACTGCCGCCGATGCGCCGTTCGCGGATGCCCGAGCGCGTCACGATCCATTCGTCGGTGGTGTCGAGGCGCGCCTCGAGGTCGGCGTTGGTGACGACGTTGTCGGGCAGGGCGCTGCCCCACCCGGTGATCACGGCTCCCGCGGGCACCGCTAGCGCCCGCACTCTCGACGCGTGGCCCGGTCCCGGCTCACGCGCCGTCGGCCTGCACGCGCAGCCATGCGACGGGCTCGCCGGCGGCCACGCGTTCACCGCGATGGGCGAGGAACCCCACGATGATCCCGGCAAAGGGGGTGCGGACCTCGGCCGCTCCCACCGTGCCGAGAAGGTCGCCCACCGCCACCGACGCCCCCTCGCCGGCCGCGATGCCCGCACCTTGGGGCGAGAGGCCGCCGGGGCCCGGTGCGCCGAGGCCCGCCACCGGCTCGAACACACCGGCCGAGGGCGAGATGACCACGCGCTCGGAGGTGTAGAGGTGCTCACCCTGGTGCGCGGCGGCGTAGGAGTGCAGCGTCTCGCTCCCGGCCACGGCGTTCACGAGCGTGTCGAGATCGTCGGGGGTGGCCACCGCCGAGGCCAGGGCGTCGGGCACCGTGCGCCGGGCGAGACCGGTGAGGACCCCACCGGGCCCGATCTCGACGAACCGGGTGGCGCCCATGCCCGCCAACGTCTCGAGGCTCTGTCGCCAGCGCACGGGACTGCACAGCTGGGCCGACAGCAGCCCGGGCCATTCCGCGGCGGTGGTGTGGGGGCGGCCGTCCACGTTGGCGACCACGGGGATCTCGGGCTCGGTGAAGGGCGTATCCGACAGCGACTTGCGCAGCCACACGCGTGCGGGGGCCATGAGCGCGGTGTGGAAGGCGCCCGCCACCGGGATCGCGATGACCTTGCGCGCGCCGAGCTCCTTGGCGATGAGACTTGCCCGGGCCACGGCCTCGAACGTTCCGGCGATGACGGTCTGGCCCGGCGCGTTGTAGTTGGCCACCCACACCTCGCCCTCGGCTCGCTGGCAAGCGGCGTCGACGGCGTCGTCGTCCGCGCCCATGACCGCCGCCATGGTCCCGGGGTGTTCCTCCGCCGCGTCGTGCATCGCCTCGCCCCGCTCGACCACGAGGCGCACGCCCTCGTCGAAGCCGAGGGCGCCACTGGCGACGAGGGCGGTGTACTCGCCCAAGCTGTGGCCCGCGCACACGGTGGGCTCGATGCCGACGCGCTCGATGGCGTCGAGGACGACGAGGCTGAGGACGAACGTCGCCAACTGGGCGTTGGCGCTGAGGGTGAGCTCGTCCTGGTCGACGTCGAGCAAGAGGCGTGCCACGCTCCGGCCCGCCACCGCCGAGGCCTCTTCCACGACCTCCCAGGAGGGGTGTTCCAGCCAGGCGCGGCCCATGCCGGGTCGCTGGGATCCCTGACCCGGGAAGGTGAACGCCAGCACTCGGACTCCTCTTCTTCCTCACCGATCGATCGCGCTCCCCCCAGGGTGACACGATCGGGAGGTCGGGGTCACGTTACCGGCAGGTCATGACGGACCCGGTCGACGACGAGAGGCGGTGTGGCGACGCACCGGAGCGCGAGTGTCGCGCTGCGCCGAGATCTCGTCGGTTGCGTCGTGCCCACTACCATTCGATGACGCGCCCGAGTGAGGGAATTGGCAGACCTGAAGGCCTCAAAAGCCTTTGTTCGAAAGGACGTGCGGGTTCGAATCCCGCCTCGGGCACCAAGGGCGGGCCGCCCCCGGGCGGAGCGAACACGTGTTTGGGGACCGCCGGCGCCGCGGGGGCAGCAAGTCACCTAGAATTCGCCTGCATGCGCCGCTCCCTGGTCGAACGGTCCCTGCGGGACGTGCACGGACGCCTCGTGCGGGTGCGCGAGGAATTGGCGGTGCTCGACGAGCAGCTGGTGGTGCTCAACGACGCGGCCGAGGATGCCCGCATCCGTTCGCTCGTGTCGGAGACCCCCCTGGCGGGCCACGACTACGCCGACGCACAGCGCTCGGCCGACGCCGCCAACCGGGGCCGTGCCGCGCTGCTCGCCATGATCGACGAGCTGGAGCGCCGCCAGGACGAGCTCCTCGGCAAGCTGGCCGTCGAGCCCAGATAGTCGGGCCCCGGGCCCCCAACAAGGAAAGTGACCCGCCGCATGGGCAAACGCGTCGTCATCGCCGAGGACGAGGCCATCATCCGTCTGGACCTCAAAGAGATCCTCGAGGCCGAGGGCTACGAGGTCGTGGGGGAGACCGGCCGCGGCGACGAGGCTGTCGAGCTGGTCGCCCAGCACCAACCCGACATCGTGATCCTCGACATCAAGATGCCCGGGATCGACGGCATCGAGGCCGCCCGCCGGATCTCGGCCGACCACCGGGTGGCGGTGCTCATCCTCACCGCCTTCAGCCAGCGCAACCTCATCGAAGAGGCGCGCGACGCCGGGGTCGCCGCCTATCTGGTGAAGCCGTTCCAGAGCGGCGAGCTGGTGCCGGCCATCGCCGTGGCCACGGCCCGCTTCGAGGAGTACCGGGCCATCGAGGACGAGCACACCCGCCTGGCCGAGGACGTGCCGACCCACGAGGACAAGCTCAAGACCCGCCAGCTCGTGGACCATGCCAAGGCGGTCCTCATGGACAGCTTCGGCATGGCCGAGGACGTGGCCTTCTCCTTCATCCAGCGCACCGCCATGGACCGTCGAGCCCGCATGCAGACGGTGGCCCAGGAGATCATCGACGGGACGCTCACCCCCGAGGAACCGGACTCCTGACCGACCGGTCTCCTGACCGACCGGTCTCGTGACGTGGCCGGCGACCGGCCCCGGAGCGGCCGCGCCGGCGACACATAGGATCCGGGTGGTGCCAACCTCCAAGGCCGACGCGGGCGACTTGTACCTGCTCGACGGCAACTCCCTCGTCTTCCGCGCCTTCTTCGCCCTTCCCATCGACCTCGCCACCAAGGCGGGCCAAGTCACCAACGCCGTGCACGGCTTCACGTCCATGCTGGTGATGCTCCTGCGCGACAACGAGCCCGGGGGCATGGCGGTGGCCTTCGACCGCCCCGAGCCGACGTTCCGTGACGAGATCGTCGAGGAGTACAAGGGCAACCGGCCCGAGACGCCCGACCTGCTCGTGCCGCAGTTCTCCCTGGTGCGCGAGGTGCTCGGTGCCCTGGGCATCGTGATGGTGGAGAAGCCCGGCTACGAGGCCGACGACATCCTCGCCACCCTCGCCACCCGGGCGCGAGACGCAGGGCGCAACGTCGTGGTCGTGAGCGGCGACCGCGACACGTTCCAGCTCGTCGAGGACCCGTACATCAAGGTGATGTACACGCGCCGCGGGCTCTCCGACACCGTCGTCTACGACGAGGCGGGGATCGTCGAACGCCACGGGGTGCCGCCCAAGTCGTACCCCGCTCTCGCCGCGCTGCGCGGGGACACCTCCGACAACCTGCCGGGAGTGCCCGGGGTGGGGGAGAAGACGGCCGCCAAGCTCGTGAGCACCTACGGGGACCTCGATGGCATCTTCAACCATGTCGGGGAACAGACACCGAAGCTCCGCCAGAGCCTGTCCGAGCACGAAGACCAGGTGCGCCGGAACGCCGAGGTGATCCCTCTCGTGCGCGACGTGGAGCTCGACCTGTCCCTGGACGACCTCACCCTCGGGAAGTGGGACCCGGCCGAGGTCAAGCGGGTCTTCGGCGAGCTGGAGCTGCGCTCGGCCTGGCAACGCGTGGCACCGCTGCTGGGGAGCGACGCCGAGGAGTCCCTGCCCCGCGCCGTGGGCGCGCCGGCGGTGCCGGCCTTCGACGTCGCCTCGGTTCTGGCCACGGTGCCCGACGGGGCCCCAGGGGCGATCGGCATGCTCGAGGCGGCGGCGCAGGCCAAGGCGCCGGTGGCCCTGGCCGCGGTGTGGTCCGGTGACGCGGGCCGCAGTCCGCTCGTGGGCGTGGCGGTGGCGCCGGCCCCCCCCGACGGCAACCCCGACGCCGGCGGGTCCCGCCCGATGTGGCTCGACGGCGGGTTGCTGGCCGACCGCGGCGTGCTCGGTGCCATCGGCGCCCTGGTGGGGCCGGGCGGTGCCCCCATCGTGGCGCATGGCTCCAAGGAGCTGATGCGCAGCCTTCTCCCCTTGGGGATCGACATGACCGGATTGGCACTCGACACCGCCGTCGTCGCCTACCTGCTCGACCCGTCGTCGGGCCGCTACCGCCTCGAGGACGTGGTGGAGGTACAGCTGGGGGTGGCGCTCGACGCCGAGGTGGAGGCCGAGGCGGCCGGGCAGCTGGCCCTGGAGGGCGCGGCCGACGTGGAGCTGTCCACCTTGGCGGCGCGCAACGCGGCGGCCCTCGGCCTGCTCTTCGGGCCCATGCGCGAAGCACTGGTGCGGGCCGGGCTCGAGCGCCTCCACGACGAGGTCGAGCGGCCCCTCGTGCGCGTGCTGGCCCGCATGGAGGTCGCCGGCGTGCGCGTCGACACCAAGGAGCTGCGACGCATCGCGGACGGGCTCGTCGCCGAGTGCGCCCGGCTCGAAGCCCTCGTCCACGAGCTCGCCGGGGAGAAGTTCAACGTCAACTCGACTCCGCAGCTGCGCGCCGTGCTCTACGACAGGTTGGGGCTCACGCCGGGCCGCAAGACCAAGACGGGGTTCTCGACCGACGCGTCGACCCTCGAGAAGCTGCGCGGCCAGCACCCCATCGTCGACGCCCTCCTCAGCTACCGCGAGGTGGAGAAGCTGCGTTCCACCTACGGCGAGACCCTGCTCGCCGAGGTCGCCGCCGACGGTCGCATCCACGCCACCTTCGGCCAGACCGTGGCCCGCACCGGCCGGCTGTCGTCGGACCGGCCCAACCTCCACAACATCCCCGTCCGCAGCGAGGAAGGAAGGCGCCTGCGCAAGGCGTTCATCCCCGCCGAGGGGTGCCGGCTGCTCGTGGCCGACTACGACCAGATCGAGCTGCGCGTGATCGCCCATCTCTCTCACGACCCCGGGCTCGTGGCCGCGTTCGCCGAGGGACGTGACATCCACCGGACCACCGCCGCCAGCGTGTTCGGCGTGGCCCCCGACGACGTCACCACCGCCCAGCGCAGCCGGGCCAAGATGGTCTCGTACGGACTGGCCTACGGCATGGAGGCCTACGGGCTCGCCCAGCGCCTCTCGATCGAGCCCGCCGAGGCCCAGCAGATCCTCGACGCGTACTTCGTCGCCTTCCCGGCGGTGCGGGCCTACATGGACCGGACCGTCGTCGAGGCCCGCTCCCGTGGCTACACCGAGACGCTCTTCGGCCGCCGGCGCCCGCTCCCCGATCTGCACTCGCCCAACCGCAACCTGCGCATGGCGGCCGAACGGCAGGCCATGAACGCGGGGATCCAGGGCCTCGCCGCCGACCTGTTCAAGGTGGCCCTGGTGCGCCTCGACGCCGCTCTCGAGGACAAGCAGCTCGCCTCCCGGGTGGTCCTGCAGGTCCACGACGAGGTGCTCGTGGAGGTCCCCGGCAACGAGGAGGCGGTCACCGGAGACCTCGTCCCCACCGTGATGGCGAGCGTGGCCGACGCCGTGGACCTCGCCGTCCCGCTCGAGGTGTCCGCGGCGTGGGGCGCCACGTGGGCCGACGCCAAGGGCTGACCGCGAGGCGGTGCCGAGGCCCGGGGACCGGGACTCGACGCCACACCCGGGGAGCCGGAAGCGGCTTCTTTGCTAGGCTCGTGGACTGGCCGCCACCGGCGACCGCCCTCCGTGCTCTCGACACGTGGGGGTGCCCCTGTCCCGAAAGCGAGTTCCGAAGTTCATGCCCGACGAAGCTGCCGGTTCTGCCGGCGTAGCTGACCCGGCGGCTGGTCCCGCCGCGGCGGCCGGTGAGGTTCCCGGCGCCATCGCCCTGCTTTCCGACGCTCCCATGGGCTCGTTCGACGAAACCGGGAATTACGTCCCCCGTGCCATCGTCGAGGACGACCTCGGTGGGGCGTCGCTCGAAGAAGCCATCGACGCCACCATCGTGGAGTTCGACGACGGTGACATCGTCGAGGGCAAGGTGGTGAAGATCGACAAGGACGAAGTCCTTCTCGACATCGGTTTCAAGTCCGAGGGGGTCATCCCCTCGCGCGAGCTCTCGATCCGCAACGACATCGACCCTTCGGAGATCGTCAGCCTCGGGGACCACATCGAGGCGCTCGTCCTCCAGAAGGAGGACAAAGAGGGCCGCTTGGTCCTGTCCAAGAAGAGGGCGCAGTACGAGCGGGCCTGGGGCACCATCGAGAAGATCAAGGATTCCGACGGCATCGTCAAGGGACCCGTCATCGAGGTGGTCAAAGGTGGCCTGATCGTCGACATCGGCCTGCGGGGCTTCCTCCCCGCTTCGCTGGTGGAGCTCCGCCGCGTCCGGGAGCTGCAGCCGTATGTGGGGCGCAGCATCGAGGCCAAGATCATCGAGCTCGACCGGAACCGCAACAACGTGGTCCTGTCGCGCCGAGCGTGGCTCGAAGAGACGCAGAAAGAGCAGCGAGGCGAGTTCCTCGTGAACCTGAAGCCCGGCGAGCGCCGTCGCGGCGTGGTGTCCTCGGTCGTGAACTTCGGCGCC
>JARLGQ010000102.1 GCA_031292675.1 Acidimicrobiales bacterium
CGCGGAAGTTCTCCACCTCGATCCCGTAGTGGTCGCGCATGCCCTCGTACATCTTCTGGGCGTACCCCGTCGACGCCGCGAAGCGTTCCCCTGCCCACCCGAAGGCGGCCAGGCCCTCCTCGTAGGAACGGCGCATGTAGTACAGGGTCGTGAACACCGTGCCGATCGTCTCGGGCAACGGCACGTAGGCGTCGAGCTCGTCGTCGGAGATGCCGAGCTGGTGCGCCCACTCGATCTTCATGTCGACGTGGTTCGAGTCTCCGGTGTAGCCGGTCTCGTCGGCCAGGTTCTGCAGCCAGTGCGCGAAGTGCTCGCTGGCGGCCAGGGAGATGGCGTCGGTGTCGGGCGCGTTCGCTACCAGCGACCCGAATTCCGAGGTGTACCACCGCCCCAGGAAGTAGTACTCCTTGGCGAAGCGGCGCAGGTACTCCTCCGACAGGCTCCCGTCGGCCACCGCCTCCCACACCATGTTCTTGGCCGTGCAGATCTCGCTCTGGAGGGTCTCGAGCTCGGCCATGAAGTCCTCGACCGGCTTGGCCTGGGACGTCGACCCGCCGTGGCGGATGTCCTTGAACTCTCGGCTACCGCTCATCGGCCCTCCTCGCAGCTCTGTCGCCGGCTGTCGTGCCGGATCGTGTGTGCTCTGTGCCGGCTGTGCTGCGGGCTCTTGGGCCGGCTCGGTGCACCCACCCACCCGGGGATGTCGGACGCTCAGTGTAGTAAGTTCACTGACGATGGTGTCAGGTCCGCTGCCCGTACGCCACTGTGCGCCCGGGCCCCCGGGGACGGCTCGCCCGTGAGCGCGATCGACCTCGTCGAGGACGACGACCGGGCCGCGCTGCGCAAACTGGCCCGCGACGTGGCCGAGCGCGACATCGCCCCCCACGCACCCGGTTGGGACGAGACCGAGGAATTCGCCGAGGCCTCGCTCGAGGCCCTGCGGCGCGCCGAGCTGTTCACGGTGACGGTGGGCGAGGAGTACGGCGGCATGGGCATGGGGGACGTCGAGGCCGCCATCGTCCTCGAGGAGCTCGCCCGGGTCGACGTGTCGAGCGCCATCTTGTGCCAGCTCGTGTTCAACGGGCCGCCGCGCGCCATCGAGCACCTCGGCAACGACTCCCTCCGGGCCCGGTGGCTGCCGCTGGCCGCTTCCGGTGAGCTGTTCTGCATCGGCATCACCGAGCCCGACGCCGGCTCGGCCGCCACCACCATGCGGGCGCACCTGACCCCCGATGGCGAGGGGTGGCGGCTCGACGCCTACAAGAATTACGTCACCGGTGGGCACAAGGCCGTCGCCTGCCTGGTGTGGTGCCGGTTCCCGGGCAGCGAAGCCGGGACGGGCAAGGGCATCGGCGCCGTCGTGGTCGACCTGGCTGCCGAGGGTGTGAGCGTGGCCGGCACGCACCGCAAGATGGGCCTGCGGGGCTGCACCGAGGCGGAGCTCGCCTTCGACGGCGTGCGCATCGAACCCACCGACGTCCTCGTGCCCGGCGACCCCGCCGACAACAGCGGGCTCAAGACGCTGCTCGCCCACATCAACCACGAGCGCTGCGGGAACGCGGCGATGTGCCTGGGCGCCGCCCAGGGCGCGCTCGAGTACGCCATGGCCTACATGCGCGAACGCAAAGTGGGCACCAAGCTGCTCTCGGAGCTCCAGGGCCTGCAGTGGAAGATCGCAGACATGGCCACCGAGCTCGAGGGGGCCCGCTTCCTGCTGCAGCGCGCCCTGGTGTTGGCCGGACGGCACGGCACGCCCCCGCCCCTCGAGTCGGCCATGGCCAAGATCGCCTGCAACCTGGCCGCCAAGCACGTGTGCGACGAGGCGATCCAGCTCCTCGGAGGCTACGGCTACAGCCGCGAGTACCCCGTCGAGCGCGCCTATCGCGACATCCGGGGCCTGTGCATCGGGGCGGGCACCGTGGAGATCCAACGCAATTTCGTCGGCACAGCGCTTCTGGGCGGGAAGGTCCCCCAAGGCCCGTGGTGGAAGGCCCCGCCCCGGTGACCCCCGCCCCGGTTGCCCCCGCCCCGATGCCCCCCGCCCGATGACTGCGCCCCCCGTGAAGCCGGTCGCCGTCCTGGGAGTGGGCGCCGCCGCCCCGTCGCTGCGGCTGGCGGCGTCCGACGTCGGCACGGCGTGGGGATCGGGGGGAGGCCGCGGCACCGTGGCCGTCTGCGACGCCGACGAGGACACCCTCACCCTGGCCTGGCAGGCCGCCAACGCCGCCCTCGAGGCCGCCGGGGTGACACCGGCGGAGGTGTCGGGGCTGTGGTGGGGCACCGCCCGTCCGCCGTTCGCGGAGGGGCCCAGCCACGCCTTCCTGGCCACCACACTGGGGCTCGACCGCACCGTGGCGGGAGGGCTGTCGAGTGGCTCGCCCCACGCGGGGATGGAAGCGCTCCTCGGTGCCTGGGACGCGCTCGCCGCCGGTCACGCCCGCGTGGCACTGGTGGTGACGTCGGACGCGCTCGTGCCCGGGCTCGGGACCACCGCGGAGACGACCACCGGCGCCGGGGCGGCAGCGGTGGTGCTGGGCGCCATCGCCGACAGCGCCGACAGCGCCGAGGGACCGTCGACCAACGGCTCGTCTCCCGCCGCCCGCCTCGTGGCCCGGACCACGCGGGCCATGCCGGCCGTCGACCGCTACCGCGCCGACGGCGGGGGCGCCACCGGTGACGTCTACGATGCCCGCCTCTTCCGTGAAGAGGTCTTCGTGCCGTTGCTGACCGAGACCGGACGCGCCCTGTCCCAGGACGCCGCGTCCCCTCTCGCCGCCTGGGCCATCGCCGATCCCGACGGCAAGCTCGCCTCCGCGGTGGCCAAGCGTCTCGGTGCCCCCCTCGCGTCGGCGCCCGTGTACGGCGCCCTCGGCGACGCCGGTGCGGCCTCGGCCCTGCTCGGCCTCGTCCAGGCCTGTGCGGGCACGGGGTCCGGGGCCACGGGGTCCGGTGCCACGGGATCCAGTGCCACGGGATCCGGTGCCACGGGTCTGTTCGGGGCGATCGGGTACGGCGGAGGGCGCGCCACTGCCGTGCTCGTCGACGCGACTCGACCGGTGCCCGGTGCGGTGGGCGTCGAGCAGCTGGGTGCGGGCCGGCGTGTGGGTTACCCCGAGGCGCTGCGGGCCCGGGGCCAGCTCGAGCCGATGGAGGACCCGATCCCCATGGGGCTCCCGCCGGGGGGTGCGGCCTTCGTGCGGGGCAACCCGGAGATGCTGGGGCTCTTCGGAGCGCGTTGCCGGAGCTGCGGGACGATCTCGACCCCACCTTCGATCCACCCCACCTGCATCGGGTGTGGGGGCGACGAGCTCGAGGTGGTGGCGCTGGCACGCCGGGGGCGCGTGCAGACCTTCGTCGTGAACCAGACCATGCCCCCGCCCTTCCAGGCCCCGTTGCCTTTGGTGGTCATCGACCTCGACGACGGTGCCCGGCTCATGGTGCAGGGATCGCCCGCCGATGCCGCCGACCTCGCCGTCGGCGACACCGTCACTTTGTCGTTGCGTCGTTACGCGCTCGAGCGGGGCATTCCCGTGTACGGGTTCAAGGCGTTCCGGGTGGCCGGCGCCGGGGCCACGGTAGGTTCCGGACAGGACCGCGCTGCGCAGGAGGGTGGCAGATGAGCTGGAACAAGGTCGCCGTCGTCGGGGCGGGCCTCATCAAAATGGGCGAGCTGTTCGAGCAGTCCTACGAGCAGATGGCGGCGGGTGCGTTCTCCGCCGCGCTGGTCAGTGTCGACAAAGGGCTCGACAAGTCGGCGGTCGACGCCGTCATCGTCGCCACCCAGAGGGGCACGCTGTGGGGCCAGGAGGGCATCGGGGGCAACACCGTGCCGAGCGCCATCGGCCTGTCCGGTGTCGCCTGCACCCGGGTCGAGAACGCCTGCCCGTCGGGATCCGACGCCTTCCGCATCGGCGCCATGGTGGTGGCGAGCGGTGTGCACGACGTCGTGCTCGTGATCGGCGTGGAGAAGATGCGCGACAAGTCCACACAAGAGGGATTGCTCGCCCGGGCCGCGGCGGGCCACCCTCTCTACAACCGCGGCGAGACCGCTCCCGTGCTGTTCGCGCCCTTCGCCACCCGCCACATGCACGAATTCGGCACCACCCCCGAGATGCTGGCGTCGGTCGCCGTGAAGAACCATCACAACGGGTGTCTCGACCCGTACGCGCACTTCCAGAGCGAAGTGACAGTCGAGCAGGTGCTCGCCTCACCCATGGTGTGCAGCCCCCTGCGGTTGCTCGACTGCTGCCCGCAGACCGACGGCGCCGCCGCCATCATCCTCACCTCGGCGCAGCGCGCGCACGAGTTCACCGACAAGCCCGTGTACGTGGCGGGGTTCGGGGTGGCCACCGATCATCCCTACCTCCACGAGAAGTCCACGTTCGTGGGGCTCCCCGCCACCACCTTGGCCTCAGGTCGCGCCTATGAGATGGCGGGCGTGGGCCCGCACGACCTCGACATGGCCGAGGTGCACGACTGCTTCACGATCACCGAGATCCTCGACATCGAGGACCTGGGCTTCGTGGAGAAGGGGAAAGGGGGTCCGGCCTCGCTCGAGGGAGAGACCGCTCTCGACGGGCGCATCCCGGTGAACCCCTCGGGCGGCCTACTCGCCAAGGGGCACCCCATCGGCGCCACCGGCATCGCCCAGCTCACCGAGTGCTGGTGGCAGCTGCGGGAGGAGGCCGGGCAGCGCCAGGTGGCGATCCGCCAGGGCTTCGCCCTCCAGCACAACGTCGGCGGCCGGGGCTCGGGGGTCTCGGTGGTGAACATCCTCACCAGGAACGCCTGAACCCTTCTTGTGACCCTAGGTGCCACTTGCGTCACATCCTTCACTTCCACCTCATGTACTTCCAATGAGACTGATACACCCTCATGGCAGAGTGCCTCTATGCCCCTGTCCCTGGAGAGCGCCCGTGCCGAGGTCGCCCGCCACCTGGCCGACGCCGATCCTGACCGGGTCACCAGTGCCCGGGCCGCGGAGCTCGTCACCCTGTTCGCCGAGATCGAGCGCCTGGGGGCGGCGGGCAAGGTCCTTTACGCCGAGCGGGCCGCCCACTCCATGGTGTGGCGCGAAGAGGGACACCGCTCCGCGGCGTCTTGGATGGCCCAGACGACCGGGACCGGCATCGGCGAGGCCATCGGGGCGCTCGAGACCTCGGCCACCCTGGGGTCGCTGCCCGAGACCGCCGACGCCCTGCGCCGCGGAGAGCTGTCGGCCCCGCAGGTCAAAGTCATCGCCGGGGCGGCGAAGGGAAATCCTCGCACCGAGATCGAGCTGCTCCTCGCCGCGGCCACCCGTTCCTTGAAGGGCCTCAAAGAGACCGCCTTGCAGGTGCGGGCCGCCGCCGGTTCCACGGCGCAAGAGCTGAACCGCTACAACGCCATCCGGGCGTCGCGCGCCGTTCGGCACTGGACCGACCCTGACGGGGCCTTCCGCCTCGACGCCCGGCTCACCCCCGACGCCGGGGGCAAGCTCCTCTCGGTGCTGCGCCCCGAGGCCGACGCCCGGTTCCACCAGGCCCGCAAGGACCAGGAGTTCGAGCCGAACGCCGCCTATCTGGCCGACGCCCTCGTGGCCCTGGTCTGTGGCGAGCCGACGGCGTCCAAGGACGCCAGGGCATCGTCCCGGGCCACGGTGAGCATCCGGGTGGACGCCGCCGCCCTGCGCCGGGGCCATGCCGAGGGGGGAGAGACCTGTGTGATCCCCGGGGTGGGACCGGTCCCGGTGGCCACCGCGCGCCGCCAGCTCTCCGACGCCACCGTGAAGCTGCTCGTGGTCGACGGCGTGGACGTCGTGTCGGTATGCCACGTGGGACGCACCGTCCCGGCGCACCTCCAGAGCGCCCTCGAAGAGCGCGACCCCACCTGCGTGGTGCCCGAGTGCGACATCGCTCAAGGGCTGCAGAACCACCACTTCGACGTGGACTACGTCGAGTGCAAGACGACCAGCCTGGACAACCTGGCCCGGATCTGTCGCTGGCACCACGACCTCATCAGCTACGAGGGCTACGAGCTCACCGGCGGTCCGGGGTCCTGGGAGATGCGCGCACCGCCCGGCGGCTGCCGCTTCGAGACCGGCTCACCCTTCGACTCCGGGTGACGCGCGCCGCTTCGACTCCGGTGGCGGGTCGAGCGCGTCCCTTCACAACTGCAAGACTCCGACCTGGCCGCGGCATGACCGGCCGGGCGGGCCGCACCGAGTGCCGGATTCACCCATGGCGTGCCCATTGCGTGCCCGACAGAGAGGAATGCGCTGATGCCACTCGAAGGAACCTACGTACCCAGTGCATGGCCCCCCATCGCCGAGCAGGTGGCGCTGTACGAGGCCACGGACGGCAAGGAGGGCGACACCCTCGAGGGGAAGCCCGTCATCATCCTCACGACCCGGGGTCGGAAGACCGGGGACGTTCGCAAGACCCCCCTCATGCGGGTGGAACACGACGGCCGCTACGTCGTGGTGGCATCGATGGGCGGGGCCCCGCAACATCCCGTGTGGTACCTCAACCTGCTGGCCGATCCGCACGTCACGCTGCAAGACGGCGCCGAGGTCACCGACCTCCGGGCCCGCACAGCCACACCCGAGGAGCGCCAGGTGTGGTGGCCCCGGGCCGCCGCGGCGTGGCCCCCCTACGACGAGTACCAGAAGAACACCGACCGCGAGATCCCGGTCGTGATCCTCGAACCGGTCTAGCCCAGCGCTTTCAGTCCTTCTTGCCCAGCAGGGGATGGGCGGGCATCCCCACGGGCTGGAGGTGCTGGCCGAGAACCTCGTGGAAGTGGTCTGCGACCTGGGCGGGCGTCCACCCGCCGTCGCGCCACATCGCCGCCACCTGTCGCGGGGTCTGGAAGATGGTGTACGCGTACCCGGTGCGTCCGAGCACCTGGCCGTTCACGTAGCTCGCCTGTTCCGACGCCAGGAACGCCACGAGCGGGGCGTTGAGGGCGGGGTTCTGGTCGGGCGGAGCCTCGGCTCCGCCGAACAGGTTCTCCGTCATGCGGGTGAGCCCGGCGGGCGCCACCGCGTTGACGGTGATCCCGTACTTGCCGAGCTCGAGCGCCCAGACGAAGGTCATGCCCATGATGGCGGCCTTGGCCGCGCCGTAGTTGCTCTGGCCGAAGTTCCCGCGCAGGCCGGCCGACGACGTGATGTTCACGATGCGCCCGTATCCGGCGTCGCGCATGTGGACGGCGGCATGGCGCGTGCAGTTGAAGGTGCCCTTCTGGTGGACCGCCACGACTGCGTCGTAGTCCTCCGACGTCATCTTGACCAACGTCCGGTCTCGCACGATACCGGCGTTGTTCACGAGGATGTCGATGGACCCGAACGTGTCGACCGCCTGGGCGACGATGCGTCCGGCTCCGTCGAAGTCGGCCACGGAATCGCCGTTGGGAACGGCCTTCCCACCTGCGTCCTCGATGATCCTGCACGTCTCGGCCGCCGGTCCCTGTGCGGCGCCGGCGCCGTCGAGAGTGGTCCCGAGGTCGTTGACCACGACGCGGGCGCCCTCCGCGGCCAGACACAGCGCAATCTCGCGGCCGATGCCGCCGCCCGCGCCGGTGACCACCGCCACTCTGCCGTCCAGCAATCCCATCCGTCGTCCTCGCTCGATCAGTTCGTGTCCGGGAACGTCGGCCCCACCACCCAGAGGTCCGAGGGGTGGTCGGAGCTCTCTCGAGATCCTCCCGGCGCGGGAGCGGGGGCGCCGGCCCCACCTTGTGAGGACGCGGCGGCGTCAGGCCCTCCCGGCGCGGCAGTGGGGGCACCGGGATCCCCCTGCGGCGCAGGGCTCGTGCCAGCCGGGCTCGTGTCAGCCGGGGGCGCGGCGCTGCTCGTGCCACCGGGCCCACCCGGGCTCCGGAAGCTCTGTCTCGCCAGCGTCGGCCCGGCCACGTACGGCGGGGGCGCCGCACCGTTGGTGGAGATCGGCGCGACCCCGTTGGCGGAGGGGCCACCACCGAGCATGCGAGCCTCGAGGGTCGGGCGCGCATCGCGGGCCGGTCCCTCCCACGCCACCGCACCCTTGACGAGGAGCACAGCCCGATCGGCGATGGCGAGCACCCGGTCCACCTGCTGTTCCACGACCAGCAGCGCGCACCCCTCCTGATGGATGGCAATGAGCCCGTCGTAGACCTGGTCGACGATGACCGGGGCCAGACCGAGAGAGAGCTCGTCCACGATCAGCAACTTGGGCGGGACCGCCAGCACCTTGGCCAGCGACAGGATCCGTTGTTGCCCACCCGACAGCGTTCCCCCGAGCTGCTTGCGTCGCTCGGCCAGGACCGGGAACGCCTGGTAGGCACGCGCCAACGCCGCTGACGTCCCCTTGCGCCCCAACCGCCGGCTGAAGCTCACCGTCAGGTTCTCCTCGACACTGAGCGACGAGAAGATGGCCCGGCCTTCGGGGACGTGCACCACGCCCAACCGCGAGATGCGGTGGGCGGAGAACCTGGTCACGTCCTCACCGGCCACGCGGATCATGCCGCCACTGGCGGGCACGAGGCCCGAGACGACTCGGGCCAGAGTGGACTTTCCGGAACCGTTCGAGCCGACCAGGGCGATGATCCCGTCCTCGGGGACGACGAGTGACACCCCGAACAGCGCCCGGTACGTGCTGTAGGCGGCCGAGACGTTCTCGAGCTCGAGGATGGGGGTGCTCACGCCGTGCGCCCCAGATAGGCCCGGCGCACCTCGGGGTCGGCCACGACCGTCTCGAAGGACCCCTGGGCGATGATCTCACCGACGTCCAGCACCACGACACGGTCGACCGCGGCCCGGACCATCTCCATGTCGTGCTCCACCAGCAGGACCGCCATGCCGTGATCGCGCTGCACACCGCGCAGCACCGTGGCCAGGGCGGCGGTCTCGGTCATGTCGAGGCCCGACGACGGCTCGTCCGCCATGAGCAGGCGGGGCTCACCGCACAGCGCCCGGCCCAGCTCGACCAACCGGCAGTGGCCCAGGCTCAACGCGGCCACCGGCACGTCGGCCATCTCTGTCAGCCCGATGAGGTCGATCACCCTCTCGACGTTGTCGAGCTCCTCACGACGCGGCTTGGCCATGTTGAGGAGGTCCTTCCACAGCGCCCCGTCCCCCCGGCGCGCCCGCTCGGCCACGATCATGTGGTCGCGCACCGACAGCTCCGGGAACACCTCCACGCGCTGGAAGGTCCGCCTGATCCCGAGCCTCGCCCTCAGGTGCGCGGGCATGTCGTCGAGGACGTGACCGTCGAACGACACCGTCCCCCCGTTGGGACGCAGCTGCCCGCACAGGCAATTGAACAACGTGGTCTTCCCCGCGCCGTTGGGGCCCACCAGACCCACCGCTTCGCCCGCATCGACAACCAGCGACACGTCCTTCAGCGCGGCGATCCCGCCGAACCGGATGGAGATGGAACGTGCGTCGAGCAGATGAGGTGACCCGTCGGCGCCCGGAACACCGAACATCGGCGCGGAACCCGGCGCGGACCCCGGTGCGGAACCCGGCGCGGACCCCGATGCGGACCCCGGTCCCGACACCGGCTCGGACGCGTGGCGCTCAGCCACGGAACCCCTTGCCCAGGGGAACGCTCACGGCCGGGAGCGCCTGCGCGTACCCCTCCAGGGTGCCCTCGGACTCGCCGACGGGCGGCCCCGTCCTGCGGGCGCGCCGCGCGTCGTACCGGGCGAACAGCTTGCTCACTCGCACCATCCACCTGCTCTTCTGGTACTCGACGATGCCCTCGGGGTGAGACGCGTAGGTCATGGCCCCGAAGGCGAACAGGATGGGCTCGATGCCGGTGAAGCGTGCGGGCACGTACAGGACGAGGAGGAGGAGGAACACGCTGTAGGCCATGCCCGCCTGAATGGCCCCCTCGATCGTCCGGGACCCGGTGGTGATGACGACGACCACGAAGACGAGCGAGTACACGTACTCGAACGAGGTGGCGTTCACGCTGTTGAGGACCGAGGCGTACAGGGCCCCACCGAACCCGGCGATGCCCGCCGACATGGCGAACACCATCAGTCGGGATGTTCTGAGACTGATGCCCATGCTGGCGGCCGCCGTCGGGCTCCCTCGCATGGCGGCCAGGTACCGGCCCATCGTCCCCCGCTGCACCAGGAGCACGAGAATGCTGCACAGCACGAGGGCCACGAAACAGACCAGCAGGAACGACCGGTCGGACCCGAAATTGAAGGGGCCCAACACCGGACGGGGCACCGTCACACCGGTGAGCCCTCCCCCCGTCCACGAGTACTGGAAGAGCGACTGGTCGGCGAAGAGGGCGAAGGCCAGGGTCACGAGGGCCAGCAGCAGCCCCGACACCCGGATGGCGACGACGGCCACGATCGTCCCCACCACCGCCGCCAACAGGCCCCCCACCACGGCACCGAGGAGCACCGAAAGACCCAGGTGGGCGGCGAATTGGCCCGCCGCGAAGGCGCCCACGCCGGCGAAGGCGGCTTGGCACAGCGAGAGCTGGCCGCTCATTCCCGTGATGAGGGTGATGGACAGGCAGATGATCGAGACGCACAGGCCCTCGTCGAACGCCGTCACGTAGGTGATGGGCGCCCAGGTCACGCTCGAGGCCAGGAACGCCACCACCAGGAGCCAGAAGCCCACCCGGGTGGGGACGGCCAGACGGGGGTCGCGGATCGACACCGAAGGCGGCGCGGGCGGAGGGTCGCACGCGGCGAGGGGGTCCGAGCTCAGCTCGAGCCGGCGCAGGCCGGGGTTGAGCAGCAGGGTCCCCACGAGCACCACGAAGGGGAAGGCGGGGACGACGGTCTGGGCCAGGATCCCCCCCGAAGGGAGGTACCCGCTCAGCAGGTTCTCGACGACGCCGAGGCCGATGGCCGTCGCCAGGGCGATCGGGATCGACCGCATGCTGGCCACCGCGGCGGCGGTGAGCCCCGCCACGAGCAGCGCCGTGAACTGCAGGGGGTCCTCGGGGTTGAGCGAGGCGGTGAGAGGGAGCAGGAGCACGCCGGCCAGTCCGGCCAGCACGCTGGAGAGGGCCCATGCCCCCGCGGCCACCCGGGGGGCGTTGATCCCTTCGAGCTGGGCCATGCGCCGGCTCTCGACCACGGCGCGCATCTGCAGCCCGATGGCGGTCCAACGGAACATCGCCACCACCGCCGCCACGACGACCACCGTGATCACGGTGGTCGTGACCTCCCCGCCGTTGATGGGTGTCGAGAAGACGTGCAGGTACACGTGGTTGGGGTTCAGCCAGAGGTTGGGAGGGTTCTCCCGTTCGCCGCTGCCGAAGAAGATCGGCAACGTCTGGGGGATGGCGATGAGCAGCCCCAGCGACGACACCAGCTTGGCCGTGGTGGAGGCGGTGGGGATGTGGCGGAACAGGAACCGGTCCAGGGCCAGGCCGATCAGGGGGGACATCACCAGCACCGACAGGATGAAGGCGACCCCCACCGGGAGGTGGCTGCTGCGCACCAGGACGTCGAAGATGTAGGCGGCCAGGAACGCCTGGGCGCCGAAGGCGAGGTTGAACACCCCGGTGGCCCGGAAGGTCAGCACCAGGCCCACCGCCATCAGGGCGAAGTTGCACCCGTAGGGGATGCCCGGGATGGCGTAGCTCAGGAACTGGCTCATGCTCCCCCCGGACGCTTCGAGTTCACCGGATCGGCAATCCCGGTCAGCGGGTCAGTTCCCGGGGGGGCCGGGGGTACCGGACGCAGCCGGAACCGGAGTGGTGCTGTGGAGATCGAAGCACGTGAAGACCTGGCCGTTGGGCTGGACGAAGGCCGGAACGAAGTGGCCGTTCTCCACCTGCACGTCTGACTGGCAGTACGGCGGCGGGGAGCTGGTATGGCCCGTCGACCAATTCACTGGCGTCGTCAGGCCGGCCCCGTTGTAGGCGGTCTCGCTGTTGATCGCCGCCACCAGCTTCTTCTGGGTCAGGTTCTTGCCCACCGCCTTGAGGCCGGTGACGAACTGGTCGGCCGCGATCCACCCGTCCATCGCCACCTCGTCGTAGGTGTACTTGGGCTGGTACTTCTGCATCTCCTTGATGTAGGTGTCGAGCCCGGGGTACAGGCCGGGCTGGGCCAGGGCCGATTCGAAGGGCACGTGCTGCAACCCGAAATACACCCCGTTCATGATCGACGCGTACTGGGCCAGGGTGCCGCGGTCGTAGCCGTTGAACCACACCTGCTTCATGGTGAGGCCGTTCTGGCTGATGGCGCGGGCAAAGGCCACGTTCCCGTTGACGTCCAGGCACGTGAACAGCATGTCCACGTTCTTCTGCTTCATCTGCAGGACGTCGGGGCTGGGGTCGCCGCCGTAGACGAGGTTCAGGTCGCTGAACGAGACGTTGAGGCCCGCCTCACGCATGCCCGTCACCGCCGCCTGGCAGGCGGCCGCCGACTGGGGCACTCCGTAGGCGACCACCGCGATGGACTGGGCGCCCAATTGCTGGGCGAGATAGGCGTCGCCGGGCGCACCGCAGGGGAAGCAGAGCACCGATCCGTAGTCCGCGAAGAGCGAGGGCCTGTCCTGGTAGTCGGTGGACACGGCGTAGCCGAAGGTCGGCGTGCCCTGCTGGGCCAGGTACTTGGCGCCGCCGAAGAACGGCGTCGCCACCCCCACCACGGCGAACACATTGTCGTGCACGAGCTGTTGCGCCACCGAGAGGTCGACGGTGGGGCTCCCCTGGTCGTCCTCCTGGAAGCCCAGCTTGAGCGTGCGGCCGTCGATCCCTCCTTCGGCGTTGACCATGGAGAAGTACGCCTGCACGCCGTTGACGATGGGGGCGAAGCCCGACGACAGCGGACCGCTGACGTTGGCGATGCTGCCCACGGTGATCGATGTCGAGGTGACCCCGGGGTCGCCGCTCCCGCCGGTGCTGGCATGGGTCGTGGCGTTCCCGCATGCGGAAAGGCCGATGGCGAGCGCGAGAAGCGCCCCGGTCACAGTCGCGAATCCCGCTCGCCGACTGCGCGACATCGGTCCCCCTCTCCCCTGTCACCGTCACCTCGGGACCCGGCCCGAAGGTGCCCGGCGAGGCCCCGGATCGACGTCATGCCTGACGCCTATGTCAGTTCGTGCTTTTGCTCACTGTAGCCCGGGCGTGCGCCGGACGGCCACCGCCCGTCGGGCCCGAAAGCCCATTTTGCCGCCTGGCACCCGACCGTGTCGGGAGGAGCTAGACCCGTCGGTGCACGGTCGGTGGAGGCCCCCTGCGCCCCCGCGACAGCTCAGGACAGGAAGAGGCGTTCAGGGTCGTAGCGGCGCAGGGCCAGCACCTCGTCGTCGGTCACAGGCTCGAGCTCACTCACCGACGACGCCACGGCGACATCCCACCCACATGCATCGGCGAGCGCCCGCACCCGCTCCGAAAGCGGGCCGGGGCCGCCCGGGACCGCGGCGATCCGGAGCGTGCCGTCGAGGCGGCGCAACACCCCGAGGTCGGTGACGACGCTCGCCACGCGGTCCCCGGGGCTGGTCACGAAGCCCACCCGCTCCACCAGGCGGTCGGGCCGGGCCAGGGCCACCACCACACAGGCGGCGGCCCGGCTGGCCACGTCGTTGGCCCCCCCGGAGCCCACCAGGAAGGGCCCGCCGGGGATCAGCGTCGAGTTGAGGTTCCCGTCCCGGTCGACCTGGGCGGCCCCGAGGCAGGCGATGGTGCGCGTGCCGGGGCCCCCCACCACCATGCCCAGCACGGTCGAGGCGTCGGCGAGCATGGGGGTGCCGGGGAACACCCGGTGGTTGAAGATGTAGGGGTCGGCGGGCGTGGGGGTGTAGCCCCACAGGCCGAGCTCGGCGGTGAGCTGGATGGCGCTCCCCCCGGCGCGGGCCCGGGACACCGCCACCCACGCGGCCAGGTTGGCGACCCCGGCGCCGGCCAGCACGGCGTCCGCGTCGAGGGCGGCGGCAACGGCCTCGAGCTCTCTCGCCCCGTAGGCCGCAGCGTGCTCCCACCTGCTGGGGGGCACCACGGCGGGCACGTCCACGGGATGGGCCTCGGCGTCCTGGCGCCACGACTCGGGATCGGTGCGCTAGGACAACCAGTCGAGGCGTTCGTGCCCCAGCCGCTCGAGGAACGCGTCGTGGCCGGCCGGCTCGAGCACCCAGTGCCGGGCCCAGGCGTCGAGGTCCCGGCGCGTCGCGGCGCGCGCCTCGGTCCAGAACCCGATGTCCTCGCCGTAGGACCGCACCGGCAGCCCGGGCGCGTACAGGCCGCCGGGATGGGCGCCGAAGCGCGCCTCGACCACGGCCAGGACGCGGTGGGCGGGGATCTTCACCCGGTGCCCGAGCCCCTCGAGGCTGTCGACGACGCCATCCACCGTCGCCACCACGCCGCGACGCGCCGCCCACGCCCCCCACACGCTCTCGAGCAGCGGCTCGGACAAGGCCACGTTCCCCTCGGTGTCGGCGACGGCCCCGTGGACCAGGGTGACGTCGGGCACGAGCGGCGCCACCAGGCCGACGGGCCCGAACGCGGTGTCGGCCACCGTGAAGGCGTCGTTGTCCTCCATCGACGACCCCTGCAACGAGCCGGTGACCACGGCCGGCAGCCCGCGCGCGGCGGCCTCGAGGCGCTGGGTGAAGGTGAGGATCGACCAGTGCTCGACCTCCACCGCGCCCGAGGCGTAGGCCTCCTGGAACACGGGGTTGGGCGTGTAGGTCGGGAACGTGTCGCCCGAGTACGTCGTCACGACCTTGCGCACCATCGGGCCCCGGAAGAACAACGCGCCCAACGAGCTCAGGCTGAGCATCACGAGCGTGAAGCCGGCGTCCTGGCCCCAGTGCTGGCGCGCCATCTCGCGCGCGGCGGCGGTCCACCGGCTGTGCCCGCACAGGACCTGCACGGTGTCACCCGGGCGCACGTGGCGCGCCACGGCGTCCTCGAGCGTCACATGCTCCACGCCGCTACCCCTCGTCCCTCGTCCCGCATTCTCCGGTCCGTCGTCCTTGCCCCGCCGCCCGGCGCCCCGGGCCTAGCGCCCGGTCCAGCGCGGCGGCCGCTTCTCGACGAAGGCGGCGGGCCCCTCCTTGGCGTCCTCGCTCGAGAAGACCTCGGTGGCGATGGCGGACTCGATCCGGTACGCCTCTTTCATGTCGACGGCCAGGCCGCGGAGCACGCTCTCCTTGGTCTTGCGCACGGCGAAGGGCCCGTTGGCGGTGATGCGGTGCGCGTACTCCTCGGCCTTCTCCCGCAACTGCCCGGCGGGGACCACGGCGTTGAGCAACCCGAAGGCGAGTGCCTGCTCCGCCGGCACGCGGTCGGCGCACAGGAGGAACTCCATGGCGGCCGGAAAGGGGACCTGGCGGGGGAGCCGCACCGTCGTGCCCCCACCGGCGAACAGCCCCCGCTTGGGCTCCATGACCCCGAAGTAGGCCTCGGGCACCGCCACACGGATGTCGCACCCCCCGAGCATCTCCATCCCACCCGCCACGCACGCCCCGTTCACGGCGGCGACGATGGGCTTGTAGAGCTTCACGCCCCGCAGCACCGCCTTGACCCCGTCGTCGATCCGGTAGCCGTCGAGCTCCTCGACCTGGCGCGTCGAGATCTCCTTCTGGAGCTTGGTCACCTGCGGGATGTAGGTCTTGAGATCGGCGCCCGTGCAGAAGGCGTTGCCGACACCGGTGATGATGGCCACCCAGGCGTCCTCGTCCGCGCCGAAGCGGTCCCATGCGCCGCGGAGCTGGGCGAAGTGCTCCATGTCGAGGCTGTTCATCGAAGCCAGGCGGTCGATGGTGATCCACACCACATGGTCGTCACCGAGCTCGTAGTGGACGGGCACGCCTACCTCCTCTGTTCGCGGGGGAGCCCCAGGATGCGCTCCCCGATCACGTTGCGCTGCACCTCCGAGGTGCCACCGGCGATGCTGGCGGCCTTGGACCACAGCCACTGCCGTTGCCAGGGCCCCCACAGGCCCGAGGCCGGGCCTTCGACGGCGAGTGCGGCCTCCGAAAGCTGTTGGGTCATGTCGGACCACGTCAGCTTCACCCAGCTCGACTCGGGCCCGGGCTCGCCCCCGCGCGCCAGCTTCGAGAGGGTGCGCCAGTTGTGCGTGCGCAGCACCACCAACGCCACATAGGCGTCGACCAGCGCGTCGGCGACGTCGGGATCGTCGAGGGTGCCGTTGCGGGCGGCCTCGGCGAACAGACGCGTCAGGTAGCCCTCGTGCACCACTTCCTCTTTGAACGGGAAGTTGGTGCCGCGTTCGTGGGCCAGGGTCGTCGAGGCCACCGTCCAGCCCTGACCGGCCGGGCCCACCAGATGCCCGGCGGGGACGACGACCTCGTCGAGGAAGACCTCGTTGAATTCGGCCTCCCCCGTGATCTGCACGAGGGGGCGGATGTCGACACCGGGGGCCTCCATGTCCACCACCAGCAGCGACAGCCCCCGGGGCCCCGTCGTCCCGGGCTCGGTGCGGGCCAGGCACAGCCCGTAGCGGGCGAACTGCGCGTAGGACGTCCACACCTTCTGGCCGCTCACCCGCCATCCGCCGCCGTCGGGGTCGGCGCGCGCGTCGGACTCGGGCTCGGCGCGCGCGTCGGACTCGGGCTCGGCGCGCGTGACGAGCCCCGACAGGTCCGAGCCCGCCCCCGGCTCGCTGAAGAGCTGGCACCAGATCTCCTCGGCGCTGACGATGGCGGGCAGCCACCGCCGGCACTGCTCGGGCGTCCCGTGGGCGAGGAGAGTGGGACCGGCCAGGTTGATGCCGACGCGGTTGACGAGCTGGGGCGCACCGCTGCGGGCGTACTCGGCGTTGAAGATGGCGACCTCGACCGGGGAGGCGCCCCGTCCTCCGTATTCCTCGGGCCAATTGATCCCGACCCACCCGGCACCGGCCAGCTTGGCCTGCCAGGCACGGCCCCACGCCACCGACTCGGCCAGGTCGTCGGTGTCGGGTGGGGTCTCGACGTTGGCCTCGAGCCATTCCCGCACGTCGCGCGCGAAACGTTGCTCGGTGTCGGTGAGCGACAGGTCCACCTGGTCCTACAGGTCCCAGGCCTGGACGCGCCCGCTCTCGACGAAGGCGTCGTGCAGCGCCGACTGCTCCCCGGGCCCGAAGGCGCGGTAGCGGTCCTCACCTCGGCCCCGGACGATGACGGGGTCCCCCCCGACGCGGTCGAGCCGGAACTTCTGGTGCACCAGGGTCCGCACGAGCACCTTGTTGGTGGCGGTGGTGGGCAACGCCTCGCACAACCGCACGTAGCGGGGCCGCCATTTGGGGCTCAGGTCGCTCTGGCCGTCGACCCAACCGGCGAAGGCGACCGGGTCGAAGCGCGCCCCCTCGCGCAGGACGAGCGCCGCCATCACCTGGTCGCCGGAGTCCACGTCCGGCACGCCGTAGACCGAGGCCAAGATGACGTCGGGATGGCGGGCCACGATGGCCTCGATCGGCGCGGCCGGGAAGTTCTCGCCGTCGACCCGGAGCCAGTCCGAAGTCCGTCCCGCGAAGTACACCCAGTCGTGGTCGTCGACGTATCCCAGGTCGCCGCTCCAGTACCAGCCGTTGCGGGTGGTGCGGGCCATGGCCTCGTCGTTGCGGTAGTACCCCTCGAAGGGGCCCACCCCCTCGACGTTGACCATCTCGCCCACGCACTCCTCGGCGTTCACCAGCCGTCCCTCGGTGTCGAACACGGCGCGTGGCCGCTCCTTGCCGTCGGGGTCGACCACCTTGATCCCCTGACGGAGCTTGCCCACCGATCCCCGCGGCACCCCGCCCGAGCGGTCAAGGGCGATGCCACCCTCGGTCGAGCCGAACACGTCCACCACGGCCACACCGAAGCGCGCCGCGACCGCCTCGACCACGTGCGGGGAGCCTTCGTTGCCATAGGCCAGCCGGAGCGGGTTCCGCGCGTCGTCGGGCTTTTCAGGCGTGGCCAGCAGGTAGGCGAGGGGCTTTCCCGTGTAGTTGAACCAGGTGGCCCCGTAGTGGCGCACGTCGTCGAGAAAGCGCGACGCGCTGAACCTCCGGGCGAGCCCCACCGAGGCCCCGGCCACCAGGGCCGGTGCCAGGCCCACCATGAGCGAATTGGAGTGGAAGAGGGGCATGGCGAGATACCCGACGTCGTCGGGGCCGACGTCGAGGACCATCGTCATCCTGTTCCCGGTGGTGAGCAGCCGCCGCTGGGTGCACCGCACCGCCTTGGGCGCAGACGAGGTCCCGGAGGTGAACAGCAATACCCACAGGGTCTCCACGTCGGGCTCGAGCCCGGGGTCGCCGGTCCCCGGCGCCCAGCGCTTCAGGGCATCGTCGAGCGGCTCGCCCATGGTGCGGGGCGGGTCGTCGCCGTCGGCGAAGCGCTCCGAGACGAGCAGGCCGCCCGGCAGCGCCAGATCGCCCGCCACCGGCGCCAGGAGCTCCTGGTGACGCGGCTCGGTGACGAGCAATTGCACGTCGGTGTAGCCGATGTCGGCGAGCAGGTGCTCGTCGCGGCGCGTGTGGTTGAGCCCCACGATCGCGGCACCGGCCAGGGCGGCACCACCCAGGCAGAACACGTACTCGGGGGTGTTGTCGAGGAGCACGGCCACGTGCGGCGGCCGCGTCGGGTCGAGCCGATCGAGGAACAGCGCGGCGTAGCGGGCCATCTCGGCGTAGGCCTCGCCGTGCGTCCAGATGCGCTCGCCGAATCGCAACGCGGGCCGGGGGGCGAAGACGGGGTCGGTGCCGTTGCGGCGCAGCAGCGCGGCGGCATTGGGCGCGGGCAGGGGCGCCTCGCCCGGCGCCGGCGCCAACGCCACGCGCTCGGCCACCTCGGGCGGGGCCACGATATGCGTGCGGGCCGCAGCGCGTTCTCTGACCACGGCGTCAGGTTAGGACA
>JARLGQ010000103.1 GCA_031292675.1 Acidimicrobiales bacterium
GCGCGATACTGAAGCCACTGAAAGTGCCTCCTTCGGACTGGACGAAACTGCGACTCGACACCGCAATTTTCCCAGTTCGGGAGGCGCTTTCCGCGGATGCGCGGATGTCCGTCAGCGCTAGTTCATCGGTGGATCAAGGCTTAGAGGGTAGAAGCGCAGCACAAGGAACTCGTCACTCATTGTGGCAGCGTAGCCAGAGCAGGGGTTTCCGAATAGCGCGCTGGGACAACTCAGGGGAAGGCCGGAACACGGGCGCGCTTCGGCGTCCAGGACCCTGGGAGACGAATCTGGTCCTCAGGTGGTGAGGATGGTTGCTGCTGCTCGCCTCATGCGTGGATCAACGGACGCCGATCTCCCGGCTCTCCAAAGAAGGCGAGCCTCAAATGATCCAGGATCGACTGCCCATTGACGGCTGTGGTGGGAAACGCGTGCGGATTACCGTCCTTGTCGCGCACCGTTAGCTCGAACGGGCTTGAAGCTCTCATTGCGTACTCGGACTTGGTGATGATACTCACCAGACGTCCGAATCCATCCTTCGGAGTCTCGGTGAGCAGGAGGACGACCCCGGGCTCGCTCCCAAGCTCCACGTCGAGTTCGTCGACAGCGTCCGGCAGTACCGGATCGACCTCCACGAGGTCGGTTTCCTCTGCCAGTCGTTGGGCCACGTCTTCAGGCACCCTGATGATTGGTCCCAATCTGCCGCCTCCTCGTTTTCCCTAGTGGACAAGCATGCCCTCAACCTGCACGTGCAAGGACGTGTCAGGCCGGAGGACGTCGCACTTCGATCTCGACGTCATAAGACCAAAGCTCGCTGTGGGTACCTACCGGAGGGCGACTCGCACCCCCACTTGGTGCTCCTCGATGACCATGAGCGAAGGCTGGTGAGGCCACCCACGCCTCGAACGCTTCCTTGTCCCGCCACCGGGTCACCACGAGCCAGGTCTGCCGGTCGTCGGTGGGGCGCAGTAGCTCGAACCCCTCGAACCCGTCGGCGTGGTCCACGGCTCCAGCTCGGTCGGCGAACCGGCGGGCCAGCTCCTCGCTGCCACTCTCGGGGACGGTGATGGCATTGATGCGGATGACGGTCATGGCCCCATCATCGCCCGGGATTGGGCGATGGATTGCCCAGGTGAACTACTTATGAGAATGCTTCTTCTAACAAGGCCCTTCCCGTGACCGACAACCTCCCAGCAACCCCGAGGACCTCCCCGCCGTTCCCGAAGGCCTCCTGCCCACCCCCGTCAAGGACCCCGCCCGGCACCCCGTCGCCGTCTATCTCGCCCGCCTGTCCCCTGGGTCCTACCGCTCACAGAGGGCTGCCCTGGAGACCATGGCCAGGCTCCTCACCGGTAGCGACTTGGGGGCCATGGAGCTTCCCTGGCATCACCTCGGCTACCAGCACACCTTACCGGGGACGAGGTAGCCCCAGCCTGGCTGGAAGAATGGAACCCATGCAGTTCGCCTGCTTCTGTGGACGTCCACTCCAGTTCTTTGCGTCCATTCACCATGGATTCGACTCGGACGGACACTTCCTCACGGCGGGTCATTGCCCCGAAGACGGCTGGGTCGGTTCTGACGGAAGAAATCTGGCTGTCCTTGTGACGCCGATGCGGGACGACGAGGGCTGAGCCACCAGGGCTCGGTCCTGGCGCCGCACGTACAGGCCAATCAACCGGTCGGCGGTCTCCGCCTCAGCCCCCGCCAGGGCCTGCGGCCGAAGGCTCCCGTTATCTCGTCGAACTGCGTGCACTTCCGACAGGTCGGGAGGGCCTTCGGGATGGCGAGGGTCGTGTCGATGAGGCGTCCGCATTTGCTCCGACCCCTGACGGCGGACTGGACGTGCTGGACGGTGGGTGGGTGCTCCGAGGGGATCAAGCCGTAGACAGGATGCGCCGCCATAAGCCAACGGTACGCCGATGCTTGCCGTCGGCCAGAGTCCTTGGACCCCCCTTGTCACCGCAGTGCCCGTCTCTCAGAACCGGGAGAAGCTACCGTCGTGCCTCATGACCGACTCCTTTGTCCAGGTCACCTCCGAGATGATCGAGGAATCGAAGAAGCAGAATGCGGCGTTGGAGGAGCTGCTGGCGGGAATGCCTCCGGTCCACACCGTCGACGTGGAGGTGACTCGCCTACAGCGCGAGTCGGGTCCGTCGTGGGCCGGTCCCATCGCCCGATCTGGCCGTGCGATCACCCGCTCGATTCCAGGCCCCAATCGCCCGGTCGAACTGCGGATGGTGGTGCCCGAGCGCGTCGACGGCGTGTTCCTCCACATCCACGGTGGTGGCTGGGCGCTCGGGGCGGCCGATCAACAGGACCTGCTTCTGACCACGGTGGCCGACGCCGCTCACGCAGCCGTTGTGAGCGTCGACTACCGGCTCGCACCCGAGCATCCCTTCCCGGCCGGTCCTGACGACTGTGAGGCGGCCGCCCAGTGGCTGGTTGAGCACTCGGAAGAGGAGTTCGGCAGCTCCCAACTGATGATTGGCGGCGAGTCGGCCGGTGCACATCTCTCGGTACTGACGCTCCTTCGACTCCGGGACCGCCACGGCATCGCGGGCGCGTTTGCGGGAGCCAATCTCGTGTTCGGCGTCTACGACGTGGCCATGACCCCCAGCGCCCGGTCGTGGGGCGAGCGAAATCTCGTCATCTCCACGCCGATCATGGCATGGTTCGCCGACATGTTCGTGCCGGGCACGACGGACGAGGAACGACGGTCGCCGGACGTTTCGCCCCTGTATGCGGATCTCCACGACATGCCGCCCGCAATGTTCACGGTCGGCATGCTCGACCCGCTCCTCGACGACAACCTGTTCATGGCGGCGCGCTGGCAGGCGGCCCACAATGAATCCACATTGCGGGTGTACCCGGAGTCTGTCCACGGGTTCATCCGGTTCCCAACTGGTATCGCCATGCTGGCGATACAGTTGATGCTTGACTTCGCCCGCACCACATTTCATTCGGAGTGAGCCACGATGAACGAATCGACGCAAGGGTCGCCGGGGGACGGATTGGCCGCCTCCCCAGACTTTGTGCCGCCGCCGCCAGGAGTTCCTCGACACGCTCAAAGGAAGCGCTCATCACCCCGATCCGACGAACAAGTCTCGGGGCGTCGGAGCCGCCGGTCAATCGACGTTCTCCATATCGTGGCCGTGCTGCTTGTCATCTTGCTGATTGCCTATATCAGCGCAAGTGACGGCATCGATTACATCCATGGCTTTGGTAAAGCGTGTCTGGTCGTCCACGACGGCTGGCACTTTCACATGCAGTGCGGTGGATCGGTGAGTCCTCCTAAGCCTTGATGACCACCGACGCCCTGCTCATACGCACGACTGGGCTACGAGTGGAGGATGCAATGGACGTGAACGACCGACTCACGAGGCTGGAAGACGCCCTCATCGACCTAGCCCTCGTAGTGACTGAAGGCCACATTGGCCGACTCGATGCCCACATCGCCCCAGACGTCGTCGAGGCGGGTAAACGGCTCCAGTCGTTCCACCACGCCGTGGTCAAGGAGAGGGCGTCTTGAATTAGGCCCGACTGGCTACGTCTCTTTGCAACAACCGTTGGGTGCCCCCGGAATGCCGCCTTCGTCTCGCCCATCTCGGGCGGCAGTGAGGCGTTCACCGGCTTCTCGCTCGGCCTCGGCCAACTTCTGCCTACGCTGCTTGATGTCTTGAGACTCGTCATCAGTCGCGGCACCATCCTACGCGTGAGCGCGTTCTGACGCAGGGGAGCGGGTAAGAGGTCGCGAGCCGCTCGTGCGACGGCGCCGGATCGGACCGATCGGTAAGACGGTCCAGCCTGGGTTGTTGACACCCGGTTGGGCCCATCGCAATTACCGGGCTCTTGCTCGGGGCGCCCCCGACAGCAGTTTGGCAAACCGCCCGGTAACCGCGGTCCATACCAGCGGGTCAGGGCCCCTGCGAATGGGGCAATCGTTGCCGGTCAGGGCGCTCCTTCCCCTCGGCCGACGTTCGCCTCACTGCGCCATCAAGCGCGGTGTGGGCACTGTCTCCAACGACTGTGCGCGCAAGATCACAGGCACGCACTGGCCCAGGTCGGCCGGTGTCAGTGTCGCCGAGTGCAACCCCAACATCCTCTCCGGTGACCCCGATGCCTGCGATTCTGCCGGCGCATCGAAAGGTTCGACGTTTAGAGAGTTGGTTCAGGCTCGGTACCTCGTTTGGACATGCAGGACGGAAGAGTCGAGCTTTATGAGTCCTTCACAACGACCTTGGCCGTCGACAGTTATCGCGCAGGTTCTCCCGTCGTTGTCGCTGTTGGTCCCATCGGGGCAGATGGTGTTGCTCCATGTGGCGCCGGTGAGGTTGGCGCCAACAAGGTTGGCGTCAGTGAGATTAGCGCCGGTGAGATTGGTGTCTTTGAGATGAGCGCGGTGGAGGTAAGCATCGGTGAGGTTGGCGCCCGTGAGGTTGGCGTCGGTGAGTCTGGCGCCAACAAGGCTGGCGTTCGTCAGGATGGCGCCGGTTAGGTCGGCGCCGATGAGCTATGCGGTCGTGAGGCGGGCGCCTGTGAGAATCACGCACTGTCCTGGAGTATTGGGATCGGAGCAGGGCGAGCCCCTAAAAGCCTCCGGTGAATCGGGATTGGGGCATGGATTCGGGTCGGGGCTTGCCTTCTCTCACGCTTCCGACAAGACGGGTCTTTTGGCCCTGTCCCATCCTGCCCCGAGGGCCCACGCTGGACAGAAGGGGTATGGACGTTTCGCGTCGTGGAGGAGTGGTGATGGACATCTTTATGGCTAGCACGGCTTCGAGGGAGGCTGCCGCCCTGGTCCAAAGACTTCAGGCCCGAGGCCACGTGGTGCACAGTTGTCGCAGCCGCCACGAGCCGAACGACGTCTCATGCGCGGCCTTGCGAGGGATTGAGTGCCCACTCGATGCGCAACCAGTAGACGTGGCGGTGGGTGTCGGTCCCGAACCCGGTGTTGATCGTCTCGGTGATGGCGAGGTGTGTGCCATACGGCGCCAGATCCCGCTGATCCTCTTCGACCGACCCGACGATCCCCTGGGGCGCTGGGCTGCTGCTTTGGCACCAGCGCATCAGGCCCTCGAAGTGATCGACCAGGTGAACACCGCCATCCTTCCGGACCATACTGCCGAGGCGCGGCGCACGGTCCGCGACTGGTTGCGTCGGCACGAGCTGGACCAGACCGCGGTAGACGTGGAGGTTAGGCGACGTCACGGAGCCCTCCTGGTGGAGCTGTGGGTCGACGAGCGGATCACGGAACGGGACGCGGAAGGGCTGGGCGTCTACCTCGCTCAGTGCGTGCGCCGCTTTGATCCGTGGGCCAAGGGGATCGACGTCTCAGTCCACGACGCGACCGGGCTCATAAACAACTGACGCCCTAACTCCGGGCTTCGATGCCAGGTCAGCGGTGGGTCGCGAGAACGAGGCTTGAGCCGCACCATCTGCAATCGGTCACCTCCCGCATGATTTTGGGGCAGGACAACACTCTTGTCACGGGCTCGGTCTCCCCCGACACTCCAAGAACATTCAGGCTCGGGAAGCACGAAGAGTGATTACTCCCACACTTGCCGTCGATGACTGTTGTCAGAAGCGTTACGGGTGCAGGGGAGTTGGCCCGAATAGCCATCAGGAGAACCGAAACAACCCCTTGACGTCATTGGGGATGCCGGGAAGTATGTTGCACCTGTGACATATGTGGTGATTGTTGTCTCGGACCTCGGTCCGACGCTCAGCCCCCGTGGGGGCTGCGGTGCATCGCTACTCCTCTCGGGCTTTGGTCAGGTTCAAAGGCGGCTACACACCACGATCGAACCCCTTGGGCTGATGCACGGCCCATCGATTCCCAAGTAGTGGGCACCGCAAGGTCGCGTGGCAGATCAAGGAGGGGAAGTCGCATGGAGAAGAGCAACGCAGTCACGAAGGATTCGAAAGCCACTCACTCCTGGATGCGGCAGAACGTGATCGACGTCGCTCCACTTTGGGCCGAATTTATCCAATCTGCTTTTGCCAACGTTCGCATCAGCGTGAATGAGCGACCGTGGAAGGCTGGATCGACGCCCTTGAAACCGAGTCGTCACTTCGACGCGATTGCGGCGCTCGATCCCGACGTGGCTGCTCCAGCGGCAGTCTCGAACCATCACGCATAAACCGAGAACTGAAGGCACAGCCCCGCACTGAGCAGCTGAACGAACAGATAGGAGCAACGGAATGCGCAACGCGATGTCTGCCGGATTGCTGCCCGGACTCCACGATGGATTGAGGGTCGGCGGAGACGAGGCCGTGATTGACGAAGTTGGCCCCGTCGGGTCAGGCCAGATAAGACTTATTGTCAGTACCAAGGCATATCGGCACGGAGATGTGATGAACCTGATAGCGGGAGTGTTTCAAGCCGTCGGAGAGAGTCGACCATTGGCAAACAATCCAAGTCACTACGCGACGACGGTGATCCACGTCGCCTAGTCCGCATTCGACCCCATTCGGATAGCCCTCCAGGAGTGAGC
>JARLGQ010000104.1 GCA_031292675.1 Acidimicrobiales bacterium
ACCGAGCACATCACCCTTGACAAACCATAGGAGCTTCGGGCTGCCCAGTGTGCCGGGGCTACTAGCCAGGGCCACGATCGAGATCAGGCACAACCCGGTCGGGTCGACAAGACAGGAGACCGCCGCACGGCGGACGCAGCCGCCCAAGGGAGGAGCCGTCAGGACCGCTGGGCCGACGACTGGGCGTGGACTGTGTCGTGGATGAGCATGAACCTCATCGACCAGTACCCAAGTCGTGGTTCGGGAAGCTCGTCCCGGGACCAGAAGAACCCCGCCAACGTGACGGCTTCGGCGGCGAGCCAAATGAACACCCCGACGGCCAGGACCCACGGCGTGGATCCCAACGACATCACGATGAGGCCCACAATGGCGACGGCCAGCCCGACGTACCCCACTCGGAGGGCCCAGACAGCCATCCTCCAGTGTCCGTTGTCTTGCAACTCCGGCGGCTCGTCCATGCCAGGGATTGTTACAGCTCGGTGGAGGCGATGGGACTCGAACCCACGAACCTCTTGACTGCCAGTCAAGCGCTCTACCAACTGAGCTACGCCCCCGGGACGAGGCGCCACGTTACCAGCCTG
The DNA here is from genome assembly GCA_031292675.1 of Acidimicrobiales bacterium. Taxonomy (GTDB): domain Bacteria; phylum Actinomycetota; class Acidimicrobiia; order Acidimicrobiales; family UBA8190; genus Chersky-840. The sequence goes on from JARLGQ010000104.1 coordinate 582, forward strand.
GCTCGGCTGGACACGTGGGTCTCGACTGCCGTGCATGCCTCTGTCTTCTGACCCACCTGCCCATCGACCTGACTCTTGACCGGCGGGGTCCCCGTGGCCGGATCCCGGCTCCCGGTCCACCGCGGCCAGGCCCGGAAGCGCCCACCGCCCCCGGGCGTGTCGACGGGGAATGCGGAGGTGCCCGGGGGCTGGGCCTGGTTCCGTAGAATCCAGAGATGGCGCGGGCCTACGACGTGCAGGAAGTCGAGCTCAAATGGCAGGAGCGCTGGGCCGAGAGCCGCCTCTACGAGGTCGACGCCGACGACCCGCGTCTCCCGCAGTACGTCCTGTGCATGTACCCCTACCCGAGCGGGGCCGCCCACCAGGGACACATTCGGAATTACACGTTCGGAGACCTGCTCGTGCGCCATCGCACCATGCAGGGATTCGCCGTTTTGTCACCTTTCGGCTTCGACTCCTTCGGCCTTCCCGCCGAGAACGCCGCCATCCGGACCGGTGAGCACCCGCGAATCTTCACCGAGGCCCGCATCGCCGAGCTCAAGGCCAGCGTGAAGCGCCTCGGGGCCGTCTACGACTGGCGCCGCGAGATCCGCAGCCACGACCCGTCCTACATCCGGTGGAACCAGGTGATCTTCCTGCGCCTGCTCGAGGCGGGTCTGGCGTACCGAGCCCTGGCACCGGTCAACTGGTGCCCCGGCTGCCAGACGGTGCTCGCCAACGAGCAGGTACTGGCGGACGGGACTTGCGAGCGCTCGGGAGACCTGGTGATCCAGCGCGAGCTCGAGCAGTGGTTCTTCCGCACGACCCGATACATCGACGAGCTGCTCGATTCTCTCGACGACCTCGAGTGGCCCGAGCGGGTCAAGACGATGCAGCGAAATTGGATCGGGCGGTCCGAAGGTGTCGAGTTCGACCTGCAGGTCGCCGGGGGCGAAGGTGAGGGCCTCACGCTGCGGGTCTTTACGACGCGTCCCGACACGAGCTTCGGGATGACCTATGCGGTAGTGGCACCCGAGCATCCGCTCGTGGACGTGCTCACCACCGATGACCGGCGAGCCGAGGTGGAACAACTCCGCACCTCGGCGGCAGGCAAGAGCGAGCTCGACCGCACCTCGGAAGAGGGGGTGGAGACCCTGGCCAAGCGGGGTGCCTTCACCGGCGGGCACGTCGTCAATCCGTTCACCGGTCAAGCGATTCCGGTCTACGTCGCCGACTACGTCCTCATGCGCTACGGCACGGGAGCAATCATGGCGGTCCCCGCCGAAGACGCACGGGACTGGGAATTCGCCCAGGCTCACGATCTCCCCGTGGTGCGGACCACGCAGCCTCCCGACGGGTTCGAGGGCGGTGCGTGGACCGGTGACGGCGTCAAGATCAATTCGGGCTTCCTGGACGGCTTGGACGTCGCCGCAGCCAAGGAGAGCGCCATGACCTGGCTCGAAGCGCGTGGCGTCGGGCGGCGTACGGTGAACTACCGCCTGCGGGACTGGTTGGTGTCGCGCCAGCGGTACTGGGGGTGCCCGATCCCCGTGGTCTTCTGCCCCGTCGACGGGATCGTGGGGGTTCCCGAGGACGAGCTGCCTGTCCTCGCCCCCGACGACGTCGAGTTCCTCCCGACCGGCGAATCACCCCTGAAGCGCCATCCGACGTTCCGGCACGCCACCTGCCCCGTGTGCGGAGGCCCTGCCGAGCGCGAGACCGACACCATGGACACCTTCGTCGACTCGTCCTGGTATTTCTTGCGCTTCTGTGATCCGTGGTCCGAGGACAGACCCTTCGACCCCGAGCTCGCCCGGCACTTCATGCCCGTGGACCAGTACATCGGCGGGATCGAGCACGCCATCTTGCACCTGCTGTACGCGCGCTTCTACACCAAAGCCCTGATCGACGTCGGGCTCGCTCCGGGGGTGGCGCGCGAGCCCTTCAGCCGGCTTTTCACCCAGGGGATGATCCGGATGGACGGCAAGAAGATGTCGAAATCCAGGGGAAACCTCGTCACACCGGCGCGCTACTTCGACACGGTGGGAGCCGACGCGCTGCGCCTCTTCCACCTGTTCGCCGGTCCCCCCGGCGACAACATGGACTGGACGGAGCAGACCGAGAACGTCATCGAAGGGTGCGGTCGTTTCCTCGATCGCGTCTGGCGGTTCACGGTCGAGGACGAGAGCGACTACCGCGACGGCGGCCCTTCGGCGGAAGACACGGAGATCAAGCGGGCTACGCATCGGCTCATCGCCAAGGTGAGCGACGACATCGAACGGTGGTCGTTCAACACCGCTGTCGCGGCCTGCATGGAGTTCTCCAACGAGCTGCAGCGTTACCAGCGCGAGGCGCCCGGAGGGCCGCACCGGGCGACCCATGACGCGGCCTCCGATGCCCTGCTCCTCTTGCTCGCCCCGCTCGCGCCGCACTTCGCCGCCGAGGCATGGGAGCGGCGGCACGGGGAAGGGGCCATGGTGCACGCCGAGCCCTGGCCGTCGTTCGACGCGGAGCTGGCCCGATCGGAAAGCGTGACGATGGTGGTCCAGGTGAACGGCAAGGTGAAGGACCGCATCGAAGTCTCACCTGACATCACCGAGGAGGACGCCGTGCGGGTCGCCTTGGCTTCCGAGCGCCTGGTAGGGGCCCTGGGCGGGGTCGAGCCGTCCCGGGTCGTGGCCCGCCCCCCCCGACTGGTCAATTTCGTCACCTGAGCCCCGGGCCTTCTGCCCGGGTCCGGCCCGCTACGACGCTCTGAAGCCCGCCAGCAGCTCCTTGATCAGGGCGTGATCCATGCGGTACGGGGCGTAGAAGCTCACGCGAGTGACCATGCCCCCGTAACGGTCGATGACCTTCGCCGGGATCTCCCCGATCTCCCCCCTCACGGCGAAGGCGTCGAGCATGTCGTCAGGGATGAGGTCTGCCATCTGCACCCACTCACCCCGTTTCGAGCGCGTGTTGAGCTCGCCGAACAGGTCTCCCCATCCGTGGAGGTCGAGCACCGGCCGGTAGGCGGGCGTCGAAGCGTAGAACGCCAGCTGTGCCTTGACGGCCTGGGTGGCTGCCTGCACCTCAGCATCGTTGGTGCCGGTGACCATCATGGCGGGGTACGAGATCTCGAATCCCTCTCTGGTGCGCCCCGCACGGGCCAGTCCCCGCTCCAGGGCGGGCAGGGTCACCTCGCGCATGTAACGCGCCGTGGTGAACCCGTGCGCCAACAGCCCGTCGGCGACTTCGCCCGCCACCTCCGTCATGAGCTCGCCCACGGCGGCGAGGAATACCTTGGGGGTACCGTAAGGATTCGGCCCGGGATTGAAGAACGGGGTCGACAACGTGTGGGTGTAGAAGTCCCCCCTGAACGCGAGCTTGGTTCCGTCGTGCCAGGCCGACCAGATGGCTCGCATGGCCGTGATGAACTCACGCATCCGGGGAGCAGGGTGGGACCACGGCATGGAGTAGCGCTTCTCGATGTGGGGCTTGATCTGGGAGCCGAGCCCGAGCATGAACCGGCCCTCGGAATAGGACTGCAGGTCGTTGGCGAGCACGGCGGTGCTCATGGGATTGCGCGCGAAGGCCACCGCGATCCCCGTGCCGAGCTCGATGCGTTCGGTGTGCTCGGCCGCGAGCAGGAGCGGCAGGAACGGGTCGTGGCCCGTCTCTGCGCACCACAGGCCGTCGAAGCCGTCCTCTTCGGCCCGGCGCGCCGTCTTTACCGCGTCGCTCGGATCGAACCCGATACCACCGTCGACTTGCATCGGCGCACCATATCTGAACCCTGTCGGGGCCATCTGCGGCGGCCCCCGTCGGGGGCGACACCTCTGAAGTGGTCGAAACCGTTGCAGTTCGGCTCCGGGGTGGCCGACAATTGCGAGATGGGTGACGACGGGTCCTTCTTGGCGGACGAGCCTCAAGGCCTCCCCCGAGGGCGCTCCGGCGCCGCAGGTGGGCCTGGCCCCTCCGGAGAACCGTCACCTCCGTCCCATGAGCCCGACGCGGATCTCACCCTGCGCGAGCCGTACCTTCGCCGCGTCCTCGACGAGTTCGAGGCCGGACACCTCGAGCCCTACGACTACACGCGCCGCGTCCTTGCCATCAACGCCGCGGCAACCCCCGAAGAGATGTCGGCGATCGTGGAGGGCGTCCCCGACGGGTCTGGTGGTGGCGGCACCCCGGCGCGCCGCGGCCTCGACGCGGTCGATCTGGCCCTCCTCCGGTCGTCGCGGTCAACGGGGGCCCGGACCCAGAGGACCCGTTACGTGGCGCTGGCGGTGGTCTTCGCGTTGTTCGCCGTGCTCATCGCCATTGGGATGTGGTTGGCGGCTCACGTCCACGGGGCCGCGTCTCCCGGCGCCTTGATCGACGGCGCCGTCTCGGTGACGGCGCCGGCGTGGTTCTGACCCGAGGCCTGCCACCTTCGTGTGCCGTCAACCGGCTGGTGCACCGCCTGTCCGGGGTCCCGTGAGTAGTCTGCCCGGCGTGGGACGTCGATTCCTCGTTGGTGTGGTGGTCGTGATGGGAGTCGTACTGGCGGCGTGTGGGTCGAGCACACCGTCCTCGACGACCTCGACGGCAGCGGGGAGCCCGACGGCCTCGGGTCCGACGACCACCGGGAGCTCGACCGCCCTCCCGGCGACCACGGCCGGCCCGACCCCGTCGGGACTGGCCGCCGCCAACCCACCGGCGGTGGCCGGTGCCACCGACGTGAAGGTCGAGCCCGTGATCGGCTCGGGCTCGGCGCCGCCCCCCACCAGCCTCGAGACCAAGGACCTTGTCGTGGGCACCGGCCCGGCGGCGGTGGCGTCGAGCACGGTCGACGTGTTCTACGTCGGTGCGAATTACACGAACGGCAAAGTGTTCGACGACACGCCCTGGAGAGAGCACCAGGCGACGCCGTTCCCGCTCAGCGGCGTTGTACCGGGCTTCGGCCAGGGCATCGTGGGAATGAAGGTGGGGGGACGCCGCGAGATCGTCATTCCTCCCGCGCTGGGTTACGGCGCCACAGGCGACTCCCCGGCCGTCTCTCCCAACGAGACGCTCGTGTTCGTCGTCGACCTCACGTCGGTGAAGTAGGTGAGGTAACGGTGGGTTACCGGAAGTCGAGTGGACGCCGTCGCGGCCTCCGCCATCGATGCCCTCAGGTGTCGTCGGAAGGGCCGCCGTCGCTGCGTTCGTCGCGTAGATAGCGTTCGAGCTCGGCGGCGAGCTCCTCGCCTGTCGGGAGCGTCCCCACGTCGAGGGGATTGCCTTCCGCCGCGTCGACGCTGCGTTCGAGTTGGTGCACCATCGAGGTGTGCTCGGCGCTCTTGGCGATGAGGTCGTCGACCTGCTGAAGCGAGGCGTCGGCTGCCGTGTGCAGCGCAGTGGAGTCCAACGACAGGTCGCCCACAGCGGCCAGGCCGTCGAGCAGGGCTGCGCTGGCCGATGGGAACGCCATGCCCGACACGTAGTGCGGCACTCGGGCCCACAGCCCCACCGTCGGGACCCCCGCCTCGCCGAAGGCGATCTCGAGCGCGCCCCACACACCCGAGGGCACGTCGATGTCGCCCTGGACGATCCCCACCCGGGCCACGAGCTCGGCGGACTCCTGTGGGGCGGTCGCCGCCAGGCGCACCGGCCGGGTGTGGGGGGCCGGCGCCGGGAAGGCGCCCAATCCCACCACCATCCGGACGCCGAGCTGGCGCGCCAGCGTCACCACCGAGGTGACGAACGTGGGCCAGCGGAAGTCGGGCTCGGGCCCCACCAAATAGCAGACGTCGGCCCCGGCTCGGTCGGTCCCCACCCGCACCTGGATGACCGGCCACGTGAGCCCCTCGTTGACCCCCTGGGAGATGTGCACCACGGGACGCCGGGCGCGCTGGTCGATGAGCGCTTCGCCGTCGAAGGTGGCGACCAGCTCGGTCGGATCGGCCGACAGCAGCGCCGTGATGGCGCCGTCGGCCCCCAGCCCGGCGTCGACCCATCCGTCGAGCGCCACGACCAGCACCGGATGGTCGAGGGCGCGGTCCATGTGCCGCTCGTAGAGAGTCATGTCCCTCGTTCTCCGCTCACGCGCCGTCCAGCGCGCCGAGGGCCATCCGGGCCAGCTTGACGACGCTGTGGCCGAAGTCGTCCACGCTCGAGCGGTCTCCCGCCGCCGCGCCTCCCACGTAGCGCGCATAGACCCCTTGCAAGATGCAGGCCAGCTTCCAGTAGCCGAACGCGACGTAGTAGTCGAGGTGCTCCAGGTCACGACCCGAGGCTGCCGCATAGCGCGCCCGCATCTCGGCGCGGCTCGGGAACCCCGGGACCGTGGTGGGCGTGACGCCGAGGAGCGCTCCCTCGTCACCGGGGTCGGTCCAGTACACCATCAGGAGCCCGACGTCGGCCAGGGGGTCACCGAGGGTGCAGATCTCCCAGTCGAGGACGGCTTCGACATCCCCATGGCCATCCAGGACCGTGTTGTCGAGCCGGTAGTCGCCGTGGACGATCGAGGTCCCGATCTGGGGGGGGATGTGTGCGGCCAGCCGGTCGTGGACGGCGGCGACGATGGTCGCCGTGTCCAGTCCCTCCACCTGTGAGTTGCGGAACTGCTCGTACCACCGCCGCAACTGGCGCTCGATGTACCCGTCGCGCTTGGCGAAGTCCCCCAACCCGACGCTGTCGACGTCCACAGCGTGGAGCGTCGCCAGGGTGTCGGCCAGTGACTCCCCGGCCCGACGTCGCGCCCTGTCGTCGAGATCGTGCTCGGCGGTTGCCGCGTCCCGGATAATGTGCCCGTCCACGTAGTCCATGACGTAGAAGGGCTGTCTGTTGACCTCGGGGTCCTCGCACAGGCCGAAGGTGACCGGCACCGGGACCGCCGTCGGCCCGAGCGCCGTGATCACCCGGTATTCACGGGCCATGTCGTGGGCGGTCGGGAGGACGTGGCTGAGCGGCGGACGGCGCAGGGCGTAGAGGCGGCCGCCGGCGTCGGCGACCCGGTACGTCAGGTTCGAGCGACCCCCGGCGATGAGCGCGAACGACAACGGGGGCTCGCTGCCCGCCACGTGTGACGCGAACCAGGCCGTCACCCGCTCGGTGTCGATGCCCTCGACGCCGTCGACGAGGTCGGCAGTCGTCATGGCTGCACGCTACCCGCGGCACAAGCGGCGGCATGGGCTGCGGTCCGCGCCCGGTATCGTCTTCGGCGTGATCGACGTCACCGACGCCACCTTCGAGCAGGACGTTCTCGTGCGCTCCGAGCAGGTCCCGGTGGTGGTGGACCTGTGGGCGCCGTGGTGCGGGCCCTGTCGTACCCTCGGCCCGATCCTGGAGAAGGCCGTCGAGGCCAAGAGCGGCGCGGTCGAGCTGGTCAAGGTCAACGTGGACGAGAACCCCCGGATCTCGACCACGTTCCAGGTCCAGTCGATCCCGGCCGTGTTCGCCCTCAGGGACCGTCAGGTCGTGGACGGGTTCATCGGGGCGGTCCCCGAGCCCCAGGTGACCGAGTTCGTCGACCGCCTCGTCCCCGAGCCTTCGGAGGCCGACACCCTGGTGGCCCTGGGCGACGAGGTGTCGCTACGGCGCGCCCTGGAGCTCGAGCCCGGGCACCCCGGTGCCGTCGTGGCGCTGGCCCGCCTCCTCGTCGATGGCGGCGAGCCCACCGAGGCGCTGCAGCTGCTCGCCCGCATCCCCGAGACACCCGACGTGCGCCAGGTGGCGGCCGAGGCCCGGCTGGCGGCCCAGCAGGTCGAGGTACCCGCCGACGGCGTGGACGTGCTGCTCGACTCGCTGCTGTCGAAGGTGAAGGGCGACGAGGGGGCCCGCCAGGAGTTCCTCGACCTGCTCGAAACGCTCGGCCCCGACGATCCTCGTACCGCGCGGTACCGCAAGGCACTGGCGACGAGGCTGTTCTGAACGGGAGCGACGCCCCGGCCCCGAGAGGGACCGCAGCGGCGCCCGGCGTGTAGGTTCTCGCGGTGCGCCTTCGGCTCGGTGATCGGACATTCGATCTGGCCACCCGGGCGCTGGTGATGGGCATCTTGAACCGCACCCCCGACTCCTTCTACGACAAAGGCGCCACGTTCTCCCTCGACGCGCTCTTGGCGCGGGCCGACCAGTTAGTCACCGAGGGCGCCGACATCCTCGACGTCGGCGGTGTCAAGGCGGGCCCCGGCCCCGACGTCACCGAAGCCGAGGAGCTCGATCGCGTCGTCCCGGCCATCGAGGCCCTCCACCGCCGTATCGACGTGCCGCTCTCGGCCGACACGTGGCGTGCGTCGGTGGCGCGTGCCGCATTCGCGGCGGGAGCCGTCGTGGGCAACGACATCAGCGGGTTCGCCGATCCCGACTATCTCCCCGCTGCGGCCGGAGCGGGCGCGGCGGTGGTCGCCACCCATATCCGGATCGGCCCACGGATACCGGATCCCGAGCCGCACTACGACGACGTGGTGGCATCGGTGCGGGCCTTTCTCGAAGAACGTGCCACACAGGCGCTCGCGGCGGGCGTGAGTGCCGACCGGATCGTTCTCGACGCCGGGCTCGACCTCGGGAAGACGGCGTCGCAGTCACTGGAGCTGTTGCGCGCCTCGGGGGTGCTCGCCGGTCTCGGCTACCCGTTGCTCCTCTCCGCTTCGAACAAGCCCTTCTTGGGGGTGGCACTCGACCTCGACATCGACCACCGGCTCGACGCCTCGCTGGCTGCCACCGCCATCGGCATCACACTCGGCTGCCGCGTCGTGCGGGCCCACGACGTGGTCGGGACGCGCCGCGTCCGTGACACGCTGAGCGCCGTCCTCGAGGCGGCATGACGGCTGCGGCGCGCTCTGGACGGTCCTCGGGGGGGGCCAAGTCCGCGACCGAGCCCGCCGTCAAAGGCGAAGCGCCCGGCGCGGCGCGGCTCGCGGCGTACCTCGTACGGGGTGACGACGCCTCGCTCGTCGGCCAGCACATGCACGACCTGCTCGGCCTCCTGGCGGGTGAGTACGACGCCGCCATGGTGGTCGAGGAGCACGGCGGGTCGGGCGCCGACGAGCTCGACGTGGGCAAGGTGGTCGACGCCTTGACGACGCCCCCGTTCCTGACCGACCGGAGGATCGTGGTGCTGCGCGACGCGGGGCGGCTGGCGGCCGCCGACGCGGCACGCCTGGTGGCCTGTCTCGAGGACCCGCTGCCCGGTGTCACGCTGGTCCTGGTGGCCGGCGGTGGGACAATCCCCGCCGCCCTCGTCAAGGCGACCCAACACGGCGGCCAGGTGATCGACACCGCCGTAGGCACGGGGCGAGCGCGTACGCAGTGGCTCGTGGACCGCCTCCACGAGGCCCCCGTGAGGCTCGACGCCCGGGCCGGTTCCCGGCTGGGGGAGCACCTCGGCGGCGACGTGAGCCGCCTGCGGGGACTGCTCGACGCGCTCGCCGCTGCCTATGGCGAAGGTGCGTCCGTCGACGTCGAGAAGCTCGAGCCCTTCCTGGGTGAAGCGGGCACGGTGGCGCCGTGGGACCTCTCCGACGCCATCGACTCGGGCGACACCGCCGGCGCCCTCGGGGCCCTGCGCCGCCTGTTCGGAGCCGGCGCCTACCACCCGCTCCAGGTCCTGGCGATCCTGCACCGCCACTACCAAGCCATGCTCCGTCTCGACGGGTCCGGTGTCACGACCCCCGACGAAGCCGCGGCGCGCCTGGGCATGCGCAGTTCCTATCCGGCGAAGAAGGCGCTCGAGCAGGGCCGACGGCTGGGCCCGACCGGGATCAGCCGCGCCGTCACCTTGTTGGCTGACGCCGATCTCGACGTCCGGGGACGCAGCGCGCTGCCGGCAGAGACGGTGCTCGAGGTGCTCGTGGGGCGTCTCAGCCGCCTGGGGGCGGCGAGGGAGCCGACGACACGGCGACCGGCCACCGCGTCGTCGCGTCGCCGATCCTGAGGCTCAGGCCTCGCCGGCTTCCTCGGCCGCGTTGGCCCTGCGCATGAGGCGGGACTTGCGGTTGGCGGCCTGGTTCTTGTGGATCACGCCCTGCGCGGCGGCCTTGTCGATGCGCCGCACCGCGGCGCGCGTGGCCTCGGCGGTGTCTTCGGCCCCCACGTCGATCGCCGACACGGCGGTCTTCGTACGCGTGCGGATCTCCGAGCGCACCGATTTGTTGCGCAGCCGGCGCCGCTCGTTCTGGCGGTTCCGCTTGATCTGGCTCCGGATATTGGCCATAGGACTCTTCGCTGCTCCGAGACGTGCTCCGCTGTGGGCGGAGCGCCGACGATCGAGGTGGAAAGGAGAATGCTCCAGGCCGGACCGTCCAACCCGTCCGGGCCGGTGGCCCCACCGGGCACCACCAAAGGCGCGAGCCTAGCAGGGCGCGGGCACGGGTTCCCCTGGGGTCCGGAGATCGATCCCGGCGCCGGTACGCTCCGAGTGCCGTGCTCAGTCCTGACCGCATCCGCAATTTCTCCATCATCAGCCATGTCGACCACGGGAAGTCGACGCTGTCGGACCGCATCCTCGAGCTGACCCACGCCGTCGACCCCCGCCTCATGCGCGAGCAGTACCTCGACTCCATGGAGCTCGAGCGCGAGCGTGGCATCACCATCAAGGCGCAGAACGTGCGGGTCCGCTTCAAGGACCACGTCCTGCACCTCATCGACACCCCCGGCCACGTGGACTTCGGCTACGAGGTGAGCCGGTCGCTGGCCGCGTGCGAGGGGGCCGTGCTCCTGGTGGACGCCTCCCAGGGCATCCAGGCCCAGACCCTGGCCACCTGTTACCAGGCCCTGGAGCACGACCTCGAGATCGTCGCCGCCCTGAACAAGATCGACCTGCCCGCCGCAGAGCCAGAGAAGTACGCGGCGGAGATCGAGCGGGTCCTGGGAATCCGGGCCGACGCGATCCTGCGTATCTCGGCCAAGACGGGGCAGGGGGTGGAGGAGCTTCTCGACGCCGTGGTGGCGCGGGTTCCCGCCCCGGCCGGCGACCCCGGCGCGCCGCTGCGGGCACTCATCTTCGACTCGGCCTACGACCAGTACCGGGGGGTGGTGAGCTCGATCCGGGTGATGGACGGTGTGCTGCGCTCGGGCTCCAAGGTCCGCTACATGCAAGCGGGCTTCGCCCAAGAGGTGGAGGAGATCGGCGTGCGCATGCCGGTCCCGACACCGGTCGACGAGCTCGGCCCCGGCGAGGTCGGCTACCTCATCGCCGGCATCAAGGACGTCGGCCAGGCCCGCTCGGGGGAGACGGTCACCAACGCCGCCCACTCCGCGCCGGAACCGCTGGCGGGCTACCGCGATCCCAAGCCGATGGTGTTCTGCGGGCTGTACCCCATCGACGGCGACGAGCTCACCGCTCTGCGCGAGGCGCTCGAGAAGCTCCGGCTCAACGACTCGAGCTTCACCTTCGAGCCCGAGTCCTCGGGTGCGCTGGGCTTCGGCTTCCGATGCGGGTTCCTGGGCCTGTTGCACATGGAGATCGTGCGGGAGCGCCTCGAGCGCGAGTTCGACCTGTCGCTCATCGCCACTGCTCCCTCGGTGGCGTACGTGGCACACCTGACCGACGGTGGCGACCTGCGCTTCGACAACCCGAGCGAGATGCCCGACGCCAGCCGGCTCGACCACGTCGAAGAGCCCGTTCTGCGGGCGACGGTCATCGTGCCCTCGGAGTACATCGGCACCGTCATGGAACTGTGCCAGTCGCGCCGTGGGGAGCTCGACCACATGGAGTACCTCTCACCGGAACGTCTCGAGCTCGTCTACCGCATCCCTCTCGCCGAGGTGGTGGTCGACTTCTTCGACCAGCTCAAGAGCCGCACCAAGGGGTACGCCAGCCTCGACTACGAGGCCCAGGGGTATCAGACCGCCAACCTGGTGAAGGTCGACCTCCTCATCAACCACGTGCCCGTCGACGCGTTCTCCACGGTGGTGCACCGTTCCCAGGCCGACTCCTATGGCCGGCGGATGACCGAAAAGCTGCGAGAGCTCATCCCCCGACAGCTCTTCGACGTTCCCATCCAGGCGGCGGTCGGGGGGCGGGTCATCGCGCGCGAGACGGTCAAGGCCAAGCGCAAGGACGTCCTCGCCAAGTGCTACGGCGGTGACATCACCCGCAAGCGCAAGCTCCTCGAGCGTCAGAAGGAGGGCAAGAAGAAGATGAAGTCCATCGGTCGCGTGGAAGTCCCCCAGGAGGCCTTCATCTCGGCTCTGCGCCTCGAGGACTGACGGGGGCGGCGCCAAGAAGCCCGCACCCGGGTCCTCTCGAGGGCTCGACGAGGCCCATCCCCAGGGGTTCCGGCTCCCCAGGACCGGTCCTGGGAGTCTGGAATTGGTCCCCGTCCCTGGGCCCATCTCGGGGCTCGTCTCGGGGCTCGTCTCGGGGCCCGCCCGGGGGTCCGGCTGGGGGGAACAGCCGGTGGGAGTGAGGTAGCACTCGGTAGACTCGACTGCCAGGACGACGATGACGGCGAACCGGGCCAAGCGCGCCGAGCGCAAACAGGACACGACGCGAGCCACGACGCGGGCCACCACAAGGGCGGCGAAGGCCGCGGCGCATCCGGGCGCGGCCCGCGCGTCACGGGTGGGCCACGACGGGGGAGGAGCGGACCGTGGGTCGCCGCGTCCGGGTGCCCAAGGCCGGGGCTCCGACGAGCCCGACGACGGCACCGAGCTCGACCACCGCAAGGCCGCCATCCTGAACGCGGTGGTGGCGGAGTACATCGAGACCGCACAGCCGGTCGGCTCCGCCCACATCACGGGCAATCCCGGAGTCGAGGTGTCGTCGGCGACGGTGCGCAGCGAGATGGCCGCCCTCGAACGCGACGGGTACCTCGCCCAACCCCACACCAGTGCGGGACGCATCCCCACTGACAAGGGGTACCGGTTCTTCGTCGACCATCTCGGACGGCCCGGCACGCTGGGGCCCCACGAGCGCCACGAGGTTCGCAGGTTCTTCGCGCACGTCCACGGTGAGGTGGAGGACCTCTTGGGGCGCACGAGCGGCCTCTTGGCCAGCCTCACCGACTACGCCGCGGTGGTCGTCGGGCCCCGACACGAGTCGGCCACGATCCGGTCGGTGCAACTCGTCGGGCTCTCCCCGCGCCTCGCCCTCCTGGTTGTCGTGCTGTCGGACGGGGCAGTGGAGAAGCGCGCCGTCGACCTGCCCGCCGACACCTCCGACGACCTGCTCGCCCAGGCCGCCACCCACCTGGCCACCTGCGCGCGGGGAGGGACCTTGGCGAACCCCGGGACCGTCCCCGAGCTGCGCGACCAGGCGCTCAACGCCGT
>JARLGQ010000105.1 GCA_031292675.1 Acidimicrobiales bacterium
AGGCGCAAGACGGCGTTGGCCTCGTGGTAGGCCACGAGGTTCTCCCCCAGGGTCTTGAAGTACTGGTCGTAGGCGCCCGTGGCCCCCTGGGCCAAGGTGCCCACGCCGGGCAGCATGGGGACCCCGATCACCAGGTGGTACCGAGTGCGGCCCCACGCCTGGATGTTGGCGGCGGCCTCCCACCCGGCCCAGCCCCCGGACTTGTCGAGATAGTCGGTGGCGAACGAGGGGAGGGTGCCGGTCTGCAAGCCGAAGGCGGCGACCCCGAAGAGGTTCCCTTCCCCGGCGTAGACCCCGAGGGGAACGTCCCGCGCCGAGCCGACTCCAGAGCCCGCGGCGCTGGACGAGCCCGGCGAGGCCCCCGACGACGTCCCGCCGCCGGTCGTGCCGGAGTGGGTCAGCGTGCCGGTCCTCGTGACCTGCGCGGGGACGGGCGCGCTCTCCGAGCGGGCCACGAATGTGATGGAGGCGAGGAGCACGACGACGGACCCGAGGACGGCCCAGGCCCACCAGATCCGGTAGATGGGCCGTGGCACCGCCGGCACCGAGGCCGGCGGAGGTGGCCACTGCCGCATGCCGCCTCCGACGCGCAAGGTGCGGGCCAGGGACATCCAGCGCGGCAGGCGCAGCCCGTCGATCAGGGAGCCGACACGTCGCCGTCGAGCCTGCATCGTCCTACCGCATGTGTGCGTTGCGCGTGACCCCCACGCAAGCCCGACACCCCGCCCGTTGGTTTCGATGCTGCTCCACTCTGCCTAATCGGCATCCGGGGTGCCTGACATTAGGGCCTTCGACGTCGTAGCCCGCCCGGGGCCACCACATCCTCCCTGGTCGAGAGGGTGTTCGGGGTCGGCGAGGGCGAGGTCACGTGGTGTCGGGATCGGGGCGATCCCCACCGGAATCGGGATCGGGAAACAGCCATCTGGGACGAAGCGTTGGGCCGATCCGGCCCTCGGCCCCGACGGGTGCGGGGTTCGCGGAAGGGCGGCTCGAACCTCGAGGACATAGCCTGGCCTCGTGGTCAGAGCGGTTCCGTTCCACCCGCGGGTCGCGGTGCGGGGGATGGTCACCACCGCGGACCAACTGGCCAGTTCGACGGGCATCGCCCTGCTCGAGCGGGGGGGCAGTGCCGGCGACGCCATCGTGGCAGCTGCGGCAGTGATGGCCGTGGTCGGCCCCCATCTGTGCGGACCGGGCGGCGACGTCCTGGCGGTGGTCTCCGCTCCGGCGGCGCCTCCCGTCGCGCTCCTGGCCGTGGGGAGAGCCGGCTCCGGTGCCGATCCGGCACGATTGCGCGCCGAAGGGCACAATGACATGCCCCAGCGTGGCGACATCCGGTCCGTCCCGGTGCCCGGTGCGGTCGACGGGTGGATGGCGCTGCACGAGCGCTACGGACGTGTGCCGTGGGACGCGGTCCTGGAACCGGCCATCGCCCTCGCCGAAGACGGCTTCGCGGCCTCGCTGCTCCTCGCGTTCGCGAGCCACCTGGTCGCCGGCGTCCCGGGCGCGTCGCAGCTGTGTCCGAACGGCCCACTCCGGGAGCACCAGCTCGTACGTCTGCCCGGCATGGCGCGCACGCTCCGGGCCCTCGCCGCTGAGGGGCGGGACGGTTTCTACGGCGGGGAGTTCGGCCGGGCCCTCCTCGGGCTGGGTGACGGCGAGTACACGGCGGACGATCTGGCGCGACCGCTGGCGCAATGGACCGAACCACTCACGTTGCGGGCGTTCGGCCATGACCTGTGGACGGTTCCTCCTCCTTCCCAGGGCTATCTCACCCTCGCCGGCGCGTGGATCGCCGAACAGGTCGCGCTTCCCGCCGATCCCACCGATCCGCTCTGGCCGCACCTTGTGGCCGAGGCGAGCCGGGCCGCCAGCTTCGATCGTCCGTCGGTCCTCCACGACGGCGCCGACGGCGACGCCCTGTTGTCGCTCGAGCGGCTCGGGGCGCGGGCCGCCACCGTGGACCCGGAGCGGGCCGGTTCGCCGAGGCCATCGGGAATCCCGTCTCGCCCCGGGGCGGCGGCGTTGTCCGACGGGGACACGACTCACCTTTGTGCGGTTGACGCCGAAGGCCTCGGCATCTCTCTCACACAGTCCAATGCCCTCGATTTCGGCACACATCTGGTGGCAGGGGAGACGGGCGTGTTCCTCCACAACCGCGGGGTCGGGTTCTCCTTGGAGCCCGGCCATCCCGCCGAGTACGGCGCGGGCCGGCGTCCGACCCACACGCTGTGTCCAACGCTCGTGACGCGCCCGGACGGATCTCTGGCGCAGATCGTGGGGACGATGGGTGGCGATGCCCAGCCGCAGATCCTCCTGCAGCTGCTCGCCCGGCTGTTGCACACGGGATAGGACGCGGCCGACGCCATCTCCGCGGCGCGCGTCGTGCACGAAGCCCCCGGGGCCCCGCCCTTCCGACTCTGGCAGGCGCCGGCGCGGTCACTGGTCATGGAGTCCAACGCCCCGGAACGCTGGCACGAGGGGCTCGAGTCCCGCGGTCACCGGGTTCGGGTCATCGGCGCCTTCAACCCCGTCGACGTCGGGTGCTCCCAGATCATCTCCGTCGAAGCCGGCGACGGTCACCTCACCTTTACGGGCGCCTCCGATCCCCGCAGCCCAGATGGCGACGTCGTGGGCCGGTAGGGTTCGCTCACCGTCGCAACCCGTCGCCCTCCCGCCCTGGAAGGCGTCGGAGACGTCATACGACGTTGGTGTCCTGCTGGAGCTCGATGGTGTTCCCAGCAGGATCGCTGATCCAGATCTGCACCGTGCTCTCGCCCTGCACTGCACGCTGGTACTCGATGCCGAGCGTCTGGAGCTCGGCCACGGCCGCGTCGAGATCGGCGACGGCGACGCAGTAGTGGTTTCCCGTCGAGTCGATGGGGGTTCCCTGAGGGGCCGCGCCCACCAGGTGCAGCTCTTGATCACCGACGACATGCCAGTGCCCTGGCACCCCGGGGATTTCGGGCCGCGGCTTGTCGCCGAGCCCGAGCACGTCACGATAGAAGCTCACCATGTCGTCGAGAGGCGCCTGTCGGGTGTTGACAGAAACATGATGAAAGCGGGTCACTCTCACGCCGAGCCTCCTTCGGGCGTAGACGGTGGGGCGGGTGGTTCGAGCTGTTCCATGAACTCGAGCCGGATATTTCCGGGTGCCGAGACGAACGCGATGCGGCGTCTTCCAAAGGCACCCTCCACGACCGTCGGACCCCAGAGCACCTCATGTCCTTCGAGCTCGGAGTCGAGGTCGTCGGTGAAGAGGGCGGGATGGAGGAAGCCCTCGACGGGGAGCTCAACGGTGTCCTCGTAGATGGCGCGCGTGAAGAGCGTGATCATCACGGGGCCGAGGAACACTTCGGCCCGCTCGCCGTTGTTCCAATGCATGCGATCCCGTACCTCGGCACCCGCGGCTTCGTAGAACGACACTGCGGCGTCGAGATCGGCCACCTTCACCGCAAGGTTTGCCATCCCCGTGACTGCCACTGCACCCCCCGTCCGGGTCGTCGAACACACAGCAGCGTACCGATCGGTCGGCCCGGTGCGTGTCCGGTCGCCACCCGATCGAGGAGATCGCCCTGACACGCGGCGGCAGGACGGCGGCAGGACCGCGTCAGGTGTCGCCCGCCGCCGTTCCGCTACCGTCTGCGATGTGCAGCCGCCGGGCCCTCTGCTTGCATCAGGAAGGGATGCCGACATCTTCGAGTACGGGCCGGGCCTTGTCCTGCGCCGTTCTCGAAGGGGCCGGTCCATGGCCGGCGAAGCCCGGACGATGGACTACCTCCGAGGGCACGGATATCCGGTTCCCGCCGTAGAAGAGATCAGCGAAGACGGGACGGACCTCGTCATGGAGCGGATCTCGGGATCGTCGATGGTCGACTTCATGAGCAGACGACCCTGGTCGATCCGTCGGCAGGGGACGGTGCTCGCCGATCTGCACCGTCGTCTGCATGCGATCGCACCCCCGGACTTCCTTCCCCCGGCACCCGTGGGCCCCGGAGACTGCTTCCTCCACATGGACCTTCACCCCTTGAACGTGATGATCAGCGGGAAGGGCCCCGTGGTCATCGACTGGCCCAACGCGGCACGGGGCGACCCCGCCGTCGACGTCATCCTGGCCTGGGTCCTGATGGCCGCGGGCGAAGTGCGGTCCAGCCCGGTGATGCGTGTTGTCGAGGTGTGGGGGCGGGGCTCGCTCGTGAAGGGCTTCCTGGCCGGCTTCGGGTCCGAGTTGGAGGACCTCAAGCACAAGGTCCGGGATGTGGTGGCCTTCAAGGTCCAGGACCCCAACATGAGCGCGGCAGAGCAGCGGGCGATGTGGGCGGTGGTGGAGAAGTTCGAGGTGACCGCGTAGGCGACACTCTGTCGACGGGGCTGGAGCTCAAGGAACGGTCCGGCTTTCGTCTCCGCCTCGATCGAGCGGTGGGCGCGTCTGAGAGGATCTCGGGATGGCCGGCGAGCTTGTAACCGAGCGCTTGCGCCTTCGGCGGTGGAGCGTCGCCGACCTCGTCCCTCTGGCCCGGATCTTCGCCCAGCCCGAGGTGTGGCGGTTCCCGTTCGGGCGCGGCTTTTCCGCGCAGGAGACAGAAGTGTTCCTCGCTGGCCGGATCGAAGACCAGGAGAGGGGGCATCAGGTCGAATGGGCGGCTGAGCACCGTGCCAGCGGTCGCCTCATCGGCTACATCGGCTTGTCGGAGCCGCACTTTCTCCCCGAGCTCATGCCGACGGTCGAAGTCGGGTGGCGACTCGATCCCGCCGTGTGGGGCCGGGGGTTGGCGACCGAAGGGGCCCGAGCGACCTTGGCCCATGGGTTCTCGGTCCTCGGCCTCGAAGATGTCGTCAGCATCTACCAGCCTGAGAACGTCGCGTCCGGGCGCATCATGGTTCGACTCGGGATGCGGTTCGACCGTGATACCCGACATCCCTCGAGCGGATTGGCATTGCGCGTGTACCGGCTCTCACGACCCGAGTGGGAGGCGATGCAACAGGACGACCAGAAGCTTCCGGGGTAGGGGGCTCGGGCAAAGTCCCATCGCTGGGACCGAGCGCGCTAGGCGGCGCGCGCCGCCCAGGTGTGGGGTGCCATTTCGTTCCAGATCAGGATTTCACCGACGACCGTGTCGACCGCCGTCATGGCCTCGCGGCGTGTCTGCCATTCCTCGGGCTTGCTGTTGAACGTGCGCCACAAGCCCGCCCACAGCACCGTGCACGTTCCGTCGGTGCGCTCGACGACCACAGCCGCGATCTCGCCGCGATGGGTTTCGGTCCCCGCTCCTTCCCGGTCCCCGCGGTACGCGATGCCAGGCCGTGTCTTCAACTGAGAATTCGCCATATAAGACTCGTCGGCGGATTCGGCCCTTTCCTTGACCTGCGCTCCGCAACGGCGCCGCACGGCGATCCTGGCCCCCGGCCTCGGAGCGGGCCCGTGTCCTGCCGTGTTTTCCCTGGTCAGTGGGGTCGGGCCCTGGCGATGTAGCGGTCTCGTCCCGGCATCGGGCTCTCGATGGACTCGATATCGATCAGACCCGCGAGTTGCAACGACGCCACGTACTGGCTTGCGTCGAAAAGAGTCAGGACATGGGTGTCCACGGCGTGGTCGATGCCCTGGGCAGAACCGATCAAGTGGTGCATGTCGAGGAAGGTCCTGTTCCCTTCGCGGCGGCTCCGGCTCATTCGGGCCACGGTAAAGGCCTCGTCGGCCGCCGTCTGGAGGGAGATCGGGGCATCCTCCGTCCAGGCGTCGGGGCGGACCCATCCATCCATGACGAAGACCCCTCCTGGTCGGAGATGAGATGCCATGGTCGAAACCGCCTCGTTGAGATCCCGATCCGAGCTCATGTACCCGACGGAGCTGAACAGGCACGACACGGCGTCGAACGTCCGGTGCAAGCGGAAGGTTCGCATGTCACCTTCGACGAAGACATCCGCGGGCAGGCGGCGCCGGGCCTGGTCGAGCATGCCCGGGTCGATGTCCACGCCCACGACCTCGTACCACCGTCGGAGATGCACCAGATGGCCACCTGTCCCGCACGCCACGTCGAGCAGGGACACCGCTCCCGGTGCCCGCTGTTGGATGAGGGCGTGCAGAGCACGTGCCTCGGCCGAGTAGTCCTTGCCCGAGCTCTCGTACAAGAGGTCGTAGACGTGGGCGCTGTGGCGGAACATGGACCCGATTGTGACCCAAGGCCGTCGTGTGGGCGACCGACATGCTCTGTGTGCAACTGGCGTTCGGGGTTCTTGTCCGAGCGCCGAGGTCCTTGGTTGCTGCTCAGGTCGCCCCGACCACCCCGGGCCTGGCGGCGTCGGTGCCGGGCCCTCGATCCAGCGCCGAGGCGTCGTCGGGTGACCCACAACCTTCGTGGATCCCCGCCCCCTCGAAGAGGAGGCCCACCGGGGGCTGGTCGAGGACGCTGGGCGAGAGGCCCTCGGCCATGGCTATGGCTTTGGCCTCGGCCTCGTCGATGAGACGCTGACAAGTGGAGCAGCGCCTCGGCATCATCGTCTGCATCCAACTCCGGCTCGGCTCCCGCGTGGAGCGGAACCCGCACAGCGCGGTCGGCGTCGACCCGTCAGACGGTACGGCGTGCCACGCTCTCGGCAGACGGTAGCCACGCGTGAAGAGCGTTCCTTTGATCCGTCTCGACCTCCGTTCCGGCATCTGCGCTACGGCCAGGTACTCCACCGCCGGGATACTGCCATCGGCAGGTCGAGCCCCGCACGTCCGCACGCGCCCGCCGGGACTCCCTCAGCGTTGGCAACGGCACCCACGATCTGAATCGCACCGTCTCTCTCCGTGACGGTTGAGCACTCAGTGTCGTCTTTTGGGAGCCCTGAATATACTCGCCGGTTGACACAGCGGCGCGATCGCGGTCGCGGCTTCAGCCGGTCGGGCGCGCTGTCGATACCAGTCACGATGCCGACGCTCGATTCGAAGCCGATGAGCACCGCACGCCAAGGCGAGCGACACAGCGTGACGCCGCTGTTCTGGATGTCCGTCGTCGTCGCCGTGTTCGTGCTGGCGGTGATCATGATGGCGATTCGAGACGGCGCCAGTGGAGCCGTGCTGACCGCGCTGGCCTGCGTGGTGATCACCGGAATCGCCTTCGGCCTGTGGGGAACGGCGATGGCGGTGAAGGAGACCGACGAGCTCGGCTCGCGCTCTGGAGACTGAATACCTCTCCAACGGTGCGGGCAATCCCGGTCTCACGCACACTTCGACACGAGAGAGCGTGGAACTTCTCCCGTGATCACCGGACCTCTCCGCATTCCACCGGAGTTCACTGGCGGAGCCCTTCGCGGGCCGTTCCGAGGAGGGGTGCTCCCCCTGCCTCGAGGTCGAGCAGGCGCCGCTTGGCGCTGAGCCCCCCGCCGTATCCGGTGAGCCGGCCCGAGGACCCGATGACCCGATGGCACGGCACGATGACGGCGACGGGGTTCCGGGCATTGGCGTGGCCGACGGCACGGGCGGCGCGTGGCCGGCCGAGCTGCATCGCCAATTGGCCGTAGCTCACGGTGGTTCCGAACGGGATCTGCTGCAGCTGCGCCCACACGCGGCGCTGGAAAGGCGACCCCGTCATCGCCAAGGGGATCTCGAAGCACCTCCGTCGTCCCTCGAAGTACTCCCCGAGCTGCGCGGCGGCGTCGTCCAGTACCCGGCTCGCCGCTTGTCCGGTGACCTCTGGGTATCGTGACGTGACCGTGGCGGAGCCACTCCCGAACTGTGCTCCCACCAGCCGGCCCGACCCGTCCGCGCTGAGGAGGATGGGTCCCACTGGGCTGTCGATGAGGCGACGCGACTCCGTCATGACGCCTGTGCCTGTTCGGGTTGCAGAGAGCCCCACAGATGCACCATGGCGTAGGAGCGCCACGGGCGCCACGGGCGAGCCAGTGCGTCGACCGCCGCCGGCGTGGAGGTGTGGCCGAGACGGGCGAGGGCGCGCTGGACGCCGAGATCGCCCGAGAGCATGACGTCGGGGTGGCCGAGACCCCGCACGGCGATGTAATCCGCCGTCCAGGGACCGATGCCCGGGATCGTGCGCAGCGACGTCCTCGACGCCTCCGCGTCGGCGCCGATGTCGAGCGTGAGCGCTCCGCTGGCCAGCGCCTCTGCCAATGTGACAACCGTGCGCGCCCGGCGGCGAGGGAGGGGAAGGTGGTCGGGGTCGAGGGCGGCGAGGGTCGCCATGGTCGGGAATCGATGGGTCAGGGCGGCAGAGCCCAGCCACTGCGGGACCGCCACCGGGGCCCCGTGCTCGGCGACCATTCGGCCCAGGACACGCCGGGCGCTCGGCACCGACACCTGCTGACCGACGACGGCGCGCACCGCCAGCTCGTGGGGATCGACGCAACCCGGAACCCGGAGGCCCGGGACGCGGCAGGCCAGGTGCCCGAGCACCGCGTCGGTCTTCAGCTGGTGGCCGACGGCGACGGGATCCGCGTCCAGGTCGAGGAGCCGTCTGCACCGCTGCACGGCGGGGGTCAGGTCCCGCAGATCGTCGAGCCGGAGCAGGGCGCGCACGTGACCGTCCGAGGGCACGAGTTCGACGGTGCCGCTTCCATGGGGCAGGGTGAGCGTCCGGGCGAATCTCGTGCCCGTGCCGCCCTCGACCCCGGGGACCGCCCTGTGCGCCAGGAACGACAACGTGCCGGGCACGTCGTAGGGGAGGCGGTGGGCCAGGCGCAGGCTCAGGGTATCCGGTGACCGGTCCGAGCCGTTGTGCGATCTCCGGCGCAACTCGGTCGGGGTGCAGGCGAAGACCTGCCGGATCGTGTCGTTGAACTGCCGCACGCTGGCGAAGCCGGCGGCGAACACCACCGACGACACCGGAAGATCCGTCGTCTCCACCAGCACGCGTGCCGTCTGGGCCCTCTGGGCGCGCGCCAGAGCCAACGGCCCGGCACCGACTTCGCTCACGAGCAGCCGGTTGAGTTGTCTCGGGCTGTATGCGAGGCGTGCCGCCAGTCCCGCCACGCCGTCGCGGTCGACGACCCCCTCGCCGATCATGCGCATGGCGCGCGCCACCGCGTCCTGGCGGACATTCCACTCCGGGGAACCGGGGGACGCGTCGGGGCGGCAACGCTTGCAGGCGCGGAACCCGGCCCGTTGGGCGGCAGCGGCAGTAGAGAAGAAGCGGACGTGGTTGCGTCCCGGTGTGCGCGCTGGGCAGCTCGGCCGGCAGTAGATGCGGGTCGAGGTCACCGCCGTCACGAACCAACCGTCGAACCGGTCGTCTCGTGCCAGCACCGCCCGGTAACAGCGCTCGAAGTCCTCGACCATCCTGCCATCCTGCTCGGCGACAGCAGCGGTGGCTAGCGGGATTCGGACACGGCGGTGGGGGTGGCCGGCGACCCCGCCCACAAGAAGGCGGCGCCGGTCACAGTTCGAGCGTGGTGGACTCGGGGCGATGCCCGGCCCGCCGTAGAGCCTTGGCCTTGGTGCGCACGAGGGCGTCGCGTGGCCCGCGCGCCACCATGGCTGCGTCCCGGGCCGCCGTTCCGGCGAGCTCGCCGACTTCGACCACGCTGGAGACGAGCCCGATGCGCAACGCGGTGGCAGCGTCGATGGTCCGTCCGGTGAGGCAGAGGTCTCGGGCGGGTCCGGACCCCACCAGGTCTGCGAGGGGTGAGAAGACGACGTCGGACCAACGCTGTTCGGGGTGCCCGAAGCGGGCGTCGCGGGCCGCCACCCGAATGTCGCACATCACGGCGAGGTCGAATCCACCCGCCAGTGCCGGGCCCTGCACCGCGGCGATGATCGGGAGCGGGAACCACAGGACGGTGCGGTGGAAACGGTCCGCCGAGCGCCACAAGCGCTCCTGGAAGCCGGGCTCGTCCACCGAGAACTCCGACAGGTCGAACCCGGCGCAGAACGTGTCTCCCGCAGCCGCCAGGACCAGGCAGCGCACCCGCTCGTCGGGTGCGAGGCTGTCCAAGGCGTCGCTCAGCTCGTCGCGCAGGGCGATCGACAGCGCGTTCTTCTTCCCGGGTCGGTCCATGACCACGGTCACGACACCCTCGTCGACCTCTGAGACCTGTACCAGCTCGCCCATGGGCCCTCCCGACGCTCACTGTGCATGACGAGGCGCGGGATGGGCAAGAATCGATCCGTGACCACCCCCTGGCTCCGAGTGAGCCTCGACGTGTCGAGCTCCCGGTGAGCCAGACCGCCGAGCCCACGCTTGCGCTCCACCTGGCGGCCCGTGCCGCACACCGGCCCGATGCGCCTGCCGTCGTCATGGGTTCGGGCGGTGAGGTTCTCTCCTACCGCGAGATCGACGAGCGTTCGAACCGGTTGGCGCGGCTGCTGCGTGAAGCAGGGCTCGTCACCGGCGACCACATCGCCATCCTCATGGGGAATTGCGCCACCTACCTCGAGGTGGCATGGGCGGCGCAGCGCTCAGGGCTGTACTACACGGCGCTCAACAGCCATCTGCGCAGTGCGGAGGTCCAGTACATCCTGGACGACTGCGGCGCCACCGCGCTGGTGACGGCTCCGGACATGGCCGAGGTGGTGTCGGGCCTCGACCTGCAAGGAGTCTCGGTGCGCCTGTCGGTCGGGGGCGGTATTCCAGGGTTCAGCGGGTACGAGGCCGCGGTGTCGGCATTCGAAGCCCGGCCGGTCGCAGACGAGTCCGAAGGGCGCGAGATGCTCTATTCGTCGGGGACGACGGGACGGCCCAAGGGGGTGCGCAAGGAGCTCCCGAATACCCCCATGGGCGATCTGTCGGCGGCCCCGGTCCAGATCGCCCTGGGGTTGGCGCGGCGCGGTGTCGGGCCCGGTTCGGTGTACCTGTCACCGGCCCCCCTGTACCACTCGGCACCGCTCGTCTACTGCATGTCGATGCTCCGACTCGGGGCGACGGTCGTGGTGATGGAGCACTTCGACGCCGCGCAGTGTCTGGCGCTCATCGAGCGACATGGGGTGACGCACGCCCAGTTCGTCCCCACCATGTTCGTCCGGATGCTGCACCTGCCCGACAGCGAGCGTCAGCGCTACGACCTCTCGAGCCTGAGGTCGGTGGTGCACGCCGCGGCACCGTGCCCGGTGGAGGTGAAGCACCAGATGCTGGGGTGGTGGGGCCCGATCATCGACGAGTACTACGCCGGCACCGAGGACATCGGATCGACGTGGATCACCGCGGCGGAGTGGCTGGCCCATCCGGGATCTGTGGGCCGCCCCCTTTCGCCCGCCCACGTCGTGGGGCCCGACGGGGAGGAGTTGGGGCCCGGCCAGGAGGGGGTCGTCTACTTCGAAGGGGGGCGGCCCTTCGAGTACCACAACGACCCGTCGGCCACCGCCTCGATGCTCAACACCCAGGGGTGGCGGACCCTCGGGGACATCGGCGTGCTCGACGAGGACGGGTACCTGTACCTCACCGACCGCCAGGCCCACATGATCATCTCCGGGGGAGTGAACATCTACCCCCAGGAGGCCGAGAACGTCCTCGCCGGCGACCCCCGTGTGGCCGACGTCGCCGTCATCGGCGTGCCTGACGCCGAGATGGGCGAGGCGGTCAAGGCCGTCCTCGTGCTCGTCGACCCGTCATCGGCGGGGCCCGACACCGAGGCCGGGTTGATCGCACTGTGCCGGGAACGGCTCGCCGGCTACAAGTGCCCCCGCAGCGTCGACTTCGTGACCGAGCTTCCGCGCGACCCGAACGGCAAGCTCTACAAACGGTTGCTCAAGGAGCGCTACTGGGAAGGCCACGACACGCGGGTCGTGTGATCCCACGTCACGGGGGAGTCACCCCGCGACGCTTGTCGTCGTGGTCGACGTGGTCGACGTGGTCGACGTCGGATCCGGTGGCGGGCTGGTGGTGGTCGTCGTCGTCGAAGTCGGCGACGCGTTCTCCTGGGACGCCGAGGGAACCGTGAACTCCCATGCTCCGGCCGCGCAGTCGGTTGGAGGGGACGACGTGACCGCGTAGACGCCTGGCTCGGCCGCCAGCGCCGTGACCGGCAACCCCGGCTCCGATGCCAGGCACGCGTGCCCCGGGTCGTTGGTGGCGAAGCCGGTCAGCTGTCCCTGAACCTGGGACGCGGCCGCGCCGGCCAGTGACGCGGGGTCGACGGGGCTGAGCGTGACCGTGACCCCGTTCCAGGTCCCCCTGTAGGAATAGCCGAGCGGGGCGGTGGTGGTGGTCACCGTCGCCCCCGGACCCGGTCGCAGGCCCTTCACGGGAGGGGCGCTGCCCTGCAGCGCGGCCTGCATGGCCGGGGCCGACCCTTCCATGCCCAGCGCCCAGATGCCGACTCCGGCGATGCGGTACGTGTCGGCCAGCTGGGCCTTCAAGGCCAACGAGGTCGGGTTGTCGAAGAACGTCTGATGCCACTGCGAACCGACCTGGTACGAGGTCCAGGGGGTCTGGGTCGTCGGGTCCCAATAGACGTGGCCCCCGGTCGCCACCACCTGCGAGTAGCTGAGCGGTGTGGGCGGTCCCGTGGCCGGATCGCCGAGACCCGGCCCCGCCGTGGGCCAGTCGTAGCCGTAGTAGGGGATACCGAGGATCACCTTGGAGAGCGGGACCGCCGCTGAGTACTGCTGCACGGCGTCGAGGTCGGTGAATCCGGTACCGGTCAGGGGAGCGGTCGGGGAGGGCGTCGTCCGGCTGTTCATGTCGTAGGCCATCACGAAGAACCCGTCCACGCTGGGGGCGAGGCCCCGTATGTCGTAGAAGCCCGACGGGTCGCCGGCGGAGGAGGCGTAGGTGTCCATGGTCACCTGCCAGTGCGGGTTGGCTTGGTGCATCGCGCTCGACACCGCTGCCATGAGCGCGTCGAGACCCGCCTGGTCCTTGCTCCCCTTGCCCTCGAAGTCGATGTTGACCCCGTCGAGGTTCTTGGCCGCCACCAGCGCCACCAACGCGGTCGCCAGGCGAGGACCGGCGGTGGGGTCGGCGGCCATCTGGTCCAGGGCGGACTGGTCGAAGCACGAAGCGGTCAGCACCACTCGGTCCCCCGCACCGTGGGCACGGGTCACGAGGTCGGCGAGGGCCTGGCTCTGGTACCCCACCCACCCCGGGCCGCTCTGCTGGACGGTGCCGTTGCCCGCCACGTCGACGCTGAAGAACGCGAGCGTGGTGAGGCCCTCCAGGTTGAACCCCGACGAGCTCGGAAGGGCCCAGTACGGAGCGAATCCGAACAGCTCATGGGCTCGGAGGGCGGGCTCGCCTTCGAGCGACGGGGGCGCGGGCGCGGGTGGGGCCGTGGCCGGCGGCAGCGCCACCGTGCTCGGGGAGTCGGCGAAGGAGTTCGCCATCTGGTTCATGATCGACACGCTCTGTCCCTGGCCGGGGACGGGGACGGGGACGGGAAGGGTCGCGGCCAGGGCGCCGCCCGTGCCAAGCGATCCCAGTGCGGCTCCTCCCCCCACCAGGGTGAGCGCCACCAGGCAGGAGACGACGGGGCTGATCCGAAAGTGGACCGGGGCGGCGTGGCGAGGCCGGCGCGGCGGGCGGATGTCGCGCCCGACGCGCGCCACGAGCGGGCCCAGCGTGTGCAAGGAGAACGGCGCGGTTTCCTTCGCACGGACGGCGTGCACCCCCCGGCGCGCCCCGCCCCCGGAGGTGGTCCGGAGGAAGTAGTCGGCGGATACCGCGACCGGCGCCTCGCCGTCGCGGGTCTGAGGGTGCGCTCGCGCTCGACGGGTCATGGGGTCTCGATCAGCTCGTGTCGCACGGGGGGCATCGACCAGAACCCGACGGGCTCCCGGGCCGGGGGCCGCCGGCCCAGTGTTGTAGGTGTGGCATCAGTTGACAAGATGAGGCGCACCGAGCTGTCGAGCTTCCTTCCCGCTCCCCCCCCGGTTGTCGGCAGCGCGGGCCGAAAACTTCATCAACGGGCGGGCCCGGTGTTGTGCTCTGCCCGGGCGCGCCGGGGGCAGGTCCTCAGATTCGTGGCGGGTTGACCGCTCCGGCGGGCCGGCGGCCCCATGACGACGACCCGCGAGCTGGGACCTACCGGCCCAGTGTTGTTTCAATGCCGGAAAGGGATGTGCCGATGACCGACTCATGCGGGGGAGGACCTGGCGCGCCGGCCGGCGGACACCGACTGCCGCCTTGGGCGTACTCGCCCTCGCGGTCGCCGCCGTCAGCTCGGTGATCGCCACGCTCGACGCCGGGCCCGCCCGAGCGGGGACGCCGGTGCCGGGGGCTCCCGGATGCCCGATGTTCCCTTCCGACAACATCTGGAACACCGACATATCGTCCCTGCCGGTCGACGTGCACAGCGCCCAGTGGCTCGCCAGCATGAATTCTTCCTCGACGTTCCTGCATCCCGACTTCGGGCCCTCGGGGGACCCGACGAACCCCTACGGCATGCCGTACACGGTGGTTTCGCCCGGCCATCCCTTTGCGCACGTCACGTTCCAGTACCCGAGCGAGAGCGACCCCGGTCCGTATCCCTTCGGCGCCGACACCCCCATCGAGGGAGGCCAGAGCGCCACCGGCGACCGCCACGCCATCATGGTCGACCCCTCCACCTGCACGCTCTACGAGCTCTACCAAGCCCAGTACAACGGCGGATCCCCGACGGCGGGGTCGGGCGCGATCTGGAACCTACGTTCCAACGCCCTGCGCCCGGCCGGGTGGACCTCGGCCGACGCCGCCGGCCTCCCCATCCTGCCCGGGCTGCTCCGCTACGACGAGGTGCAATCGGGCCAGATCACCCACGCCATCCGCATGACGGCGACGACGACCGACCAGAGCTATCTGTGGCCCGCCCGTCACGAGGCGGGGGCCCGCAGCGACCCTTCACTCCCTCCGATGGGGGCGCGGTTCCGCCTCAAGGCCAGCTTCGACATCTCGGGGTACTCGCCCCAGGCGCAGGTCGTGCTGCGGGCCATGCAGCACTACGGGCTGATCCTCGCCGACAACGGGAGCAATTGGTACTTCGGGGGCACCGCCGATGCGGCGTGGCCCCTGCCCCTCGTCGACGAGCTGAAGAGCATCCCGGCCAGTGCGTTCGAGGCGGTCGACGAGTCCTCGCTCATGGTCAGCCCCGACTCGGGCCAGGCGGGCGTGCTCGACGCCCCGGGCCCCGGCTACGGGCTGGTGGCCGGGGACGGAGGGGTGTTCGCCTTCGGTGACGGCTTCTACGGTTCGGCGGGCGCCCTTCCGCTCAGGGCACCAGTGGTCGGCACCGCTGACACCGCGTCGGATGCCGGCTACTGGCTCGTGGCCTCCGACGGGGGCGTGTTCTCCTACGGCGACGCCCACTTCCTCGGGTCCATGGGGGCGAAGCATCTCAATTCGCCCGTGGTGGGGATGGCGGCCACCCCCGACGGCGGCGGGTACTGGCTCGTGGCCGCGGACGGGGGCGTGTTCGCCTACGGCGACGCCTCCTTCCTCGGGTCCATGGGGGCGACGAGGTTGCACAAGCCCGTCGTGGGGATGGCGGCGAATCCCGGCGGCGGCTACTGGCTGGTGGCTTCGGACGGGGGGGTGTTCTCCTTCGGCGCTCCGTTCGACGGGTCCGCCGGTGCCCTGGCCCTGTCCAAGCCGGTGGTGGGTATGCGTGTCCTCCCCGGTGGAGGCGGGTATTGGCTGGTCGGCGCGGACGGCGGGATCTTCACCTACGGGGGCGCCAACTTCCACGGCTCGACCGCCAACGACCTCCTCGACGCGCCCGTGGTCGCCCTGGGTTGAGGAAGAAGAAGGCGGTCGCCGCGATTGCCGCGCGTGCGGAGGGCGCGGCGGTTAGCGTTTGGGCGTGTTCCGGAAGCTCGTCGTTGGCCTCTCGATGACAGGTGCGGTCATCCTCGGGTTCTCGCTCCCCGCTGCTGCGGACGGCACCTGCTACACGAATTGCTCTCCGGCTCCCATCGGTGCGGTGGGCCAGGGTTCGGTGGTGCAGGGCCAGGTGACACCGGGCGTGGCCGCCTCGCAGGCACCCGCGGTCACCGTTCCGGTCGCCACGCAGTCCGTGCCTTCCTCGGGCGGTCTGCCCTTCACGGGCGCGGACGTCGAGCAGGGCCTCGGTGCGGCTGCGGTGTTGCTCGTGGCCGGGGCGGCGATGATCCGCGTCAGCCGCCGCCGGGCACGCCTCACCGGCTGAGCCTCACCGGCTGAGCCTCCCGAAGGCGGTTCCGCCCCCGGTCCCGAGCCTCGCTCAGGCCGGGCCGACGTTGGTGAGCTCGATGAAGTTGCCCGCGGGGTCGTTGACGAATGCCGCGAGCACCGTGGTGCCGAAGTCCACGCGGGTGCTCGGCTCCCCGAGGAACGGAGCGCCGGCGGCGCGGAGGGCCTCGACGGTCTCGTCGAACCTGTCGGTGGGGACGTGGAGCGCGTAGTGGGGGAAGCCCCGGCCCGGGGTGGGCATCTCGTCGGTCTCCACGAAATGGAGCTGCAGGTCCCCGACCCTGAGCCACATCCCGGGGATTCCCAGGTCGGGGCGGGGAAGCTCCTCGAAACCGAGGACGCCGCAGTAGAAGTCACGGGCGGCTCCGAGGTCGGTCACCGCAATGGCGACGTGGCTGAAGCCCGTCACGGTGATCGAACCTGGCGTCATGGCTCCCCCTTCGCTTCAGAAGCGGTTCCGAGGCCCCGCCACGGGTGTCGCCGTGCCACTGTAGTGACCCGCGCCGGCGCCATCCGGGGGAGCCCGGGATGCCGATGGCACAGGAGGAGCCCCCATGGGACAGTCCGCTTCGGTCACGGCCCTGGGGCCGATCGCGCAGCTCGGGTACGTGGTCGACGACGTCTCGGCCGCCATGGAGCACTGGATCGGGGCGCTCGACGTGGGCCCGTTCTTCTACCTGCCGTCTCCGCCTCTCAACGACCTCCGCTATCGCGGGGAGCCCACCGATGCCCGCATCGCCGTGGCCATCACCTACTCAGGGGACCTCCAGGTCGAGTTGATCCAGCCCCTCGACGACCACCCCTCCCCCTACCGGGACTTCCAGGCCCGCTACGGCAGCGGCCTCCATCACCTCGCCCACTTCACCGACGACTACGACGCTGCTCTGGCCCTGTACCGCCAGCGCGGGCGCACGCCCTACTACGAGGGTCGGGGGCTCACCCCCGACCAGCGGTTCTCCTACTTCGACTCCCCGTCCCACGCCGGGACCGTGAACGAGGTCGTCGAGACGAGTGGCTTCGGCGGGTTCTTCGAGCACATGCGCGAACAGAGTGCCGGATGGGACGGCACGAACCCCATTCGGACGATCGAGTTCTGAGGGCCGGCGCCCATGGGCATGGTCAGGACGGGTTCCCTCGAGGGGCTTGGGGGTCTCCACCGGCTGCGCTGATCGGAGCAGTCGTCCGCGCCCTGGTGCGGGCGCGTCTCCACGTGACGAGGAGTGCCGCCGCCAGTCCCCCTGCGCTACATGCGGCGAGGACGATGCCGAGCGTGAATGTCTCGGGCCAGTACTGCAGGTCGACGGTGTGATTCCCCGGCGGGACCCGGGCCTGGAGCATTATGGTCGAGAAGCGCTCCAGCTGCAGAGGCCGGCCGTCGATCGTGGCGTGCCAACCGGGGACATCGGTGAGCCGGAGCCGGAGCACCTGTGTCCCGAGCGCGTGGGTCTCGAGTTTCCACTCGGCGGCGTCGGGGTGGGTCACGGCCACCGGCGTGCCGCCCGCGATCGAGGCCGGGAACCCCCCAATCGGCGTCACGGGGGTCAGCGTGGCCAGGCCCGCCCCGGGGACACGGTAGAGGTCCTCGTCGCCGACGGCCGCGTCGAACACGGTGCCAGGCGGGCCCGGTGTTCCCCTGGGCTCGAGGACGAAGCTCACGCCGAGGGTGCGGGCCTGGGCCGCGCTCCGTATCACGGGGCACAGCGCGCTGATGGGGACGCCGGGGGCGACCTTCAGCGCCCGGAAGTACGCGCTCGGGGTGATGGGGTCGTAGGAGGACAGCTCGTGGACCCCGAACGCACTGTTGGTCTCGGGGAGGATGCCCAGGGTCGGCGGGAGCTCGCAGGAACGCACTCCGAACCCGACCAGGGACGACCCCACGTCGCCGGCGAGGGTCGCCTCCGCGGCAGTGGGGGCCAGGTACGTCGCACTCGACGACCACGTCGGTGCCCCCACGGCGATGAGGAACGCCGTCTCGCACGCCAGGAGGACGGCCGCCGCCCCGAGCCCCGCGCCCAAGCGCCGACCGACGACGGTCCGGTCATGCCCCCCGCCACGCCGGAATCTCGGCCCGAGCGCCGTCACCACCAACAGCCCGAGCAGCGTGGCGGCTGCCGGCCAGATGAAGCTCTCGGCTCGGAGTCGGGCGGGCCCGGGAGCGAGATGACCTCGTCCCACCACCCACAGCCCGGCCACTCCCAGTCCGATGAGGCCGAATCCGGCCCCCAGCGACAACCGGATCCGCCAGTCCCGGGGAGCACGGATGACGACGTCCAATCCGACCCCCGCCAGCACGGCGATGGCGAAGGTGACCATGATCAGGCCGAGGTGCCAACGCACGCGGAACGGCAGGTGGTTCATCAACGTTCCCAGCTCGGGCACGAAGATGAGAGCCGCCATGGCCACGCCCAGCACGGTGATGGCGAACACCTCGGCCCGCCGTCGGTGCACCACGGCACCCGTGGCCGCCAGCACGAGGGCGATGGCCCCCACGTAGGTGGCGTCGCCGATTCCGAACCAGTGGCTCTTGGCCACCGGCAGGGCGTCGAACCCCTGGAAGACCAGGTTCACGACATCGTGGGCGGACAGGGCGCCGTTGGCGCGCTGGGAGTGGAAGAAGACAGAGCCGGTGACGAGCGGGACGCCGGGCAGGATGAGGGGTGCGGCCAGCGCCCCCCCAGCCACGGTGGCGAGGGTCAGGTCGCCGAGAGGGCGCAAGACCGCCCTCGGGCTGCCGAGCCTGCGAGTGCGCGAGGCGAGCAGCACGACCAGGAAGATGAACAGCCCGGCCCCGAGCAGGACCAGGGCGTCGGGTTGGCCCGCGTAGACCGCGCATGCGACGACGAGGGCAAAGAGCACGACGGCGCGCACGCGGTGACGACCGCGCACCACCAACAGGGCGGCGGCGAAGAGCCACCCCGTCCAGGCCATCACCGACGCGATGGGCCAGCCCAGAAATCCCATGAAGGCGCCGCTCAGCTCGAAGACGACGCCGGCCATCACGCACGCCATCACGTGCAGGCGCAGCACCCGCCCCAGCACGAAGACGCCGGTTCCGGCCAGGACCAGGGTCACCATGATCTGCACCGTGTACGCCAGTCGGAGCGGCGCCAGGTAGCCCAGCAACGTGGGGACGCCGAAGGTCGCCGATTGCCAGTTGAAGGCCAACGGCATGCCCAGCCCGTTGTACGGGTTCCACAGAGGGAGCTGCCCGTGGTGGACCTGTGTCCAGGCCAGGCTCGTCCACGGGATCATCTCGGCGATGAGGTCCGTCGTCTGGCCGTTGCGGATCATCACCCCCGGTTGTTTGGTCAGCCCGTCCTGGGACAGGAGGTCGAAGGGGCCGAGCGAGGCGCCGTGGACGAGTGCCGGTGCCATGACCACGACGGCGGCGACCACCACCACCAGGAGGCCCAGGGCGTCGGGCCCCGTCCGTCGCAGCCACGGCGCCCGGCGCGCTCCGGCGGACGGCCCGGGCACGGAGGGCTCGTCCGCGGTCGGATCGTACGCGGTCGGATCGTCGACGGATGGCTCGTCGACGGTCACGACGCGAGCGCGGCGTCCCGTTGCGTCGCTGTCGTCGCTGGGGACTGTGTGGTCATGATGCCGCCCTGGTTTGGCACCTGTCGCTGCTGTCGCTGAACGCGAAAGCGCGCCAGACAACTGACCTCAGAACTGTCCCACGTTTCAGTGGGAGTGTGCTGAGTCTCAGTGGGAGTGCGGGGGTTTCAGTGGGGAGTGCGCTGGGTCAGCCGGGCGTCTGCCCTGGGTGACACCTGCAACCCCGCTGAGCCATGGGGACGGCGAACGATCCGGTATGCCGAAGCTGTGTCGTATGTGGCATGCGAGGTGTTTGTGGGTCATGTGTCATATGTGAGGCGTGATGCTCGGGCTCGACCCGGAGCATCACGGTCACTCGGCTGCGATCGCCGCCAGGACGTCGAGCTTCGCTGCCCGGCGGGCCGGCCACGTCGCGGCGCCGAGGCCCAGCAGGGCCGCCAGGACCAGGAACAGCACGAGGCTGCCGAAGGGGATGACGATGTCGGTGATCCCCTGTTGTTTCAGCGAGGCGGCGAATGCCGTCCCCAGCGCGGTGCCGACGATGATGCCGATGATGGCGCCGAAGAGCGCCAATATCACGGCCTCCGAGCGGATCATGGCCCGCACCTGGCGCCGCTTCATCCCGACCGCCCGCAGCAGCCCGATCTCGTGCGTGCGCTCGAACACCGAGAGCATGAGGGTGTTGACGATGCCGATCATGGCGATCACCACCGCCAGGGCGAGCAGCGCGTAGACCAACCCGAGCAGCTGGTTGACCTGGGCCTGTTGTGATTTCTCGAATTGGGCGCGCGTCTGGATCTTCAGGTTTGGAAATGCGTTGAGGCCGTCGTTGAGGGCGTGGCTCTGGGTGCCGGTGGGGTTGGTCGTGTTGAGGAGGACGGCGAGAGGGAGGGGATTGCTGAAATGGGACAGGAAGAAGCCGTCACCGATGAGGAAGCTCCCGAGCAGCGAGTTCGCCTTGTAGATCCCGCCGATCCGCATCGTCGAGCTCCCCGTCTGCGCGAACTTCACGGGCACGACCGAGCCCACCGAGAGGTGATCGGAATTCGCCGTCGTCGTGTCGATCAGCATCTCCCCGGCGCTGAGCGCCGGAGCCCCGGCTCCGGACTGCATCCTCAAGATGATGGTGTCGGAGAGATGTTGCGGTGAGACCGCGGTCAAGGTGTCGACCGAGTGTCGGAACTCGAACTGCCCGCTGTACACGGTGGATGCGACGGTCACACCGGGGACGCGGGATGCGACCGACGCCACCGAATTGCTGATGCTGCCTCCGCCGCCGCCAGAATTGCTGGTGAGGATGTAGTCGGCGCTGATCGCTTCGTCGACGCTGCTCGTCGCCGATTTTGACAGCGACGCGCCGAACACGGCGATCGTGGACACGAGGGCCAGGCCCACCATCAGGGCGGAGGACGTCTGAGCGGTGCGGCGGGGACTGCGCATCGAGTTCTCCCGCCCGAGCTTGCCCGCCATGCTGAGGGTGCGAGCCAGGGGACGTCCCAGGACACTTGCCATGGGGCGCGCCACGATGGGCGCCAGCATCCCGATGCCGATGAAGACGGCGACCGCCCCCAGACCGACCAGCTGGATCGCCGGCTTGGTCAATCCCAGTGTCAGCGCGGCAACCCCGAGGACGGCGACCACCGTCCCGATCACGATGCGTCGTCTCGACGATTCTCCATCGTCTCCGCGGTAGTCGACCAGCGCAGCCACGGGCGGGATGCGTACGGCGCGTCGGGCCGGGCTGATGGCGGAGACCAACGTGACCCCGACCCCCACGGCGAGGGCGACGATCACCGTCCGGGTCGCGAAGACGAGCGACCCCGAGGGCAGAGAGATGCCGAAGCCCTTCAGCAGCGCTTCCAGTCCCAGGGCCGCCAACACGCCGAGGCCCAAGCCGATCAGGGACGCCACGATCCCCAGGAGGCCGGCCTCGAGGAGCACGGAGCGGAACACCTGGCGCCGGCTGGCGCCCACGATCCGCAGCAACGCCAGCTCCCGAGTTCGTTGGCCGACGAGGATCGAGAACGTGTTGAAGATCGTGAACGCCCCCACGAACAGGGAGATGAACGCGAAGACGAGCAGAGCGGTCGAGAAGAAGCCCAGTGCCTGGTTGATCTGGTTGGTCTGCTCGTTGGCCACCGTCTGCCCCGTGACGACCTCGACCCCGGGGGGCAGGACGTGTGCAATGGCGTGTTGAAGGCTCGCCTTGTCGACTCCGGGCTTGGACAGGACGTTGATAGCGTCGACGCGTCCGACCTCTTCCAGCAGGCGTTGTGCCGTGGGCAGGGTGAACGCGGCCAGCGTGGCTCCGGCGAGATTATCGGCGGTGCCGAATCTGACGATGCCGGTGATGGTGAAGGTCTGGGTAGGGCCAGGGAGCAGGATGCGCACGTGGTCGCCCACCGCAAAGTGGTATTTCTTGGCCGTCGCCGCGTCCATCGCCACGTCACTCGAGGTCGTGGGGCCCGCGCCCTGGACCACATGTAACGAGGAGAGCCGCGGATCGGGGTCGAAGGAGACGCCCAGGGTCGGGGCACCCCCCGTGCTGATGGCCTTGCCGTCAGGAGCGACGAACTGCACGCTGTTGCCGCTCACGGTGCCCTCGGCGTCGGCGACGCCGGGGACGTTGCGGACCGTGGTGACGATGGACTGCGGGATGTTGTTGCGATCGGCGCCACCCCCGCCGGTGTTGCTGGTGAAGGCGGCCTGGGCACGGACCTGGAAGTCGACGTTCTGGTAGACGTGGCCGAAGAGGGTGGTGAAGGTGTTGTGGAGGGTGTCGGTGAGCACGAAGGTCCCCGAGATGAACGTCACGCCCAGCACGATGGCGAGCGCGGTGAGCGCCAGTCGCAGCTTGTGGGCGAGGATGCCCTTGATGGTGACCTTCCACACGTCAGGTACCCAGCTGCTTCATCCGCTCGAGCACCGAGTCGGCCGTCGGTGACGCCAGCTCGCTGACCACGTTGCCGTCGGCCAGGAAGACGACCCGGTCGGCGTAGGCGGCACCACGGGGGTCGTGGGTGACCATCACGATCGACTGCTGGAATTCCGTCACCGAACGGCGGAGGAAGCCCAGCATCTCTCCCGAGGCGTTCGAGTCGAGGTTGCCGGTGGGCTCGTCGGCGAAGATCAGGTCGGGGCGGCGGATCAACGCCCGGGCGCAGGCGGCCCGCTGCTGCTGGCCGCCGGACAGCTCGTTGGGCCGGTGCGCCAGCCGGTCCCCGATCCGCAATTGGGAGACGAGGAAGTCGAACCACTCCTGGTCGATCTTGGTCCCGGCGAGGTCGGCGGGAAGGGTGATGTTCTCGCGTGCGGTGAGCGTGGGCACCAGGTTGAAGGACTGGAACACGAAGCCGATCCGGTCACGCCGCATCTGGGTGAGGCCGGCGTCGTCGAGGAGACCGATGTCCTGCTCCCCGACATAGGTGTGACCCGAGCTCGGGGTGTCCAGCCCCGCCATGCAGTGCATGAGGGTGGACTTGCCCGAGCCCGACGGGCCCATGACGGCGGTGAACCGCCCACGCTCGAACGAGACGTTCACGCCGGTGAGCGCCGTGACGGCGGCCTCACCCTTGCCGTAGGTCTTCACGAGGTCGACGGCACGCGCCGCCACCGGCGTCGCGGACGCGGGGGCTCCGGTCGATGTGTGGTCGGTGATCGCCATGGGGGGTCCGTTCTTCACATGCCTGGCGCGATCGGGTGCGGGGTCAAGGCACAGACCAGGCGGGGCGGGTCGAGTCGAGCATTCGGATGTCACTCGGATGTGGCAGACAGTCTTACTTACCCGCGCCCGTCCTCAGGAAACCGAGGTTGTCGGAGCCCATGGGACCGGCGCGGCGCACTGGGGCTGTCGGGGTGGCCGTCGCGATGCGCTCAGTGTGGAACACGGCGACAGGGGGCGAAATCCGGATTGACCCTGAAAGCACCCCGACGTCATCGGCAAGTGGGCCCCTCTCCGTGATGCGTCAGGGCCTCTCCGTGAATGGTGGGGGTTTTCAGACGAACGGGTCCAGCAATTTTGCCTGACAGGGTTCTAAATGAACGGGCTCCTACATGAAGCTGTCGTCG
The DNA here is from genome assembly GCA_031292675.1 of Acidimicrobiales bacterium. GTDB lineage: Bacteria > Actinomycetota > Acidimicrobiia > Acidimicrobiales > UBA8190 > Chersky-840. Next base: position 23,700 of record JARLGQ010000105.1, read on the forward strand.
GCGGAGAGGCCCAGTGCGTCGTCGCCCCCGGTGATGATGGGCTGGCAATTGCCCCACCCCTCTCCGCCCCCGACGGGGTCGACGACGTGCACCACCGTGTCTCGGATCTGGTGCAGTCGCCGGGCCGCGGCGGGGTCGGCGCAATCCGGGACATGCTCGCCTTCGACCAGGAGGTCTCCACGCCACTCGCCGTGATGATGGCCGTCGAGCCCGAAGTACAGGCCCGCTCCCAGGTGGAAGCCGGTTTCGGAGACGGCTTCGAGCTCCAGGGTGCGCACGGTCCCGTCGGCGGCGCGCGCCTCGACGCGCCCGCCGCGCAGCCGGCGGTTGTCGGGGTCGAACTCCAGCGCCGGCTCGAGGTCGACGAAGCGCTGCACGGTTCCGTCGGGGTGCTCGACTCCGCCCATGACGACCTGTTTGTAGGTGAACCCGGGGCCCTGCACGATCTGGTAGTGGAGGAAGATGCCGTAGCGGGTTCCGTCCGGTCGTTGCATGGCGATCGGGCTCCAGATCATGCGGAAGGAGAGCCCTGCCAGTGGATCGCGGGGCTCGAGGTCCCTTGGGGGGAGCCCGACGTCGTAGCGAACGCCCCAGGAGTGGTCCCGTGTGGAGACCCAGGTGTCGGGGGAGAGCTCGGTCCGAATCCCCTCCACCTCGACCCAGCCCGACGCCGACCCGATCTGGTGGTAGCGCACCAGGTCTGATCCCACCCGGAATCCCTGGCGCATGTGAGTTCGGTCCTCGACCGCGGGCGGCACGATCCCCTCGAACAACCAGTCGAAGGCGATGGGCTGGTGGTCGTTGGCCTCCAGGACGAAGCGGACCGACCGCAGGGGCTCGACCACCTCGTAGCGGATGGGGCCCGTGGTGGTGA